>DWYK01000030.1 GCA_019118705.1 Candidatus Merdibacter merdigallinarum | reverse complement strand
GGATCGTCATTCCGGCGAAAGGACATACCTGGTCGGCCGATTACCTGAGCGCCAATGCGGACGCAGAAAAACACTATCATGTCTGCACCGTCTGCGGCGATTCAGATGCAGGAGAAGCGCATACCTGGAATATGGAAGCCGCTACGGAGGACAGCGACAAACACTGTACGATCTGCGGTTATGTGGCAGAGGAACAACTGGAACATGTCCATGTGGGAACACATGTGACAGAGAAGGCGGCCACCTGTACGGAAGAGGGCAACATTGAATACTGGCACTGTGAAAAATGTGATCGATATTTCATCGATGCAACAATGACACAGGAGATCATGAAAGAAGAAACGATCCTTCCAGCCAAAGGGCATGCAGAGATCGAACGGATCAATGAAAGAGAAGCTACTTGTACCAATGAAGGATACAGTGGCGATGTGATCTGCAAAACATGCGGCATCGTCCTTGAAGAAGGAACGGTCGTACCGATGACTGCCCACCAATATCTGGATGGGGTATGTACGGTCTGCGGTGCGATCGAACAGGAGCATTCGACGATAGATCCAACAGAACCTTCGGATCCGTCCGATCCTGCACAGCAGGGATCCGGCGAATCATCAGAGAGCAGTAATGACCGTTTGCAGACAGGAAGTGATCCGGCGACGACGTCGTGGTTTGCTCTGCTGTCGGTATCCGGAATGATCATCGCGATCCTGGCCTATGGCCGTAAGAAAAGGAACGAAAGATGAGGGTGAAAAAACAACTCAAAGCGGTGTTGCAGAGCAGAAGATACATGGCTCTATATCGGTGAGAATTTGATCGTATTCTCGAATGGCTGGCATGCAACGACCGATCGATGCGGACGGTGCGTGGATCTACCTGTTTACGAAAGGAAAAAACAGACGAAGTGAGTGTTTTGACTGCCTGGTTTTACTGAGGACCTTTCAAAGACAGCAAAGGCTGCTCAAACGAAATATGATCATACAGACGATCCGGAGAGAGGATTCACCGGATCGTTTTCATTGTGCGTCTCATATGAGTGATGCGCTCTGAAAATGGGGCATCTCGCCACTGCGGAAATGATGGATGCACGATCACATGCCAGCCGTAAAAAGAGGGGCTTTATGCACAGAAAAGAAACCCATATCCTCAAACGTACAGAGGATATGGGTTCAAAACGGCAGAAAGCACCTTTTGGTCCAGAAGGGATCTGCATCATTTCTTGACAAACTGGCTGTTGAAGAATTCGGTGAAAGCAGCCAGTTCCTCCGGCTGTGACACGTAGATGTATAAACTTTCGTCATCCAGCCACTCATAGGCGTTAATGCTGATGTAGTTGCGCCTGTCGGAATAAATGACGAACGCATCGGTGGGATATTTGCTGCGGTAGGCCTTTAAGATCTGGTCGTGTGCATAGAAGGTAACCTCTCCGCATTGGGAGAGATCAGGAACGCTGGGAAGGATGGCGATCGTATTCGTATCCTCCCGCCAGCCGACGATCAGGTTGCCGATCTTTGTCTTGCTGCCATGAACAAGGCCAAAATTGAATCGACTGACATCTTCTGTATAGCCGAAGATCAGTCGGTATTGGTCTCCATCCGTGACGGCCTGATCGAACAGCTGGCGCATTTTCTTTGCATTTGCTTCGCTTTTCTCCATGTCTGGTTGCGGGCCTTTGACGAACTTGCTGAATAATCCCATGGTCATACCTCCTTATTTCATCGGATCTATCACTTCACACGCAGCATCTGAGGAAAGAGATGCTTCCTGTTTCGACTGCTGTGTATCCGTGTACATCTGTTTCAGACATTCGACGATCGAACAGATCTGGATCGCTGTGGTCTCTTCGGCCATCTCCGGGATCAAAAGAGGCAGCGTGTCGGGAATTGCCTGATGGATGAGCAAGACGCTCAGGCACAGGTTGGTAAACAGGTGGATCCGCCGTATGCTGGGATCGATGCCGAAACGCTCCAGGATGCCACCAAACAGCAGCTCCTGTTTTCTGCGAAACTGCTGATAGCTTGCAGGAGACAGGCGCTGAAAGAGCATCTGCTGTTCAGTGATCGTCAAAAGGACGATCCTGTTGCGTTCTCCATGGCAGCAGGTGTACAGGAAGCGTTTTAGGGCTTCTTCCCAGCTCAGCGAGGGATCCTGTACCAGTTTTTCCGCATATGCCAACAGCAGCGGCTGCTGGTAGTAGATGATTTCGAGGATCAGATCTTCTTTGCTCGCAAAGAAGGTGTAAAAGAACGTGCGGGAGATCCCGGCCCGCTGGTAGATCTGTTCGATGGTCGTATGTCGGACGCCCTGAATGGACATCAGCTCCTGTGCGAGAACGATCAGATTTTCCCGGATCTGTTCACGCTGTTGTTTGGAATAAGCAATCTTTGGCATGGCATCTCCTAAAAATAAAAACAAAATATAATCTTTGTATTTATTTTAACATGCATCCGTATCGAATGCAATCAGAAAAGAAAAAGCAGGGTCTGCGACACTGCTTTTGGAAAAGAAGTCAGGCTGTCAGCTTTTTTTCGGTCACAAAGCTGATCGTCTTGATGATGACGAGCAGAGAGAGAAAGCTGAAGACGGAAATGAAGATGCTGTTGGTAATGATGCCGGAAGTTACGACGACCGAGCCATCCAATACGAACAGGATCACGCTCAGTTTCAGAAATTTGAACACATGCTGAATGAGCAGGGCGATGACATCGGTACCTCCGGTTGCACAGTCATGATTCAGGGCAATACCGATCGCACCGCCGACCAGGATGCCGCCCAGAGCTCCGGCAACGAGCAGTTCCACGATCGGATGGATGTCTGCTAAGGACTGTGTGATGGCGATCGTCGGAATGATCTTCATGAACAGCGGAGTAGCCAGAGTGATGTATAAGGTCTTGATGCCAAAGCTCTTTCCTAAGACGATCGTCGAGAGGATGAGCAAAGGGATGGAGATACACAAGGACATCGTGCTGACATCGATGCCGAAGATGGAGGAGCAGACGATGGAGAGACCGGTGATCCCGCCAGGTGCTAATCCGGTCGATGAAAAGAAGAAGTTGACCGCCAGTGCGGTGATGGCTGCTGCGAATGTGATCCAGGCATAATCCCGGATGATGGTCTTCATGGCAGTTTTACCTTTATAAAAAGAACTCAGTGAGTTCTTTTTATTCCAGGTTGAATTTAGCTGCTGCTTCATCGATTGCCTTGCGGCAACGGGCAACACCGGCTGCCGGACCTTCCGGATCCTTAAAGATTGCGGAGGATAAAACGATCACATCCGGATTGCATTCGATCAGCTTTTCCATATTGTCAGCACGTAAGCCGCCATCGATCGCCAGCTCACATTTCGGGTTCTTTTCATCGATCATCTTGCGGGCACGCTGTACCAGATCAATGGCACTCTTGCGCCAGCCCCAGTTGTCCTTTCCATCGGTCTCATCGACACCGTGTGTGACGATGTGCAGACGGTCGATATCGTAGATGCTTTCATCGACAAAGCACAGCGGCGTATAGCAGCCCAGCGTCAGGCCGACCTTCAGCTTGCGCTCGCGGCACCAGTTGATGATATAAGCTAACTGTGCGCCGATGAAATGCTCAGCCGGGATGATCAGCATGTTGGCACCAGCTTCGTAGATCTGCTGGATGAACATCTCATCCATGCTGACGGTGTAGATGTGACACTCGATCGGCTTGTCCGTCTCCGGGCGGATGCCGGCAATGATCTGATGACCGCCCATCAGCTTCATGTTCTGAAGGTCGTGCATGTCAGCAGCATCTGAATGGATGTAGTCTGCGCCTGCGTCACTGACCTCTTTGACCAGGTCGGCAATGCGTCCATAGTTGACATGTGCCAGACCTGCAGCAATTTTAATGTGCTTCATAAGTAGTTCCTCCTTTTTTACATCTTTATTTTACGCTGATGCGACTGCTTTCCGCAATATGTTTCAAGAGAAACCCATTACCTAACATTCAGGCAATTTATCAACATTGCGGCAGGAATTACCATAAGATAATGGCAGAATAGAGAGATATTTTTATGCGCTTTCAAAGTGCGGTGGTGTATAATGGAAATAGATGAGAAGGTTTATAAGGAGGTAACTATGTTTGGATTTAAGAAGAAACCGGCAAAGAAAGACTTGCTGGCAGCAGTAGATGGAACGCTGATTCCGATCGAAGAGGTCAAGGATCCGGTATTTTCGCAGAAGATGATGGGCGATGGTTTTGCGATCGCTTCGACGGGCGATACGGTGTGCGCCTGTGCGGACGGAGAGGTCACGATGCTCTTTCCGAGCAGCCATGCGGTCGGTCTGACGTTAGCTGACGGTATGGAGATCCTCATTCACATCGGGATCGATACGGTCAATGAGAACGGAAACGGCTTTACCTGCCTGTGTGAAAAAGGACAGCAGGTGAAGGCAGGGGATCCGCTGGTGAAGCTGGATCGCGCCTATCTGGAAGGCAAGGGCTATGATCTGACGGTCATCCTCATCTTTACGAAGGCCGATGCATACAAGTCGTTTGAACTGGCTTCGGATACGGCCATGAAGGCCGGCAGCAGCGTAGCGGCTTCCTATACGGTATAACGAAAAAGAACGGCACTATTGCTTGGAGAGTGCCGTTTTCCGTTTCATAGGATCGTTTTTTCTTTTGTAATATTCCTTGACGACATCCTTCAGTCGAAGGATATCATAATCGTGCAACAAAGGATTGATGAGCAGTACCGGGATGTTCTCTTTTAAAGAGAGCTCGATCGTGGAGATGATCAGTTCCGCATGACTGAGATCACAGTGATGGATGGACAGAAAGCTCTCCTGTGCGATGATGTCGATCTCGTTGATCTGATGGATGAGCTTCTGGCGCAGGACGCTTGATGCGGCCGTTCCGCCATGGGTGACCAGCACGGTGCGCAGCGGCTGTTTCATTCGCTCCAGCGCAGCGGCCAGATGCAGGGCCAGATAGCTGATCTCATCGTCGCTGACCTTGCAGTGAAAGCGCTCCTCGATGCAGCTGATGCTGTTTTTCACGACCTCTAATGTATGATGATACAGGTCGTTGATCTGCGGCATCAGCGGATTTTCGTTGGGAATGCCGTGACGGAAGCGGGTGATGGAAGGACACAGGTGGGCAAAGATCGACTTGCGGAGGTCTTCGTCCTCTGTGAATGCAATGCCCAGCTGTTCGCTCCATGAAGACAGAAGCTGTTCGCACAGCTCGCTGGCTTCCTGACGGTCACTTTCGTTGATGGACTGCGTGTTCTGCATCGCCAGAAAATACAGTTGCAGATAGCGGGTCTCCACGGCGGGGATCACCATGTGGTAGTGATTGGACAGCCGGTCGGTCAGCTCCTGCGCTTCCCGGAAGAACGGTTCATCATCCAGCTCGCGGATGAACTCTTCCGACAAAGCGATGATGTGGTTTTCCTGGATGCGCAGATAGGCTGCGTAGATGCGCAGCAGGATGACGATGATGGAGTGAAAGTCCAGCGATTCGATGAATGGGTTGTGCGAACGCAGGATACAGGCGACAAAGTCATGGATCTCATCATCGGTCGCTTCCAGTCCGGCAAAGACATAAGAGCCGTCCCGGGGATGGAACTCATCCTGTACCAGCTCGATGAAGAGCTGATAGCCGTTATCCTTCAACATCAGATCCAGCAGGAAGTTACGGATGTTCTTTTCCTTTCCTTCGATGCTGATGCCGTTGTTGTTCTTGCGGTGCAGGGTGATGTCATAGATGTTCATATCGTTGGAGAGGGCCAGCAGATCCTTGTGGATCGTCGCCCGGCTGACATAGAGCTGTTCGCTCAGTTCATAGATACGGCAGTTGTCATAGGCGGCCAGCTGCATGCCGATGAAGGTCTTGCGGGCTGCCGGTGAGTGCTCGACAACGGATTTGTTTCGTTTGCGTACATTTTCCAGGATGCGCAGCTTCTGGCTGTGAGGACCGTCGATCCGTACGCCGATGCCGGTCTTCTTGACCAGCTGCAGCTGGTTGTCTTTCAGCCATTCATCGACCAGCTGAAGATCGTTTCGTATGGTCTTATTGGATACGGACAACTGTTCACTGATGCGGTCGATGGTGATATACGTTTCCTGGTTCAACAATACTTCAACAATTTTCATAACGCGCTTATTGATCATAGGCATCCCTCCTCATGTAGAATTATGCGATTTGTAAGGGATTTTGTCAAACGTTATCGAAAAAGCGGTCATCGCAGATGTGAAAACGGCAGATCGCAATCGGAGAAACAGCGGTCATGACGGAAAAGCGGATGCAAAGAGCGGAATCGGGAGAAAGGTTCCGTTTATGTCATATGGATAGAAAGGAGAATCAATCGATGGATATCAGAGAGAAGATCGAAATGTGGAAGCCGCAGCTGCTGGAGGATCTGGCGGCGCTGGTCGCCGTGCCTTCGGTGATGGATCCGGCCTCTGCCGAGCCACAGGCACCTTTTGGAACAGGGGTGCGGAAGGCGTTTGACACATTTGCGGCGATTGCCGAAAAAAAAGGGTTTTCGGTGCGGGACTTTGACGGCTATGCGCTGGATGCCCGGCTGGGCGAAGGGGAGGACTACATCGGTGTCCTGGGACATCTGGATGTCGTGGAAGCTCGGGATCAGAAGGGATGGGACAGTGATCCTTTCGTGATGCGCCAGGACGGGGATCTGCTTTATGGTCGCGGGGTCAACGATGACAAAGGACCGCTGTTGGCGGCATTGTATGCGGCCTGGCTGATCCGGGAACAGGGATTGCCGCTGCGCCATCCGATCCGCATCATCGCCGGCGGGGCAGAGGAGACGACATGGGAATGTATGGAATGGTATTTCCAAAAGAATCCGCAGCCGCTGTGCGGATTTTCACCGGATGGCAACTTTCCGATCGTCAACGGCGAGAAGGGGATCCTGCAGGTGCGCTTCCTCTTTCCAACGACGCAGGGCGTCACGCTGGCGAGCGCAAAGCGCGTCAACTTTGTCTGTGACGATCTGCTGGCGGAGCTGCCTTTTGACATCGCAGGGGAGCGGGCCGTGGAAAAAACGCAGGAGGAAGCGGGCGTTCGTCTGCACTATAAAGGAAAGAGCGCGCTGTCACGCAATCCGCAGCGCGGGGACAATGCCATCTTCCACTTTGTAAAAGATCTGGCGGCACGATCCTGTACCGGTGGCCTGCAGGATGCGCTCACCATGATCCGCGAGCAGTTCCTCGATGATTTTTATGGAGAGAAGAGCGGACTGGCGGCGCAGGATCCTGCCATGGGAAACAATTCGGTGTGTGTGATGTCGATGAGCACCTGTGCGCAGGGAATCGAGGTCTGTGTCGATGTCCGTTATGTGAAGAGCGTCAGTGAAGAGGCGTTGCGCAGACGGCTCTCACAGATCGCCGATCGCTACCATGCCTCGCTGGAGATCCTGCGCCACAAGCGCCTGCTGTATGTCGATGCGGACAGCGAACTGATCCAGGCATTGAAACGTGCCTATGCGCGTGTGATGCACGAGGAGGCACAGGTCTTCACCAAGGGCGGTGCTTCCTATGCCCGGGTGCTGGATCACGGAGTGGCCTTCGGTGCGACTTTTGACGGAGAGGATCCCCGCCCACATATGGAAAATGAATGTCAGCGTATTTCCTCGCTGCTGAAGGCCTGTGCCATCTACTACGAGGCCCTCGTGGAATTAGCGGTCGAAAAAGAATGAAACCGTTGCCAAATTGTTAGAAATTGCCACAATGATAGAGAACCGGATTCATGTATTATCACATTTTCTTTTGACAATGTCTGATAAAATAAAGACATAAAAGGAGGAACAAGCAATGAAAAACATTCAGGCAAAACTTCAAACATTTGCCGGGGCAATGATGGTGCCGATCATTCTGCTTGTGTTGGTAGGTTTCTTCGTAGGTATCGGTAGTGCCTTTACGAACTACATTCTGCCAGAGGGGAATATTCTGTATAATCTGTTCACGATGTTGTCCAATCTGGGCTTCTTCTTCATGAACAATTTGCAGCTGTTCTTTGCAGTGGCGATCGCATTTACGTTAGCCAAGAAAGAAAAAGGCTGGGCCGCATTCGCCGGTATGATCATGTATTTCTGTTTTATGAGGGGAATTGAAGGCTGGGCAGCTCTGGAAGGCTGGACAGCAGAGACCACAACGGTCGAAGCGTTGATGGCAAACGGATATACGGAACAGGCCGCGATGAACTTCAATGCTCTCTGGTCGAGCTGCTTGGGCATCTATGCGTATAATATGGGTATCTTCTCCGGTATTATCGCAGGTTTGGTAACTGCAGGGCTGCATAATCGCTTTGTAGATACGAAGCTGCCGGCAATGTTCGCATTCTTCGCAGGAACGAAATTTGTCATCATGATGGTAACTCTGGTTTCCGTTCCGCTCGCAATCGTGGTATACTATGTATGGCCGTACATCGGTGCCCTGCTGCAGGGAATTACCGCATTTATCAATACCAGCGGTCTGGTCGGAACGTTCGTGTTCGGTACGTTGGATAAGATGTTGCTGCCATTTGGTATCCACCATCTGATCGCGTTCCCGATCGAGTACACTTCGGTCGGTGGTACGATGACGATCGACGGTGTGCTGTATGAAGGTGTTCGTAACATCATCAACGGTCAGGCTGCCAGCGCAGATGCGACCGGTTATATCACGCGTAACTTTACGACAGGTCGTGTTCTGTTCCAGCTGACTGGTCTGCCGGGTGCTGCGTTTGCGATGTATCGCTGCGCGAAACCGGAAAACCGCAAGAAAGTGGCGGCACTGCTCATTCCGGCCGTGTTCACACTGGCAATGGTCGGAATCTCCGAGCCGATCGAGTATACCTTCTTGTTCGTAGCGCCGGCACTTTACTGGCTGGTATATGCGCCTCTTTGCGGTCTGTGCTATGTCGTTGCGGAGATCACGCAGGTTTCCATCAACGGAAATGCGCTGCTGTTCATGATCCCGAACCTGTTCCAGCCGCATAAGGTCCATGCGATGAGCTTGATCTACCTGCTGCCGCTGACCTTCGTCGTTTACTACTTCGTATTCAAGTTCTGCATCCTCAAGTTTAATCTGAAGACACCGGGTCGCGGTGATGACAACGATGAGATCAAGCTGATGAGCAAGAAAGAGTACAATGCGATCAAGGAAGCAGAAGCAGAGGGTAAGAATGCAGCGGATTCTCTGGAGGTTCGTATCATCGAAGCTCTGGGCGGTGCCGATAATATCGAAACGGTTACCTGCTGTGCGAGCCGTCTGCGTGTGACGGTCAAGGATGATTCATTGGTTGCGCCGGATGAGGCATGGAAGAATTTCCTCGAGGCACTGGGTGTCGTTCGCGGAAAGAACTCCATTCAGGTCATCTACGGTGTGCGTGTCGTCAATATCACGACCGCAGTGAAGGATATCCTACACATTGACTAAATAAGCAGGCAGGGCGTGATACCCTGCCTTTGCGTTCAACAGGAGGAAATTATGAAAAAAAGCGAGAAGATACGCAGGAAAAATAAACTGAAGACGGTGAAGAACTACCGTTATCTGAAATATGCGCAGTATGCTTGCATCCTCATCATCGTGCTGTTTCTGATCTATGTCGTCGGACTCTCAAGCATGTATCACCAGACCTATGAAGAATTGCTCAGCGGCAATCCGTTGGTGATCACCGGCTTTATGATCTGCACGGCGAACTTGTATGTCTGGTGGGTCCTGAAGCACTTCAACGAAGATGTATTGAATTTGGAACATATCGAGAGCATGCGCATCAATCTGATCGTACTGGCGATCTGTCAGTTCTTCCTGATGAACTTTGTATCGACGATCCTGATGATCCTTTCGCTCGTGAAGTATTTCCGCTGGGATCAGTTTTCCTGGAAGAAGTCACTGCGAGAGCTGAAAGAAGATGGACAGCTGTCCGTGCTGATCACGACGCTGGTCGTCATGTTGTTGTTTGTCGCACTCGTCTTTACCCTTTTCTTTGCGATCAGAGGTTGAGAGAGTAAATCGGTCATAAAAGTGGGGCACGGTGAGTGCGTCAGAAGCCGGAGAGCTGGTCGTTCAGTTCACCGGCTTTTTTACGATCGTATCCGGTGTTTTCAAAGAAGCGATCCGGATGCTTTTTTCTACCGCACATTTATTAAAAAGTACAAAACATTTCACAAAAAATGCAATTCACGATCGATCGTTCTGCGTTATAGTTACGATGAAAGGGTTTACATTCTAAAAAGGGGGAATGCGAAAACAATGATCCGAAATGATCGCCTGGAGAGAGAATGTCTGGATCTTCTCTCACGGATCCGACGGCTCGTATAAGAGACAAACAAAAGGGAGGGAAACAATGAAACTGACAAAGATCGCACTTTCTGCGGCCATGGCGATGAGCGTGTTTGCGGGCATTCCGCTGACCACGACCGTTTTTGCTGCAGAAAACTATGTGTATGACGGCGACCTGAGCGAAAAGGGGACGGCGGCACCAGATGCCTGGGGCGCGACCCCGACACCGGAACAGTATCGTTACCAGAAAGAAGAGCTGGCCGGATTTGTTCACTTCGGCCCAAATACATTCAATAATATCGAATGGGGCGAGAATTATGGCGACCGCACACCGGATGAGATCTTCATGCTGGAGGAGGATTTCGATGCAGAGACGCTGGTCAAGGCATTCCATGATGCCGGATTCAAGAAGATCATCGTAACGGCAAAGCATCACGACGGCTTCTGTATCTGGAACAGTGCATACACGGAATACGATGTGGCTTCTACGAGCTATAAGGGCGGTCAGGGGGATATCCTGGCGGAGATCAGTGAAGCATGCACAAAATATGATGTGGACATGGGGCTCTATCTGTCACCGTGGGACATTCATGATGAAAGCTATGGCTATTACGATGCCGAGGGCAATCCGACCGATGCAAAACAGGATGTCCTGGATTACAACGATTACTATGTCAACCAGCTCAATGAGATCCTTGGAGATGACAAATATGGCAATAACGGGCATTTTACCGAGATCTGGATGGACGGCGCAAAAGGAAGCGGCGCCAATGCGCAGGATTATGACTTCCAGCGCTGGTATGACACCATTCAGGCACAGGAAGGTGTACAAGCCGGTTATGACAGCGAATGCATGATCTTCCAGTGCGGAGCCAATACGACCGTACGCTGGATCGGCAATGAAAACGGCTATGCCGCCAAGAACACATGGTCGAAATCCATCGTGGATGTAGAGGCGGACACCTGCGATGACAATCGCCAGGGCAGCTATGCGATCGGTTATGAATACGGCAACAAGTGGACCGTTCCGGAAGCCGATACACGGATCACTTCCGGCTGGTTCTGGGGACCGAACAAGAATACGCCAAAGAGCATTACGGATCTGGCCGACATGTATTTCAATTCGGTCGGGCATAACGCACCGTTGCTGTTGAACGTACCGCCGAACACGGATGGGACCGTCGATCAGGCGATCCTGGATCGACTGGCGGAATTCGGTGCGAACATCGAGGAGACGTTTGCGAATAATCTCGCGGCAGACGCTGTGATCGGCGCTTCTACCGTCAGAGGAAACGATACGGCCTTCGCTCCGTCCAATGTGCTGGATGGCAATGATGCGACTTACTGGGCGACCGATGACGGAACGAGCGAAGGCTCTCTGATCATCGACCTCGGCGAAACGAAGACCTTTGACGTCGTTTCGGTGGAAGAGGCCATCCAGCTGGGGCAGAGCATCAATGAATACAAAGTGGAATACCGCAATGGGGAAAACAGCGAGTGGACCCTTTTGGATGAGGGCGAGACGATTGGCGCCAAGCGTCTGATCCGTACGGCTGCTGTCAGAGCCGATCAGCTGCGCATCACCGTCGATACCAACAAGAACGACGCGGTGCCGATGATCAGCGAGGTCGGTGTGTACAAGGCCAGCGAGGACTTTGAACTGACCGGAACCGCTCCGATCGGCATGGATGTCATCGACATCGAAGATACCGATGTTTCCGATGGGGCCGGCTTTGCCTTTACCAACGGTACCTGGATCGCCGAGAGCGGTACGAATTTCATCAACGGTACGAACCGCTACGCCAACGCCGGTGCGTCACTGACCCTGACGTTCCACGGATCCAAGGTCTACCTGCTTGGTACGAAAGATCCAAATCACGGAACAGCAAGCATTTCGATCGATGGCGGAGATCCGGTGACGATCGATACAGAAGCAGATGCACGCGCACTGGGACAGATGCTGTTTGCGTCAGAAGATCTGGCGGACGGCGATCACACGCTGACCCTCACGGTCGGTGATAGCGGAGCGATCGGGCTGGAAGCGGCCTATGTCATCAACAACGGCGGCATCGGCATGATCGGTCTGGAACAGGACAGCTACACGATGAATGAAGCTTCTTCGATGGAAGTAAAGATCATCCGTGTCGGCGGTACGACCGGTACCATCCATGCCCTGCTGCAGCCAAATCCGGGCACGGCCATCCAGGATGATTTTGATACGGAACAGATCACGGAGATCGTGATGGCGGAAGGACAAAGCGAAGCGACAGCGACGGTGACCACGCGGCGCAACACCAATGTGACGGGCGACCGTCAGTTCTCGATCGAACTGGTCGACCCAAGCGACGGGCTGATCGTCGGCTTCAATGACCGGGCGCAGATCACGATCAAGGATACGGAAACGGCCTCGCTGGAAGAACTCGATGCGCTGCTGGAGGAGGCCCGTGAGCGGAAACGCGACTGGTATGTATTCGGCTGGGAGGACTTCGCACAGGCGCTGACCTTCGCGGAGACGATCGCAGATATGAGCGATCCGGACGGCGATGATGTGACGAAGGCCATCGAAGATCTGCGCAGCACCATGGATGCGCTGGTGGCACGTGAGCGCTATACTGAGAGCGACCGGTTCCGGTTCCCGTGGAGAGAGGGATCTTCCGCGGTGCTGGAAGCAGAGTTCGCAACCGAGCTGATCAACGATGAAAGCAATGACAATGGCTGGCCGATGGAGGTCAGTGAGGCAGAGTGGGCAAGCAATGGAAAATTCCTGAATTCGATCAACGCAGGCGATGTGGCCAAATTTGCATATACTGCCGAAAAGGCAGGTACTTACCATGTCACGGCGTATTACCGCAGCGGTTCGAATACGAATGCGCTGGCATGGAGCGAGGAGAACGGTAAGATCGAAAGCGGTACGGCAGCGGCCGGCGCTTCCAGCGCGGAAACGACCCACACGGCAGAGTTCGATCTGATCGTTACCGAAGCCGGTGACGGTACGCTGGTCTTCACCGGACCATCCGGCCGTTCCCCTCAGCTGGACCGTCTGGAGATCGTACCGGTCGATGTCGAACTGGCAGAATACACGATCACGGCATCGGCCGGTGCCGGCGGAACCATCAGCGATGCGGGCAGCACCACGCTGACAGAAGGATCGGACAAGACGTATGCGATCACGGCGAATGAAGGCTATGCGATCGCGGATGTGCTCGTCAACGGGACGTCCGTCGGAGCGGTCTCTACATATACATTTGAAGATCTGCGTGCGGATGCTACGATCGAGGCGCGTTTCGTATTCGATCACTACACCGCAGACGATCCGTTCCGCTTCCCGTCTGAGGGAAACAGCGCAACGCTGGAAGCGGAGCATGTATCACAGATCCTCAATGATGAAAGCAACGACAACGGATGGCCTTGTGTCGTCACAGAAGGTGACTGGGCAAGCAATGGGAAGTTCGTGGATGCCCTCAACCAGGGAGATGTCATCAAGTACCATTACCGTGCGGATGAGGTCGGAACGTATCATGTCGTGGTGACCTATCGCAGCGGTTCGAATACGAATGCGCTGGCATGGAGCGAAGAGAGCGGCAAGATCGAAAGCGGAACGGTAGCGGCCGGAGCGGACGATGCCGGTGTGACCCACACGGCTGAATTCGATCTGCTCGTAACACAGGCCGGTGATGGCGTGCTTGTCTTTACCGGACCGGATGGCAAATCTCCGCAGTTGGACAAGTTTGAGATCACGCTGACCAGAGAACCGGAACCGACACCGGTGGACAAGACACAGCTGAATGAAACGATCCAAGACGCACAGGCGCTGGATGCGAAGGATCATACGGATGAAAGCTGGGCAGCCCTGCAGGAAGCGCTGCGCCAGGCCGAGCGCGTGGCCGCGGATGCAAATGCCGATCAGGCCACGGTCGATGCGGCAGAGCAGGCGTTGAGCGATGCGATCGCGGCGCTGGAAGATGCACCGAAGGAAGAACTCCCGGGTACGGGCGATGAAGATCCACAGGATCCGAACCAGCCGGCAGCGGACGATACGGATGAAACACAGGACCCGGAGCAGCCGGCGGACAGCGACGAGGAAGAACGTGCAGATACGGCAGCAGTCGACATGAGCGGCGCGCTGATCGCACTGACGCTGGCAGCGGGTGCAGCGAGCATCATAACCTACCGAAGAAAGCGAAGCTGACAGTGAACAAAGAAAAGGTGGAAGCGTGACTTGCCTCCTAATAAGAAAACATGAGCAAGTCCAGTAAAATCAATGTTTTCAGAGGCAAGGAACACGATGTGAAGTCAAAAATTTAATACCGGCAGGACAAAGGGTGCTGATATGAAATGTCAGCACCCTTTTCCTGGTGTGCCAGGCATGGCATATATCTAGCCGGTGAGAGTCCGGTCACGGGTAGTTACCGCCAAGTGTAGTGAACCACAAGCCGTTGGTAGTGATGCCATGGGTGAAGGAAGTGGTGTAGCAAATCTTATGAGCCTACGAATAGAAACCTGATGAGGCTAAATGGTGGATAAGGTTGCCAGACAAACCGAAGTCCAAAAGGTAAATGTAAAACCAAGACAGTAAATCAGGAGGTTGTGAAGAGAAAGATATATGTCTTACCCTGGGAGATCTTGTGGACAGTGAAGTCCAATAAGCTTTAAAAACAGCAATGGTACCACTAGTTTCCTGAAGCTGAACAGTTCCCACATCGAGTATGTGCTGGACCGTATGCGGGAGAACACCACCTATGTCCGCAATATCAAGAAATACCTGCTGGCCGCTTTGTATAACGCCCCGGCCACCATCGACAGCTACTACACTTCCCTGGTGAGCCACGATATGTACGGCGGCGGAGATCGGAGGTGATGTGCGTGCAGGAAGAAATCACCCAGGGCGTGGTCTCCCTCTCGGTGGAGACCGGCAAGATGACGACGGACCTGCTCCAAAAGGCCGTGAAGAAGGTGCTGGAGGAGATGCAGAAAAAGCCCTCCCAGCGCAGCTTACACCAGGGGAAGCAGACCCTGCACCAGCTCAAACAGCATGGGGCTTCCCTGACCAACATTGAGATCACGGAGCAGAACATCAAGGCGT
>DWYK01000029.1 GCA_019118705.1 Candidatus Merdibacter merdigallinarum | reverse complement strand
CCAGCATCAAAAGATCTCTGTCCCCCTCTCCGGTGTTCCTGCGACAAAAAAGCAGATGTGTCTGACAGGAAGCTCCCTTTTCAAATACGTAAATAGGAGCAGTCTATCGAAACAGCATCTGCTTTTCTTTGTTTGATCTTCAATGACCCTGATCGGATGTCAGATTCTTCCTAAACACATGCGATCCGGATCGTTACGACGTTAACTATTTTATTTCTCGTCTTTATTGCTGCGCTTCTTCCACAGCAGGACGCCCAGGACGGCTGCGCAGACGACTACGGCTGCGACCGCAACACCGACAGTATTTGCTGCTGAGGTGTCTGCCGGTTGGCTGACATCGCCGCCCGGTGTTTCTCTGCGTACCAACGCATTAACTGCCGCATTCAGTTCATCGTATGCAACATCCGCTTCTTTCTGAGAAGCATCCGGATCATCCAGCACACGCTGCGCCAGGATCAGCTTCTGCTGATAGATGACAAAGGTTTCTGCCGTGTAGTCACGTCCGCTGAGGTCAGCTACCCGATCGACCAGATCCTGCAGTTTGCTCTTGTCTGCCAGCTTCTGCAGCTGTGCCTGTGCCGTTTCAAATGCATTCTTGGCTGCGTTGAACTCTGTGATCGAAACATCCGGCAGGCGATCCTTCAGGCTGACCAGCGCATCGTATGCCTTCTTGTAGGCATCATAGCTCTCGGATGTGTAGCCCTCTTTCTCTGCCAGTTCGATCGAATCGATATAGTCGGATGCCGCAATGTTGTCCACACGCATCTCCAGTGACGACATCGCACGATTGAGTGCTGCGATCTGCTCATCGACCCTCTCTGCGCTCGCATCCTCACGCAGTGCCTTTGCCGCTGTGATCTCATCCTGCAGCTTCTGGTAGCTGGCGCTCGTGTACAGATCTTTGTTGAGATCTTCGGCGAGAGCGATGACACGGTTCAGTTCACGAACGGAAACGAGTGCGTTCATCTGCTGTCCCATCGCCTCGGTATAAGCGGCGATCTCTTCTCTGTCGAGAGAAGGAATGCCTTTGGTCTCGATCTCATCGACCAGCTGCATGAGTGCATCATAGCTGGCACGTGTGTAATCGCTGCTGTCTAAAGCCTTTGCCTCACGGATCAGTGATCCTAACGCATCACTGTTCGGGCGCAGTGCCGATCTTGCTTCACGGATATCGCTCAGCGCCTGTGCGATCTGTTCTTCGGTGCCGTTCTCCAGCAGCTTCTTTGCGGATTCGACTGCTGCCTCATAAGCGGCGAAGCTGTCTTTGTCATACAGAGAAGCATCCGTATTTTCATATTCGGTGATGGCTTCCTGCAGAGACGCAACACTGACCAGATCCGCTTTTGCCTGCGTGACTGCCTCGCTCGCTTCAACGATCACATCCGGATGCACCGGTGTTTCCGCATAGCCGTCGATGAGGCTCTGCAGATCAGATGCTGCTTTCGTGTAGGCATTCCAGGAAGCGTCCGTATACAGACCGGAAGGATCCTCTACCGAAGCGATAAAGTCATTTTCACCCTCCAGCTGCAGCGTAGCCTCCTCCATGCGGGATGGATTGTAGACCAGAGCTGCCTGTGCATCTTCGACCTGTTTCTGCAAGGCATCCAGTTCTTCCTGTGTATGGTCATCCGCTTCTGCCAGGGCAGCGGTTGCCGCATTGAGGGCAGCGCTGTAAGCCTTCCAGGTGGATGCCGTATAGTTTTCGCTGTCGGTCAGCGCATTGTCGACCACTTTCTGCAGAGCGCTTGGATCTCCTGCCAGTTTGTGATCGTCATAGGCTGCCTGCAATGTGGTCCGTGCGCTGTCCAGCGCGCTCTGTGACGGATGGCCCTTTAACATATTCTCTGCCGCCTGCAGCGCATTCGCAAAACGCGTCTGGCTGCCGTTCGTCCATGCCGTGGTGTCCGTATCGATCAACTCGTCGACCAGCGTCTGTAATGCGTTCTTGTCGACCGCCGTATCGGTATGGCTGATGACCAGCTCCATGATCTGCGGCGCCTTGTCTTCCCAGGCGATCTCCACATCCAGCAGCTGATAGCCTTCCGGAATCTTAAACTCGCTGATGGTCTGCGAGAGCACGCCGAGATCCAGCCACTCTTCATTGCCATCTTTCATCACACGGGCGCGAACGCTCGCCTGAGAGAGGGCAGAACCGTTCTGGATGACCTTGATCAGATTATCATCCAGATCTTCAGAGAGAGCGTAACGCACGCTGTCGTTGGTCGTCTCCGGTGCGAACATCGTCGACAGATTTCCATCATTCATAAAGCGGTACTGACTGTTTTCAGATTCCTTTGATCCGCTGTACGTCGGGTTGTTTTCCTTCGGCAGGTAAGCACCGTCATTGATCTCGATTTCCTGGAAGCGGACCCACTTGTTGCTGCCGCTCTTGGATCGAGTGATCTCAAACTTGAGATAACGTACATTGATCGGTGTTTCCAGCTCTGCGCTCTTCGTATTACAGCTGGCTTCATACTCCGGAAGGACCGCCATGATGTTATCCTCATCGGTCGCCTCGCCCGGGTTGTCGCCGGTCTGGTTACCGATCGTCATCACTTCACTCCAGACACTGCCGTCGGCCGATGCGGAGATCTTCATATGACGCGGGTAATCCCACTCAGAATCCATACATACGACACGCAGTTTCTCCAGAGAGATGGTCTGTCCCAGATCATAAGTGAAGTAATTTCCCAGTGTCTGATTTCCCACATACTGCGTGCTGGTCGTGCGGTCGCCGTCAAATGCACCGCTCGGATCTGCTACGGTAAACCCTTTTGCATCACTGATCGAGATTTCTTCGATCTCATTGGTCGTCACCTGCAGGTCTGCCGTCGAGATCGTTACCGGCTGAGTGCCTGTATTGATCAGACGCACATAGCGTGCCGGCAGTCCGCTGACATTTCCATCGTCGACCGTCGTCCACTCCAGCGCATTCTTCGATACCTGCAGCGTCAGCGGATCGCTGCTCTGTGGCAGCGTGATGCTTTCCAGTTCATGGATGCGGTTGAGTTTGAAGCCGATGTACTGATTGGTGTTCAACGTCACATCGGTCGTTTCCAAGTACGCATGATCGCTCATATAGTTGGCGCCGATCTCACGATCGAGGTTTGTATATGCCTTTCCGTTGTAGTCCACTTTTGCGCTGACGCTGAACTCACGGGCACTGGTCCATGAAACCTGTGTCGACTGCTGGACCAGACGAACATACTGCGCAGTGATATTCTGATCCGATACATCCAGATCGATCGTCTTCGCTGCATCACCGGAGTATGTCTGCAATGTATGCCAGTCACTTCCATCCGCAGAATACTGCAAAGCAACATCTTTCATAAAATCGCCTTCGGAGTCGGAACAACCCTGAGAGATATGGATGCTTCCTAACACGATCGGCTGGCTCAGCTTGACACCGATATAATCACCGGCGATCAGAGAATTTGTATTTTCAGTTGCGCGCTGACGCACATTGTACCATACCGAAGTGCTTTCATCTCCATCGATCAAAGCAGCGTCAGAACCGGAAAAAATGCTCCATCCTTCCTCACTGCCGGTACGGATAACTTCCATCGTAAACGTCGGATCCGAAGACTGCGGTTCCAGATCCAGCGAGAATTCACGCATGGACGGCCACTTGCCGCCGGCCTCTGTACAGATGTAACGCACTGCGACGACATTTTCCAGCATGATGTTGGTCACATCTGCCCGTGTCGCGTACTTGCCATATTCCTCACCGTTGACTTCCAGCCAGTCCTCGCTGCCTTCCTGCTGATACTGCAGCTTGGCCTTGCCATAGGTGTCACCCGGTTTTGCGGATGTGCTGCCGTTGACGACATGGATGCCGTATACGGTCGTCGGCTTGCTCAGGTTCAGCTGATAATACTGTCCGACCGCATCATATCCTCCATACCATGCATAGGTGTCTTCATTTCCGTCGATGATGTTTTCGATGCTCGTTCCGCCATAGAAGCTGTCATAGCTGCTGCTGGCAGTGATCTTCAGCGGTGCTTCCTCGCCCATCGCAATGTTGCTGATGGTGGCACCAATCTCCTCTTCCATCCATTCACCAAATGGGATCAGGCAGGTGGAGCCCGGTGTGACGCTCGTAGAGCTGTCGATCGTCGTCCGACGATAGCTCAGACGGCTGCTCATGTACTGGATCGCCTGGGAATAGCTGTCCATCGCCTGCTGCTCATCCGATGCGGACAGGCCCATCGCCGCATCCACATAGTTCAGATCCGCCAGTGCGGTATCGCGCAGCGCATAGGCAAACGGTTCGAGCTCTTCTTTCAGTGCTTCATTCTGGGATCTGGCCATGAAGCCGTCTGCCGCATCTGCGATCTCCTGCAGTTCCGCTTTCAGCACTTCTCCCTGTGCCGCGATCGCTGCCGCATCCTGGCTTTCCCAGGCCTGCTTGAACGCATCGACGATCGGCTGCAGCTCTTCGGATTCCGCCAGTACCAGGCCATGGTTGTTTGGCTGTGGATTGGACATGTGCTTTGCCAGGGTATGCAGTTCTTCACTGGCATCCGAATCGATGTACTTGAAGGAATCTGCCCAGCTTTGATCATCGTCAAACGCCTTGACGTTCCATGCATAATCGGCCACCGCAAACAATGCGACCTTGGAAGCCTCTGCTTCCTGCATCGGATTGGTGACAACGCCTTTTAGATCCTGTGGATCGACATCCGTATGTAACAGCGATCCCTTTCCCATCATGAGCCGCTGTGCATTGATGTCGTTGACCGGCCAGTTCAGCCAGAACAGCGGTGCACGGCGCTCTTCTGTTCCTTCCGGGAGATTGTAGCGGCGGAAATGATCCAGCGTCTTGACCTCGACCGGCTGGCAGACCGCTTCACCGGTCCAGAAGATCTGGATCCGCTCGTCAAAGCCGCCGTCATATTCATTCAGCTCAGAGTAATTTCCCTGCCAGGAATGATTGTATCCTGCCGGGCAGAAGACCAGATCATAGACATCGCCTTTTTCATCTGCCCATTTCTGCAGATCATTCATCAGTTGGATGACCACGCTGCGGTCCAGGTTGCCGACATCATCGCCCAATACGCCGAACTGACGAACACCGATGCTGTATAACTGATCAAACTTGTCTTTAAGATCCTGCAGGTCCTGTTCATACGTCCCCGCCTGTACACCGGTCGATCCGCCGAATGGATGGATGGTAAATACAAAACGGCACTTTGCCGCATTACCGGCATCCACCATCTTCTTGATCTCATCCAGGCGCTCCTGCGGATAGAGCTCACGCCACTGTGCACCCTTATGATATGGATCATCTTTTGGTGCGAAGATATAGGACGTCAT
>DWYK01000003.1 GCA_019118705.1 Candidatus Merdibacter merdigallinarum | reverse complement strand
GAACCGCCGTATGCCGAACGGCACGTACGGTGGTGTGAGAGGGATTATAAATCTCTACTCGATTTGTGATCATCTTGTTGCGTGACATTGGCTTTTGAAAAGACCGCATGAGGAGATGGAACTGTTTGTTTATTTTGCAGCGGTCGGTCTGTATTGACAAAACGGAGAGATGGGGGGTATCATTTTTTTGTAGGAGCGGTGTTTTCGCTTATCGGATGAAGAAAGAAAACATTGCACTATTGGGAAAAGGAGAGATGAAGATGAAGAAAAAGATGGGAATCGTGCTGTGTGCCATCTGCATGATGACCGCTCTGTTTTCATTCGGCATCGTATATGCGGAGGATGAAGGGACAGAGAGCCCACAGGAACCTGCAGTGGTGGAAACATATGCAGACCCGGGAGAGGAAACGGTCGTTGTCGAGAATCAGGAAGATCTGCACGAAGCGATCGATCAGGCCAACGCACTGGGGGCAGCGGCGATCGAAGCAGGAGAGGAAATGAAACAGATGACGATCGAACTGACGAGCGACATCCGATTTGACAGCAGTAATCAGGCAAATGTATTTGAGCTGACGGCAGGCAGCAACGTACGGATCGAAGGAAACGGACATATCATTGCACCGTCACAGACGTTTATCGATAAAGTACAGGGCAAAGGAACGACTTATCGGATCTTTTCGCTGAGCGGCGCAAGTCTGACGATGGATCATCTCATCTTGGATGGTCAGGGCAGTGAATCGTTCAAGATCATAGGTGTAAATCTTCAGGCAAGTCCACTTTCGGCCGATGGGGTGCGTCCCCTGCTCATCCTCAATGAAGGAACCGAGATCAGAAATATGTATTTCGGAAATTTCGGTGCGGTTACGAACAATAACGGAGATGTGATCATGAATGGCGGCAGCATTCATGATAATGTCTGTACGGCATATGCCGGAGGGTCCGGTGCAGTCTCTTTAAGGGGAACGTATCAGAACACATTATTTCAGATGAATGGTGGAGAGATCTACAATAACTCAAGTACGCATATAGGAGGAGCCATCTCAACGTTGAATACGAGAAACGAGAATAAGGTCGTTATCAATGGCGGCCACATTTATGGGAATGTGGTCTATGACAAAGATGATCTTCCGTTCGGAAATGATGGTACGCCTGCCTATGGAGGGGCAATCGCGATAGCAGGAGGTTTTGGTGATTCTTATCCGATCTTACAGATAAATGGTGGGACCATTTCTCAAAATACAGCCAGAGGCGGCGGCGCAATCTATGCTTCTCATGCGAAAGTGGAGATGACCGGTGGAGAAATCACAGGGAATAAAGCCGTTATCGATGTCGTCGATGACCCAGAAGTCACTTCCGGTGAAGGCGGCGGTGCGATCACGTTGGTATCTGGTGCGGTCGGTACGATCAGCGGCGGGACCATCCATGACAATTACTCCGATCTCTCCGGTGGAGCGATCCAGGTATTTGCCAGTTCACAGCTGACGATCCAGGGCGGTGAGATCTATGACAATGTGGCAGAGAGCCATGGCGGCGCCATCTGTGTGGCCGATACGTTTTCCAGCGATCAGGAGACCAGATCCGTGCTGACGATCGAACATGCGATCCTGCGGGACAATGTCGCCAGATCCATGTTTGCCGAAGAAGGGAATTCCAGCGCACCGCATTCACCGGGCGGCGGAGCGATCTATGCCCATGAGTTCTGCGAGGTCTATCTCAAAGACGGTGCCCAGCTGTTCAACAACCGTACAGAAAGCACCGGTAACGGCGGAGCGGTCTATATCTGCTTCGGCGGTCTGCTGCAGATGGACGGAGGCATCATCGAAAACAATACATCGGCCAATCATGGCGGCGCCGTATACCTGGAGGGAGCGGACAGCTATGCCGGTATCGATCATGGGAACCTGCCGGATGACGGTTATGCCGGAGGATCCCTGATGCGGATGAACGACGGACGGATCAGAAACAACCATGCCCATGGCAATGGCGGAGGGATCTATGCCGAAGGAGACAACCGGGTAGAGGAGACATGGTATCGTGGCGGAGCCTGTCTGATGAACGGCGGAGTCATCACAGGGAACCAGGCCGACCTTCAGGGCGGCGGCGTGTATCTGGAAAGCGAAGCGGAGGGAGAGCGTTCCTCCAGCTTCCACATGAACGATGGTGCCCTGTATTTCAATGTGGCCGGAGAAGACGGAAACACCTCCTCCGCAGCGGACATGGCAGGTGCGGAGCTGTACAGCGAAGGAGGAAATACCCACTTCAGCGTCAGAAGCGCCGAGGAGATCACGAGCTATCTGCACGATGAGGAGAACCGCTATGTCCCACAGGAAGACCGGGAAGTCTGGTTCGATTCCTGGTATGACGATTACAGCGATCAGGATGAGATGTATGGGAAGCAGGAAGAGCGGATCGGAAGCGGCACGCACAGCGGACGATATATGAGCTCACAGACGATCGACCGCATGGCCTATGCGCCACAGAGGAATACGAACGCGTACAAGGCGCTGATCCTGGATCGGAGCACGACGCTGACGATCGCAAAGACAGTGAGCGGAGAAGGGATCCGGGAAGAGACGTATACGTTTACGATCGAGGCTGAAACGCCGGCAGAAGGCGGAGAGAAGTATCCGGTGGCGTATGAAGGAGATACGGAGAATGAAGCGATCGGCAGGCTGAGCGATGGAAGAAGCTACATCCGGCTGGAAGAAGGAACAGCGACGATCCAAATGAAGGCAGGAGAACAGCTGACGATCGGCTCGCTGCCGGTCGGCTGTAAGGTGACGGTCACGGAGGTCGATGCCGGAGCGGCGAAGGATACCGCGATCACGGTGAGCGGCACCGAGGAAGAAGCGACGATCGATGAAGGAAGAAGAAGTGCGACGGTGACGACCATAACGAAATGGGAGAATGCGAAGGAAGAGGTACAGACGCAGGTACGGATCGACAACGTATATGAGAAAGATCCAGAAGAGCCGATCCCGCCGGTGGATGACCCGAAGGAACCAGGCGACGAACCAAATACATCCGAAATCGAAACGCCAGATCGGCCAAAGACCGATGCGGTGGTGCTGAGCACACTGTTGTTTGGAATGGCGCTGCTGTCAGGATGCATCGTCATCGTGCTGAAAAAGAAAAAAGCATTGCGATAGGAAAAACGATACGCGCAGCGCAGCAAATTTCAAGGTCTGATCGTTCAGACGGACCATGACCCTCTTTATGGAACAAACGGATAAAGAGGGTCATTTTTTTTGAGGCAGATCGGTTGCAGAACATGATCGGCACGATACGGGACAAAAGAAAAAGGATGGGTTCCTGGGGAGGGATCCATCCATGCGGACTTGGTCACAGTGCTTTTTTGGTGTTGGCAAAATGCAGCTTTCCTACCTGATACAGCGCCTCTTTTCCATGGCGGGAGACAAAGGCGGCGATGGCGGTGTCCACTTGTTTTCCTGCGCCTTTGGGGAAATGGAAGTCGTATCGTTCGCACATGCGGTCAAAGCAGCGCAGGAAGGCATAGCGGGCGATGACGCTGGCAGCGGCGACGGCGGGGTAGGTGTGCTCCGCCTTTGTTTCAAAATGGATGCCGGTGATCACCTCGTCCTGTCTCTGCAGATAGCGGTAATAGCTTTTTTTCTGTACGAACTGGTCGATGATGATGTTGTCCGGCAGTCCCTGTGCCTTGCGGCGCAGGTGGACATATGCCTGATTGTGCAGCTTGCATTTGATGGCGACCATGTTGTCGCGTTCATGAACGCGGTTGTAGTCGCTGTTGTTGAGGATGAGCAGGCTGTGCGGCAGCCGTTCGATGAGCTGTGGGCCGATCTTGCGGATGTGATCGTCGGACAGGGCCTTGCTGTCGGTCACCTGCAGCTGTGCAAGCAGCGGTACATCTTCTTTCTGTACGAGCGCGGCACAGACGACGACCGGTCCGAAGTAGTCACCGGTCCCCACTTCATCGCTGCCGGCCTGCGGAAATCGTCCGGCACGTGCATCAGGTTCGGCTGTTTCCCATCCCTGTGCATAGAAATCGGCGCCTTCGCCCTGGAAGACGACCTTGCCGCTTTCATATGCGGTGATGACACACTCGCTGGTCTGATACTGATAGCGCGCATAGGGCGGTGTCTTTCGCTTCTGTGCCTTGGACAGCCGCTGTTCCAGCTGTCGGATTTGTTCCTCTGTCATCGTTATCGTTTTTACGGACATACTATCACCTGATGGTATTCTACCACAGATGGACGCCCGCTGACCAGTCAGAGAGGACTGCTGCAGCGGAGTGTGAAAAACGATGAGAGATATGCTAAAATAGAAAAAGACTGTGAGGGATCGACCATGGAACAACAATGGATCACCATTTTTAACATTATCGTTGGCATCGGTCTGCTGCTGTATCTGCTGCGCTGCTGGCAGCGGGGCTTTGCACTGCAGCTCATCGACCTGGTCTCGTGGCTGTTGGCGGCCGCGATCGCCTGGCTGGCCAGCGGCTGGCTGAGCACGCATGTACCGCTGATCCATCTGACACCCAGCGGGATCACGGCGGTAGATGGCTATATCAGCACACAGGTGAGCGGGATCGCATGGTTCGTGATCGTGCTGTTTGCCCTGCGGTTGATCGTCACCATCCTGCATCCCTTTGCGGCAGCGATCAACCGTCTGCCGCTGATCGGCTGGCTGAATCATCTGGCCGGTCTGTTGCTGGGGGCGATCAAGGCGTGCGTGATCGGGTATCTGCTGCTGGTCTTTCTGCACCTGCCGCTGTTTCCGGGCAGTGCTGCGCTGGCCGACCGCTCGCTGTTACGTTACTTTGAACCGCTGGGGACGATCGCATTGAGCAGCGGCGGCAGCATGCTGGAACGGCTGCAGCTGGTCGATGCGCTGCAAGAGGGCGACCCGCTGGAGGAAGAGAGCCTGCAGCAGCTGCAGGCATGGCTGTATGGCAATGATGGAGAGGAGGAGGCGATTTCCGACTGGTTGGAATCGCTGCGATAAATGATGGGGGAACATTTTCATTCGATCGAATTTGATACGGTAAAGGAACAGATCGCAAAACACTGTTCGTTTGCGCTTGGTGCGGATCAGCTGATGGATACACGTCCGGTCTTTGACCGTCTGTGGATCCAAAGAGAGCTGCGACGCTGTCGGGAGGCCATCGCGGTCCTTCGGGAACAACTGTCGTTTCCCAATGACGACATCGTCGATGTCACACCGTGGCTGACGCACTGCCAGAAAGGGATCACGCTGCGTCCGCAGGAACTGCATGGGATCTCGTCGTTTTTGCTGACATGTGAGCGGGTCAAACGCTTTTTGAATGAGGTCCCTGCGGCGATGGAAGAGCTGCACGACCTGTGTTCGGCACTGCAGACACATCCGGGCCTGCGCCGTTCCATCGACAACTGCATCTCCGCACAGGGAGAGGTCTACGATCACGCAAGCGAACGACTGGCTTCGCTGCGAAAGGAAAGCGCACAGATGAGCGGGCGCATCAGTGAGGAGGCCCGTCGTTTCATCGCATCGCATGCGTCGATCCTGATGGACACGATCACCGCGATCCGCAATGAGCGCATCTGCGTGCTGGTGAAGGTCAGCGAAAAGAACAGCGTGCGCGGCATCATCCACGGCGAAAGCGCCAGCGGTCAGGCGGTCTATCTGGAGCCCGGCTCGCTCGTTGCGCTCAACAACCGGCTGCAGAGCATCCGCGGCGAGGAAGAACAGGAGATCGAACGCATCCTGCGCGATCTCAGCGATCAGGTGCGGCAGAAAGGAAATGAGCTGTTCGGCGAACTGGATACGATGACGCTGCTGGACGTGCTGTTTGCGAAGGCGAAATGGTGCATCCGCCATGACGGCTGCGTTGCGGAGCTCAACACCCGGGATCATCACTTGCTGCTGCAGCAGGCCCGGCATCCGCTGATCGATGAGCAGCGGGTCGTCGCCAATACCTATACGCTTGCCCAGGAGAAAAACTGTCTGCTCATCAGCGGTTCCAACACCGGCGGAAAGACGGTGACGCTCAAGACGATCGCTCTGTTCGTCACGATGACCCACGCCGGTTTTCCGATCCTCTGCGAGCGAGCGCAGGTGCCGTTCTTCCGCGCGATCTATCTGGATGTCGGCGATCAGCAGTCCATCCAGGAATCGCTCTCGACGTTTTCCAGCCATCTGTCCCGGCTTTCGACCATCTGTGAGCAGGCGGATGAAGATTCGTTCGTCGTGCTGGATGAGCTGGGCAGCGGGACCGATCCAAACGAGGGCGAATGTCTGGCCATCGCGATCCTGGAGGCGCTGCTGAAGCAGCAGGCGCGTGTGATCGCTTCGACGCACTTTGCCAAGGTGAAGGCGTTTGCCAACAGCCGTTCGGATATCCTGCTTTCCTGTGTCGCATTTGACATGGAGACGATGCAGCCGACCTATCGCTATCTGGAAGGGGTCAGCGGACAGTCCAATGCGTTTGCCATCGCCCGACGATATCACCTGCGTGCCGATATCGTCGAACGGGCGCAGGTGCTCAAAGAGCAGGGACAGGGCGATGCACAGCGGCTGATAGAGCGGCTGGAGGAACAGGCGACCGCACTGCAGCAGGAGAAAGAGACGCTGCATGAACGCCTGGATGAGGTGCAGATGCTGCGCCGCCAGCTGCAGGAGGAGAAGCAGACCCTGAAAAAACAGCAGGAAAGCGCCTTGCAGCAGGCGATGGAAGAAGCACGCGCCCGCTATGAGGAACAGCTGGCGCAGGCCGATGCGATCATCCGTGAGCTGCGCCAGATGAACGAGCAGCACAAGCCGCATGAGGTCAGCCAGAAGCTGCACGAGCTGCGGCAGCTGCAGCCCCAGCAGAAAGAAGAGACATCGCCCGAAACAAAGGAAGATATTCAGAAGGGAGATTACGTACAGCTGAAATCCCTTGGCTATCATGGCGAGGTGCTCTCCATCAACAAAAACAAGGCGAGCGTGCTGGCCAACGGTATGAAGCTCAACGTATCGCTGAGCGATCTGGAAAAGATCCGCCGGCCAAAGCAGGAAAAAAGCGAAAAGAGCTATAAGAAGACGATCCGTTCCTCCTTTCCGCTGGAGTGCAACGTCATCGGCATGCACGTTGATGAGGCGCTGGCCGTCGTCGACAAATATCTGGACAATGCCATCCTCAACCGTGCCGGATCCGTCCGCATCGTCCACGGCATGGGGACCGGTGCCCTGCGCAAGGCGATCCACAGCTATCTCAAGAAGCATACAAAGGTGGAGAGCTTCCGCATGGGCGGTCAGGGCGAAGGCGGCCTGGGAGCCACCATCGTCGAACTGAAGCAGAAGGGAAGACGCTGATATGGCCAATATGGAAAAGATCGCCGACAAGCTGGCGATCCTCCCGGCGCAGCCCGGCTGTTATCTGATGAAGAACAAAGGCGGGGACATCATCTATGTCGGCAAGGCCAAGGTGCTCAAGAACCGGGTCCGGCAATATTTTGTCGGTGCGCATGATTTCAAGACGACACGTCTGGTCGCCAACATCGATGACTTTGAATACATCGTCACCGCCAGTGAGAAGGAAGCGCTCCTGCTGGAGATCAACCTGATCAAAAAGCATACGCCGCCCTACAACATCATGTTCATGGACGACAAGACATACCCTTATCTCAAGCTCAGCAAAGAAGCTGCGCCGCGCCTGGAGGTCGTACGCAACACAAAGGACAAGAAAGCGGATTATTTCGGTCCGTTTCCGGATTCGGGCGCGGCCTATGACATGGCAAAGCTGCTCAACCGCATGTATCCGCTGCGCAAATGCCGTCAACTGCCGAAAAAAGAGTGCCTGTATTATCACATCGGACAGTGTCTGGGCCCCTGCATCCGGCCGGTCGATGAAGCGGTCTATGCGCAGATGCGTAATGAGATCCGCCGGTTTCTCAAAGGGGATGTGAGCGATACGCTGGCAAAGCTCAATGAACAGATGCTGGCAGCGAGCGAGCAGCTGCAGTTTGAGCGGGCCCAGGAGATCCATGAACTGATGAACTCCATCCGTCATGTCGTCGACAAACAGCAGATCGATTTCAAGGACCATCTCGACCGGGATGTGTTTGCCTACTATGTCGACAAGGGCTATATCTCCATACAGGGATTCTTCATGCGCGGGGGAAAGCTGCTGGAGCGTTCCCTGTCGGTCACTCCGCTCTATGAAGAAGAAATGGAGGCGTTCGTCGCTTTCATCGCCCAGTATTATGCGCACAACCCGCTGCCCAATGAGATCCTCATCCCCCGGGAATACGATGCGGGCATGTTACGGGAATTATACGGAGAAAAGATCGTTCAGCCTCAGCGCGGCGATAAGGTCAAGCTGGTGGAGATGGCACTGCGCAATGCCAAAAATGCCCATGAGCAGAAGTTCACGCTCGTCGAGCGCAAGGATCAGCAGAAACAGCTGGCGATGGGACAGCTTTCCCGCATCTTTCAAAAGGAGATCCACCGCATCGAGATCTTTGACAACTCCCATCTTGCGGGTACCTTCAATGTCAGCGGCATGGTCGTGTTCTTAGACGGCGAACCGCATAAACCGGGGTATCGTCTGTATCGGCTGGGGGAATATCGTTCCGATATGGACAGCATGCGGGAAGTGCTGTATCGCCGGTATTTCCGTCTGCTGAAGGAGGGCGCCGCCCTGCCGGACCTGCTGGTGGTGGATGGCGGCTATCAGCAGGTGGAGGCCGCCAAGGAGATCCGGGAACAGCTCGATCTCGATCTGACGATCTGCGGTCTGGTCAAAGATGAACATCACAATACGAGCAATCTGATGGATGACCAGGGAACGATCATCCCGATCGAAAAAGAAGGGCCGTTGTTCTTTCTTCTGGCCCAGATGCAGGATGAGGTCCATCGCTTTGCGATCAGCTATCACCGCCGTCTGCGCAAGAAGGCCATGACCCGTTCCATCCTCGATGAGGTGGAAGGACTGGGCGAGGTGCGCAAAAAAGCCATCTGGAAAAAGTTTGGCTCATTGAAGAACCTGCGGGCCGCCAGCGTGGAAGAGATCCGAACGGTCGTTCCTGAAAAGGTCGCGGAAAACATCTATCATCTGTTACATAATCTGGACCAGATCAAAAATGATGCATAGAATAGACTGTGGCTGATGGAGGGATACACATGTACAGCATCCTGACCAATCGCGAACGCGAGGTCTATGAGCTTTTGATCCGCAATCATTCCACCCGTGAGATCGCCCGCCTGCTGGGCATCAGCGACAAGACCGTACGCAATCACATTTCCAATGTGATGCTGAAGCTGGGGGTCAAGGGCCGTGCACAGGCCGTGGTCGAACTCTTGCGTCTGGAAGAGCTGGATCTGGAACAGGACGATTGAGTCCTGTTTTTTTCATGAACGGCCGTCTGTCGTTTTTGTTTTGAAGAACGGTGTTTTTGTGTATAATAAGGGCAGAGAAACTTTACCGGACAAGGGAGGCGGTTCATATGAATCAGGAGATAGCAGAGCGGATCCATGCGGCGGATCTGGCAATACGGGAGGAGCGTTTTGATGATCTGATGCAGTTTTACTGTGAGGATGCCGTACTGGTCATCCGCCCCGGGAAGACCGCAATCGGAAAAGCGGCGATCCGCGAGGCATTTGTCAAGATCGCCGCGTATTTTCAAAACAGCATCGTTCCCACACAGGGACGCATGGAGATGCTGGAGGCCGGCGATACGGTGCTCGTCCTCTCACAGACGTTTCTGGATGCGGACAACCGTGCGCAGGTGGATGTCAGCATGGAACGACGGGCGACGTATGTCTTTCGCCGCATAGAGGGGGAATGGCTGTGTGCCATCGACAATTCCTATGGTACTGCTCTGCTGGAGGAACCGCATGTCTGAAGTGCTGTTTCGCTGTGAAGGCGTTGGCCGCCGTTATGGAGAGACACCGGTACTGCACGACTGCACCTTTTCGCTGTCGGCAGGCAGTTTTACGGTGCTCATCGGTCCCAGCGGCTGTGGCAAGACGACGCTGCTGGAGATCATCGCCGGCTTACAGCCGCATGAGGAAGGCACGCTGTGGCTGAACGGGCAGCGGGTGGATACACAGGATGCGCAGAAGATCGCCGTCGTCTTTCAGGATCCGATCCTGCTGGAACACATGAGCGTACAAGAAAACATCGCCTTTGGCGCACCGGATCGCCCTTGTGGGGACACAGCGGCAAAGGTGGAGGAGATCGCCGATCTTCTCTCGCTCTCTCCATTGCTGGAACGGCGCTGTGATCAGCTCTCCGGCGGAGAAAAGCAGCGGGTGGCCATCGGCCGCGCCCTCATGAAAGAGGCGGATCTCATTTTGATGGACGAGCCGTTCAGCGCGCTGGATGCGTTGCTGAAGCAGCGGCTGGGCGATCGGCTGAGCGAGCTGCAGAAGCGTTTGCAGCTCACGATCCTGTATGTGACCCACGATCAGCGGGAAGCGCTGCGGCTGGCGGATCATCTGATCGTCATGAACGAAGGGATCATCCAGCAACAGGGAACGCCCCGGGAGATCTACGAGCATCCCCGCAACCTGTTTGTCGCCGGTTTTATCGGTCATCCGCCGATGAATCTGGTGGAAGCACGGCTGGAGGAAAAAAAGCTTTGTTTTTTTGATGTCGCTTTGCCACGACCGGAAAAGCTGCAGGGATGTCCGCTTTCAAAGGTGATCGTCGGCATTCCGCCGACCTTGATCCGGCTGGATGGAAACTTGGGAGCGGGCATCTGCCGAAGCATGCAGTATTATGGCAGTCAGCTGCAGGCATCGATCGAATGGCAGGGAGCGACGTTGCAGGTGCTGATGGAGCCCCACGCATTGCCTGCCGCACATATTTCGATCGGTTTTGATCCGGCGCAGTGTACGTATTTTGATCCGACGAGCGGGCAGGTCATTGACGGTCCCGGACGGATTTTGTCGAAAAAATGAAACATTGTGGTATAATTGTTCTGTTTGATGCCGGTTGCGCTTTGATGAGGTGAGAGTCATGGTTTGGAAACGAATGAGCTTTATAGCGGTGCTGCTGGTGCTGTTCGCCGTCTGTTTTTACTGGATGAATCAGTCCTATGATCCGCTGGCCCGCTATCCATACGCGGATGATGCCGACCGTGAGATCCTGCTGGAATACCTGGATCAGGAAGACATCAACTATCTGATCACCCAGCAGATCAAGCCGGAGGAGATCATGCCGTTTATCGCCGTCGAAGGGTTTGACATCGCCAATACCCGCTGGTACTCGACTGCGTTGCAGACACAGGAAGATGATGTGGCATACATCGTCAATTTCATCAATGAATATCGAAGCCGCATGACATACAGCACGCTGGAAGACATCCTGACGCATTACTCTTACAGCGATCTGATCCGTTATTTCGAGACGAGCGACGACTATGATGAACAGTCGGAACTGGTTACGCGCCCGGATGAATTTACTCTGGTGCTGAACGGTCATAAGACCGTCTTCAGTTATGAACCGTCTGATCTGACGCTGTTGGAACATTTGCCGGTCGTCTCCACACAGTCGGAGTCCAAGGGCTTTTATCTGCGCGCGGAGGCCGCCACGGCCCTGCAGCAGCTGATGGAGGATGCGACGGAGATCAACGGGGAACTGGGCGGCGGTCTGACGATCGAGCGGGCCTATACCTCCTTTGAATCTCAGGTCGCGCTCTATGAGCAGGCGGTGAGCGAACATGGAGAACAGGCATCCTGGTTTGAAGACATGCCGGGCGAGAGCGAGTATCAGCTGGGCTACACGGTATCATTTGCGCTGAACGATTCCTGGGAAGAACAGGTCGAGATCGCAGAGGACGGCAGTTTGGATTATTCGGCCTGTGAGGAAGAACTGAGCGATCTGCAGCGTCAGCAGATCTCCTGGCTGCGGGAAAATGCCTATCGCTATGGTTTTGTCATCCGCTTTGAGGAAGGCAAGGAAGCCCAGACCCAGAAGGCATGGCAGCCTTTCACCCTGCGCTATGTCGGTGTGGAGAACGCCCGCACCATGCACGAACAGGACAGCTGTATGGAAGAGATGAACTTCGCATCCAGCTGAACCGACAGAGATCTGTGATCGATCCCCTTTGGACAGAAACCGATGTGAACCATCGGATGACTGTCGGAAGGGGATTTTCATGTCTTTTTTTGGCTCGATGTTCATAGGCTGTAACAGAGGTGGTCATTTGAGATCGATCGTGCGGAAATGGAAATGGTCTTATCGGGAACTGATTCCCTTTCTCATTGCCGGGGTGCTGACCTGTGTCGGTTTATTGTTGCTGCTGCCGGATGAGACAGAGAGCGAAGTGCATATCCAGCAGGATGCAGATGCATCGTATCTGCAGGTATATCTCATGGATGAGGATCACCTGCTCGTTCCGCTGTTTTTTTCACAGGAGGCGGACAATGATCCGCAGCGGCAGATCGAGGTCATGGTCGAGTACCTCAGCGGCAAACAGCCGTTGGAGGGATTTCAGAGCTTTTTTACACAGGAAGATGTACTGGACAGCGTCGAGGTGAGCGATGGCCGTGCGACCCTTTGTTTCAATGAGCGCTTTCTCAGCTATGACGCGCAGGATGAACTGCGGCTGGTGGAGGCCCTCGTCTGGGGCACGACACAGTTTTCGGGCGTGGAGGAGGTCGTCTTTCAGCTGAACGGAGAGACGCTGACCAGCATGCCGCAGGCGGGCACGCCCCTTGCTCAGCCGCTTTCCCGCAAGATCGGTATCAATCACTTTGAATCTTCCAGCGCCACGCTGCATGACAGCACATCGCTGCTCGTATATGGGGTCAAGAAGATCGACGGCATGAATTATCTGGTACCGCGCAGCCGGCGGGTCGATGCGGCCAGCCGCTCCTCCCTGGAGGCACAGACAGCGGCCATCTTGCGTGATCTCTCCGCCAGCAGCACGCTGACCTCCACGATGGACGACCATGCGCTATCGATCGATATCCAGGAAACAGGCATCATCGATCTGACGCTGGACGAAAGCATCTTCAGCAGCGATCAGAGCCTGCAGCAGGACGATGTCAATGAACTGGTGCTTTCTTTGTGTGCATTGCCTGAAGTGCAGGGGATCCGCCTGATCTGTGATGGGACGGCCTGTGATGCAGATCAGGTGCTGAAGGCAGATCAGCTGTATTACAACATCGTCGAGCTACATTGACCTCTCAGCAGATGTTTTTCCTTTTCTCCCTTTGTCATTTCTGTTATGATAATCCTAGGCAAAGATGGTGATAAAGTGAAAATAGTCGTCGTAAGCGATTCGCACGGAAGAGATGATCTCCTCTATGACCTGCAGCTGCAGCACGGAGATGCGGATGCATTTCTCCACTGCGGAGATGTTGAAAATGATGCAGAGAGCTTTCCCGGATATGTGATCGTACAGGGAAATAATGATTATTACTATGACCTTCCCGCCGAGCGGATCCTCCCTTTCGGGGAACATCGGATCCTGCTGATCCATTCGCATCAGTTTCCTTATCGGAAACGGGAAGAGCGCATGCGGGCATACGCACAGGAGCGCGGCTGCGATATCGTCTGTTACGGGCACACGCATGTGGCCGATCTTCACAGGGCGGATGGGATCACGCTGTTGAATCCGGGTTCGCTCAAATACAGTCGGGACGGACGACCGCCTTCCTATGCGATCCTGACACTGGACGGACCGCGGGTGGATGCAAAGCACATCTTCCTGGAACCACCGAAAAGCAAGTCGCGTTTTTTCTGGTGAGAACGGTGAAAAAACGGGAAAATGGTTGAAATGCAGACATCTTTCTGCTATTATAGTTAGGCAGTTAAGATGTCTACGTAGCTCAGCTGGATAGAGCATGCGCCTTCTAAGCGCACGGTCAGGGGTTCGAGTCCCTTCGTGGACGCCATATAAGAGAAAAAGCCTTGAAACAAAGGCTTTTTTTCATGTGTGAGCGATTTTTCTGTATAAACGTATACCAACTGTTTTTCTCTGTTGATCACTGCTCATCGTTTATCGATCAATCGTATGGCATGCTCATGTGATATCATTGAATCACCGGATGATTTGAGGATCCTAAAATAAATACAACA
>DWYK01000028.1 GCA_019118705.1 Candidatus Merdibacter merdigallinarum | reverse complement strand
GGTATCAGCGGTGTGGATGAAGGCCACTTCAGTTTCCGGCACGCCCGCCGCCAGCAGTTTTTTCTTCACATCATCGTAGACATTGAACTGCCCGTCGCCCTTGGGCGTGGACAAATCACAGAACAAGAGTTGGGTCAGTCTGTCCGCTTTACCTTCCTCCCAGATGTGCAACACATTGCGGACGCAGGCGTTCAGCTTGCTGTTTGGGTCGTCAGGCAAAAGAGGGTTCATGAGGCGCTGATCGAGGCCGATTTTCCGCCCATCATTTGTCACACACAACATGTTGTCCTCGGAAGCATCCACCATCCCGGCGTTGATCTTGCCCGCCCGCTCGGAAAGGGACTGCACCATTTCCTTTTGAATTTCGGATGGCTTGACCAGCACTGTCTCAAACTTCGCCTCCGGCACCGGCAGGTGGAGCTGGTCGCTGGTCTTGATGTCCGCCACCTCTTTGAACATGGTCATCAACTCGGGGAGGTTGAAGAACTTGGCAAAGCGGGTCCGCGCGCGGTAGCCAGTACCCTCGGGGGCCAACTCGATAGATGTGGTGGTCTCCCCGAAGGTGGACGCCCAGCAATCAAAGTGCATCAGTCCCTTTTGTTGCAACGTGCCGTACTGCAAATAACGCATGACCGTAAACAATTCGGTCATGGAGTTGCTCACAGGCGTACCCGTGGCGAATACCACGCCCCGGCCGCCGGTCAGCTCATCCATATAGCGGCACTTGCCAAACATGTCACTGGACTTCTGGGCTTCCGACGTGGACAAACCGGCGACATTGCGCATTTTTGTTACAAGAAACAAATTTTTGAACGCGTGGCTCTCATCCACAAACAGCCTGTCTACGCCCAATTCCTCGAAGGTGACCACATCGTCCTTGCGCTCGGTAGCCCGCAGTTTCTCGAGTTTCATTTCCAGCTGCTTGCGGCTTTTCTCCATCTGCTTGATGGTAAATTTCTCCCCGGAGGAATGTTTCAGCTCGGCAATGCCGCTCTGGATCTCGTCGATCTGTTCCTGGATGATGCGCTCCTGCCGCTCAAAGGAAAGCGGAATTTTCTCAAACTGGCTGTGCCCGATGATGACCGCATCGTAATCCCCAGTGGCGATGCGGGCGCAGAACTTCTTGCGGTTGGCGGTTTCAAAATCCTTTTTGCTGGCTACCAGCAGCTTTGCGCTGGGGTAGAGATGCAAAAATTCCTGCGCCCACTGGAGGGTCAGGTGGTTCGGCACCACGAAAAGGGACTTCTGGCACAAGCCCAGGCGTTTGGCCTCCATGGCGGAGGCGGCCATCTCGAAGGTCTTGCCCGCGCCCACCTCGTGGGCAAGCAGGGTGTTGCCGCCGTACAAAACGTGAGCAATGGCGTTCCGCTGATGCTCCCGCAAGGTGATCTCCGGGTTCATGCCCACGAAGTGAATGTGGCTGCCGTCGTATTCCCGGGGACGGGTAGAATTGAACAGCTCGTTGTATTGCCGCACCAGTACCTCTCGCCGCTGGGGGTCCTGCCAGACCCAGTTTGCAAAGGCATCCTTGATGGCCTGCTGCTTCTGGCCGGCCAGCATGGTCTCCTTTTTGTTCAGCACCCGCTTGGGTTTGCCGCTATCATCTTCCACCGTGTCGTAGACCCGCGCATCCCGGAGATTGAGGGTGTCCTCCAGAATCTTGTAGGCGCTGGCCCGCGCCGTGCCGAAGGTCTCGTAGGCCATGACGTCGTTGTGGCCCGTTTTGGTCTTGCCCTCGATCCGCCACTCGGCGGTGGACGGGGAAAATTTGACCCGAATGGCGTACCTTAAATAAAAGGGAATTTGAAAGGTCTCGTTCATAAACTTTTGGATGATGTCGGGGCTGATCCAGGTTGCCCCCAGCCGCACGTCGATTTCGGTGGCATCAAGGTCCTTGGGTTGGGCGGCGGTCAGGGCCTCCACGTTGACCTCAAAAGCCGGGTCATTCGCAGCGGCCAGCTTGGCGATCTGCAGTTTGTTGCGGACGTTGCCGGACAGATACTCGTCGGCAGTTTTCCAGTTCTGGTCGGAAGGGTCCTGGAAAATCACCCCGCGCAGCTCCTCGGTAATGCGCCCGAAATCCTCGGGCGTGCCCAGTAATTCCGCCATATAGGGCAAGTCCACCCGGCCTTTCTCTCCAATGGACACCGCCAGCGCCTCGGCAGGAGTGTCCACATGGGTGACGGCACGCTCGGGCCGGATGGTCCGTTTTGTGAACATATCCGCCTTGCTCTTGAGCTTGCCGTTTTCGTCCAGATTTTCGAGGGAACAGAGCAAATAATAAGAGGAATCGTCCTCAAAGAGCCGCCCGTTTTTGCGGTCGTTGAGCAAGCCAAATTTTGTGGTGAAGGCATCGTAAGCGGCGTTCAGTTCGGCCTGCTTGGCGGCAATGTCCGACTCCAGGAAATCTTCCAGCTGGTAGGCGATCAGTTCATTGACGATGCTCCGCAGCTCCACCATCCCCTTGACCCGCTCCTTTGCGTCGCCGCTCAGCTCCACTGG
>DWYK01000027.1 GCA_019118705.1 Candidatus Merdibacter merdigallinarum | reverse complement strand
TGAAGTGTAATCAAATCTTTATCGGTATAAAGCCTGCGTCCGCCTTCGCTTTCTGCCGATGGGGAAAGCAGACCTTCTTTATCATAGTATTGCAGAGTACGGACGGTAACGCCCATTTTCTTTGCTACTTCGCCGACTGTCATAAATCCTTGCGGAATTGCTCTGTACTTTGCCATCATTATTTACCTCCTGACACCTATTATAAATCATTACGCAGCGTCACAAACAAGGCTTTTTTATTTTTAGGCGGCAAAAATTAGCCCAGGTAGAAACGCCTAGGTTCAGAAACATGTAGAAGAATCCCGCCAGGCAGACAACGATCAGATTTCTGGTGGTAAATACAGCTTTGATGCCGCTGAGCAGCGTTACTTTTTCTGCAGTTCCTGCAACCTTAAGAAACGTGCGCCGCCAGGCGCACCATCAGAAAAAGCCTTCTGCCCCAGGAATTCTTTATGAGTTCCTGTGAGCGGAAGGCTTTTTTCATACGCTCTTATAAAGAAGCGAAGATTTCCGCGCCTCTGGTTTTGATCCACCGGAGAAGCAGAAGGGACAGAACCAGCAACAGCGCGGCTACCAGCAGCGCGTATCCCGCAGGGCTGAAAATCCCCGCCAGGCGGAAATAAAGAACGCACAGAACGGCTGTGATCCCCCAGCTTCCAAAAATGGATACCACCATGCTCATGCTCTGCTTGATGGGGACCGTTTCATTTTTCCAGGTAAGGTTGGGCGCTTTCAGATTGAGAAATACGCCGAAGGCCGCGGAGAAAAGGATATAAAGCACAGAAACCGCCGGAAACAGCAGGGCCATAGCAGCGGAGGGCCGGACCAGGAGTTCCACGGCCAGGAGAAACACGGCGGCCGGAACCAGGGTAAGCAGCACATGCAGGCGCACCTTGGCCATAAGCGCCTGGGCCGGCGAAACCGGAAGGGACTGGACGATCCAGATATTTTTCCCTTCCAGGGAAACCGAAGGAGAAGAAATATCCACCATGGAGCACAGAACAAACACAGCGGCAGCTCCCGCAAGGCAGAGAGCGTCTTTATCCGTTCCCACCAGTTCACAGGCTGCACGGAAGACGTCCTCCCGGAACCACAGCAGAGCGATGGCAGCGGCGATAAAGAACACCAGGCCCAGGCCGCAGTTGAGCATATAGACCGCGCTCCCGGTAAACCGCTTCAGCTCTTTGATCAGAAGAGCGGTATCCGCGGAGCGCATTCTGGCTCTGCGCTCTTTATATTTTGTTTTCGCCGCGCCCTTGTTGGCGGTGGCAAGTCGGATAAAGCTACGGGAGACTCCCGCGTATACCAGGGCAAACAGCGCGCAGACAAAGGCCGCGAAAATGACCGTGGCGGTGATATTGCCTTCCGCGGCAAGCCCCATCTGATAGAAGGGGTAAAGGGCGTTCTTCACCATAGCTCCGGCGCCCTCAGGGCTGCTTGTGATGGCCTGCAGGTAATCGAAGGCTTTGGAGTAAAATAAGAAATAGGCCACAAGGAACACAAGGGACAGAAGCACCGTCGTTATGTTTTTGCGCCGCATCTTTCCGGAGATGAGAGCGACTACCCAGCCAAGCACCGCCGACAGGACCAGCACAAAAAGCGAGATCATGGCGGAGGTGATCAGGGTACAGAAGAAAACAGCCGGACCGAACTCCACGTTCATAAACCAGACGATCAGCGTGGGCACAAGGGCGATCAGCTCATACAGCAGGCCCATGATAAACACTCCAAAAAGCCTGACAAAAATGATCCTGCGCGACGGGATCGGCATGGAAAGCAGCAGATCGTTGTCCTTCGCCAGATACAGGGACGCATAGGTGTTAAAGACACTGCCCACCACCCCCATACAGATGGTGATCAGACCCATGATGGCGAAATACAGCCAGCCGAAGCCCATGGTGATCAGCGGCGCCATGGTATACGCCGTCATAAAAAAGACGACCCCCACCACGGCAAAAAGGCATAAGTAAAGCACGCTGTATCCGATGATCCCGGATTTTGACCGGTTCGTCCCCTTTTTGCTGTCCCGGTACAGCCAGGAAAAAACCTCCAGCATCTGTTTTTTCAGCAAAACTCTGGTCATTTTTCCGCCTCCAGTTCCAGAAATACTTCTTCCAGCGAAGAGTCTCCCTTTACTTCCTCCATGGAGCCGGAACGGATCAGGACTCCGTTTTTGATAATGGCGATCTTATCGCAGAGCTTCTCGGCGACCTCCAGAACATGGGTGGAGAAAAAGATCGCTCCGCCCCGGTCGCACACCTCTCTCATCATCTGCTTCAGCGTGTGGGAGGCTTTCGGGTCAAGGCCTACAAAGGGCTCGTCCATAATGATCAGCTTGGGCTCGTGGATCCAGGCAGCAATGATGGCCAGTTTCTGCTTCATTCCGTGGGAATACGCGGAAACCGGCTGCGCCAGATCCTGGGTAAGTTCAAAGATATCCGCGTATCTGCGGATGCGCTCCTGGCGGATATCGGTGCTTACGCCGTAAATATCCGCGACAAAATTCAGGAACTGTATGCCGGTCATGAATTCGTAAAGGTCCGGGTTGTCCGGAATATACGCCAGGTACTTTTTGGCAGTCAGGGGATCGGTTTTCACAGAAACGCCGTTGATATAGATCTCCCCCTGATCGGCCTGAAGGATCCCGCAGCAGGCTTTGATCGTGGTTGTTTTTCCGGCGCCGTTGTGCCCGATAAAACCGTAGATCTGACCCGGCAGGATATGCAGGGACAGGTTGTCCACAGCCTTTTTCGTACCGTAGGTTTTTGTGAGATTCTCAATTTTAAGCATGTCTTTTCCTCTCTTGTTCATAAGAATATAGGGATGCCGAAGCAAACAAAAGTGTTCAGGATACTTTCACCTTTCAGAGAATCTTGTTTGCTTTAACGTATATATATAACCGATCTTTCAGAAAAGTCAAGAACAATATAAAAGTGGAATATTTTGGATCTGCACCCTCCCAGGAATCCCCGCATTTTCATTGGCCGCGTGCGCAATGGTCCCGCCGCGCACTCCCACAATCCCACCCAATA
>DWYK01000026.1 GCA_019118705.1 Candidatus Merdibacter merdigallinarum | reverse complement strand
GAACCGCCGTATGCCGAACGGCACGTACGGTGGTGTGAGAGGGGCTAGAAATTAGCCTCTACTCGATTAGGTGATCCGCTGCATTCACTCAGGATGCGAACGGTTGGACAGGATAAGTTTCCGGTGCTGCTTTTGAAAGGAAAATGACATCAGGAGAAGCCGACATATCATGCTATAATGTGTAAGATGGAGCCGTGCATGAGAGGGCAGGGATGTATTTGAGACAAGGAATGGCGGGAACCTGTACCATCTGGCTCTGCTGATGGCCATGGTGTGCCGGCAGGCGGTGGGCATGTGTTTGAAGAACAGAACAGGAGTGGATACGATGAAATTATTACATCTGGCGGATCTTCATTTGGGAAAGGTCGTTCGAGGTTTTTCCATGTTGGAAGATCAGCGATACCTGCTGCGTCAGATCGTCGAAACGGCGAAGAGCGAAGCCGTGGATGTCGTTCTCATTGCCGGGGACGTGTATGACAAGCATTTTCCCAGTGAGGAGGCGGTCACACTGCTGGATGATTTTTTGAGCGAGCTGCGCACCTGCGGTCTTCGGATCATGATGATCGCCGGCAATCATGACAGCCGTGTGCGCCTGCAGTTTGGACGTCGGCTGTTTTGTGAGGAAGGCGTACATATCGTCGGTTCACTGGAGGAGTCGATCCTGCCGATCACGTTGAATGATGCGTATGGACCGATCTGCTTTTATCTGCTGCCCTATGTGAAGCCGGCTTATGTCCGGGCATTCCTGGATCAGGAGATCAAGGGATACCCAGAGGCTCTTGATGCGATGATCGCAGCGATGAACATCGATTCTTCCCGCCGAAATGTGCTGGTGGCACACCAGTTCGTACGCGGAGCGTCGACCTGTGATTCGGAGAGCGCGTTGGAGAGCGTCGGCGGTCTGGATGAAGTGAGCGCGGACAGTTTTGACGCTTTTGATTATGTGGCGCTGGGGCACCTGCATTCTCCCCAGCAGATCCAGCGGCCGACCCTTCGCTATGGGGGATCCCCGTTAAAATACTCGTTGTCGGAAGCCCGGCAGAAAAAACAGATGGTCCTCGTGGAACTGCGCGGGAAGGGCGACACGTCCATATCGTTTGTCCCGTACCGCCCGCTGCACGATCTCCGTGAGATCAAGGGGAATTATGATCAGATCATGCAGGAAGGGGCAGCGGATGTTCATTTCGATGACTACGTGCATATCACCCTGACGGATGAACACATGATTCCGGATGCGAAGGCACGCCTGCATACGGTCTATCCGCATATCATGGAGCTGCGCTATGCGAACATCCGCTTGGCGTATCAACAGGAACTCGTTCAGAAGAAAGAGGCGCAGACACCGCTGGCGTTCGTCGAGGAACTGTATGAGCTTCAGAACAATCAGCCGATGGCACAGCAGCAGCGATCCCTGATCGAAGAGCTGCTGGAAGAGATCGAGGAGGGCTTATGAAGATCCTGGAACTGACCCTGTGTGGCTTTGGACCATACGCAAAAGAGACACGGATCGATCTGACCGTGTTTTCAGAGAGCTCCGTGTATCTGATCAGCGGAAATACCGGTGCCGGAAAGACCATGCTGTTTGACGCGATCGTGTTTGCGCTGTATGGGGAAACGAGCGGATCGTCGCGCAATGCCGCCATGTTGCGGTCATTGTATGCTTCTTTGAGCGATCCGACGTATGTAAAGCTGCGGTTTTCTTTCCAGCAGATCACGTATGAGATCCATCGCAATCCGGCCTATGAGCGTGCTGCCCTGCGAGGCAATAAGACGACGATGGAGAAGGCCGATGCACATCTGTATCGGGAAGGTGAGCGGATGACTAGCGGTTATGAGGAAGTGACCCGTGCGATCACGCGTCTGATCGGACTGGACAGCGATCAGTACCGGCAGATCGCCATGCTGGCACAGGGAGACTTTCAGCGGATGCTGTTCGCATCGACAAAGGACCGCGAAAAGATCTTTCGGCAGCTGTTTCATACACAGCGTTATGCAGTGCTGCAGGAACGGCTGAAATCGTTGCAGCACCAGAACGAAGAACAGCTGCGCCGGCGCCGAGAACAGCAGGTGACCTTGCTTTCTCAGCTGCAGTGTGATGCGCTGCAGCAGCCGCTGCTGGATGGCTTTTTGCAGCAGGACGGCTATGGGGATGAAGCCCGCATCCTCGCTTTTGTGGAACAGCTGCTGCAGGAAGGGGAAAAAAGAGAGGCACAGCTGCGTCAGGAGAAGGAACGGCTGGAAAAAACGCTGGCCGGAGTGCGTCAGGCATTGGAGGAGGAGAGGCGCAAAAGTGCGCTCAATGATGCGATCCAACAGGATGAGCAACAGCTTGCCGCCTGTCGAAAGCAGCTGGCAGCGCTGGAAAAACAGGGGGATGCCCTTGCCCGGCAGCAGTCGCAGATCACAGATCTGCGTAAGGAGCAGACATTGTTATCGCAGGAACAAGAACGCCTGTGCCAGGTGATGAAAGAACGGCAGGAACTGGCGGAGAAAGAACAGCAGCTTCATCAGGCAAAGGATACATGTGAACAGCTGGAGACCACATTTGCGTCACAGAAAGAAGAGCAGCGGATCCTGCTTGCACGGCCGGGATCGCTGGAGGTGTGTCAGCAGCAGGAACACAGCATGCGTTTACAGGATGAACAGCTGCGCCAACAGCGGGAACAGCTCGCTTTACAGCAGACACAGGCGCAACAGCTGCGGCAGGGCCGTCAGCAGATCTTGGAGGAACAAAAACGCTATCAGTCGTATAAAGAGCACTATCAGCGCGAACAGCAGCGTTATCAACAGCTGGAACAGCAGTTTTTCGATGGGCAGGCCGGTCTGCTGGCCCGTCAGCTGCAGGAAGGGGCGCCCTGTCCGGTCTGCGGTTCTTTGCATCATCCGATGCCGGCGGTATGGCAAGGGGATCCGATCGAACGAACACAGCTGCAGCAGCAGAAGGAGGAAAGCGAACGACGCCGCAAACAGATGGAGGAAAGTGCGACGAAGCTCGCACGCCTGCATGCCGGCCAGGAAGAAAAGTTGACGGCACTGGCTGCGGCATTGGATGTAGAAAAAGAGGAAGCGAGCATCACCGCACTGCTGCAAACGCGCAAACAGGAACTGCAGCGCGCATCGCAACAGCACAAGGACGCATGGGAAACGCATCGTCACCAGCAAAAGGAACTGCAGGAAAGAGAGGCCCGAAAACAGACGCTCGTCCATGCATTGGAACAGCTGGAACAGCACCTCCAGGAAGAGCGGCAGCGCTGCATTCAGCTGACCAGCGAATGTCAGAGCCGGCGGGAACAGATCGTGAAACAGCAGGAACAGCTGCATTATACGGATCTGAAGCAGCTGGAAGAACGCCTGCGTATCATCGCAAAGACGCTTGCTGACCATGAACAGGAAGCGGCACAACACGCCCGACAGCTGGAAGCGCTGCGGACACAACAGTCTGGGATCAGCGGTCATCAACAGGCGATGCGAGAAGAAGCACAGCGCCTGCCGGATCATGACCGTGCTGCACTGGAAACGAAGCGGGCACAGACAGAACAGGCATATGCCGTACAGAAAGAGGAGGAGCGTCGCTGTGCCCTTGCCCTGGATACCAACCGCCGCGTACAGGAACGGATGAAAGAGGAAATGGAGAAATGGCAGGGAGCGCTGCAGCAGATGCAGCATGTGCAGACGCTCAGCGATACGATGAACGGAACGCTGAATGAGAAAGAGCGCATCACATTGGAGGCCTTTGTCCAGCAAAGTACATTTGAACGCATCCTGCGCTATGCCAATTTGCGGCTTCTGCAGATGAGCCAGGGACAATATGAGCTGCGACGGGAGGAAAAAGGCTCCCGCCGCTCCCGCAGCGGTCTGGATCTGTGCATCCTCGACCATCACAGCGCGTCTACCCGCAGCGTGCGTACATTGTCCGGCGGAGAGAGCTTTCTGGCATCGCTGGCACTGGCGCTGGGGCTGTCCGATGAGATCACCTCGGTCAGCGGTGGTATTTCGATCGAATCGATGTTCGTGGATGAGGGATTTGGGACGCTGGATGAAGAATCTCTGCAGCAGGCCATGCGGGTGCTGCATTCTCTGACCAAAGGAAACCGACAGATTGGCATTATCTCACACGTGAGCGAGCTCAAGGAGCAGATCGAACAGCAGATCGTCGTGGAAAAGGATGCGGAAGGCATCAGCCATATACGCACGCTCCTGTCATGAGGACGACGGAACGTGTGTGCTTGGCAGTGGGGGGCTTACCGCATGCGATCTGACCGTGCGGATCAAACACAACTGAAAAAGAAATGAAGGAGAAAAAAGACATGAAAGAAGAGGCTTGGGAGTGCTACGAGGAAGCATTGCAGTGTGATTCATTGCGAGAACGAAAACGACTGTTGAATGAAGCAATCCAATTCGATCCGGATTTTTTAGATGCAAAAAGCGAATTGGCTTCACTTTGTACCAACGCGGATACGCGTATGAAAAAGTTCAGAGAACTGCAGACGGAAGAAGAGGCGATATTGGAACGGGA
>DWYK01000025.1 GCA_019118705.1 Candidatus Merdibacter merdigallinarum | reverse complement strand
TTGTCGATAACGCCCTTGCTGCCATTGATAGAGAAGCTCTCAAAGTAAGCATCGGGGTTGGGATCAGCAACATCCAGTTCGAAGGTGTAGGTATCGAAGTTGACATTGCCATCCTCATTGGTGACAACCAGCTTATCGGCATTGACGGTTGTAGCAGCAGCCGAGGTGTCACCATAATAGACGGTCACATGGCCGTTGCGGTCAATGATCAGGTACAGATCAGAGATGTAATCTCCCTTGTCATCCACGCCATTGGCAAAGTAAACAGGCTCGGTTGCTGCAGCAGTTTCGCCAGTACTGGTGGGCAGGTTTTCGCTAGTGAGCTTAACCTTGTTAGGAGTGTTGTAAGAAGTGTCGTTTGCCAGCACCCAAGCGCGGCTAGAAGCATCGTAGGTCAGGTAAACAGGGTTCTCATCGGTCTCGCTGGTCAGAGCATAGGGAATGGTGCCGGAAATGGTGTCGTTGGCCACATTCACCTTGAGATCAGCAGTCCAACCAGTGCTGTCGATCAGAGTGATATCCTTCAAATCCTTGCCAGTCTCTGCACCCTTCTGATCCACGTACAGCTTGTACTCGGTGTACTTCAGGGTGTCGGGCTCGGCAGTGGTTTTAACAGTAGCCCAGTTAGCAACTGTGCCATTGGTATCCAGATTCACCCAAGTGCGCTCGCTGAGCACGACAATGGTGAGAGGAGTATCGGAGGAACCAGTAGTGGTATGAGAACTACCATTGATGCTGGTAGCAGTGTGGACCTCGTCGTCGTACTCGTACATCAACTTCAAATCCGCACCGGACCAAATGTACACACGGCTAGCAGCGTCAGTATGGGGAAGTAAGTGGTTGGGTGCCGGTTCGATTGTGGCCGGCGATTCTGAAAAAGGTTTTAGGAAAGGACCAAAATCAAAAGGAGGATCTACATAATGAACAAGCTGTTTCGAAAAGTGATTGCAGTTGCGTTGTCATCCGCTCTGCTGGTCACCGCCTTTGCCGGATGCGGCGGCGGTGGAACTTCCAGCACTTCTTCCGGCACCTCTTCGGGTACGTCCCAGAGTTCTGACGCGGGAACCGATTCCTCTGCGGCAGAGGGCGACACCGCTGCGGCTGCAGGCGACGCCAGTCAGCTGTCCAAGAACGGCGTTTCCGAGTTTAAGTATGAGGTAGGAGAGTTCCTCAAGTATGACGAGCCCCTGACAATCACCTTCGGCAACAATAAGGATATCAACGCGGAAGGCATCATTGCCATGGAAGAAGATCTGGGCGAGCCTCTGGACGACAACCGTTGGACCCGCTACTTCTCCGACGAGCTGAACATCGTCACCGAGTACCAGTTCAACATTCCCAATGGCACGGACTACAACCAGCAGCTGATCCTTTCCATGACGGCTGGGGATCTGCCCGACATCTTCCTGGTACAGGATCTGTCCACCCTGAGCCAGCTGGCTGACGCCGGTGTGATCGCTGATCTGACCACAGTCTATCAGGAGAATGTCAACCCCACTCTGGCAGGTATCATCGAGGGTGAGGGCACCGATATTTACAATCCCATGATTTATGATGGCAAGCTGGTGGGTATCCCCGTGAAAATGCCCTCCACCAATGGTTACAACCATTGCTGGGTCCGCCAGGACTGGTTGGACGAGCTGGGCCTGGAGCGTCCCGAAACCATGGACGATGTCTACGAGATCACCAAGGCCTTTAAAGAGCACTACCCCGACAACATCGGCATGATGCTCAACGAGAGCTACATCGCTGAAATGAAGGGTATCTTCTGGGCCTACGGCGGCACCACTGCTGTGCGGAAGTATTGGCAGGTTATGGACGACGGCACCCTGGGCTTCTCCGAGGTGCAGCCCGAAATGAAGGGCGGTCTGGAGTTCCTGCAGAAGATGTACAACGAGGGCCTGGTCAACAAGGAATTTGCCACTGAAGATATCGCCACCGCTTTTGAGTATGTGGCAAACAATCAGTGCGGCATCTTCTACGGTCCCCACTGGTACGGCTTCAACATGGAGAACGCCGAGTCCAGCCTGGACGACTCCGCCAATTGGGTGGCCTGCGGCCTGCCCACCGGCATTGAGGGTGAAGAAACCAAGGTCTACGCCACCAACACCTTTGACGGCGTGTGGTGCGTCAACGCTGAGTTCGAGCATCCCGAGGCTCTGGTACACCTGCTCAACGCCTATGCCGAGAAGCTCTTCGGTGAAGAGAACGATTTTGAAAACTTCTTTGCATGCCCTGGTAACAGCGGATGCTGGAGCGCCTCCCCTGTCCACGTGCTGGACGCTGAGGTGGACCTGACTCCCCACCTGCAGATGAAGGAAGCTCTGGAAAACGACGCCATGGACGAGCTGACCGGCGTTGGCAAGACCTACTGGGATTACATCCAGAACGGCCAGACTGCTTACCAGTACATGTTTGGACCCAAGGATTCCTGCTTTGAGTTTGTTGGCGAGACCTATCCCGACATCGTGGTGTGGAACGGCTACTACGGAGCTCCCACCAAGACCTGGGCTGATCGCTGGAGCAGCATGCAGGAACTGATTGATACCACCTACCTGTCCATCATCACCGAGAATCTGGACGTGGATTCCACCTTTGACGCCATGGTGGAAGAGTGGTACAGCATCGGCGGCGAGGCCGTCACTCAGGAGGTCAACGAGATCTACGCTACCTATTGAGCGCAGAATCTGTGACCGAAGCACCGAGCTGTAAAACGGTGCGGCTATTTTGAACGAGAGAAGAGATGGAAAGCATCCTCAGTGGGCGCGTCTGGCCCTCAGGCATTTCAAGCGATAGCTGACACGGCCGATCTGGACGTGCCGGGGGGATGCTTTTCCT
>DWYK01000234.1 GCA_019118705.1 Candidatus Merdibacter merdigallinarum | reverse complement strand
ATACACGCAGGAAGAGTAAATGCAACTTGCAGTTCGTGGAGACTAAATGCAACTTTGTCCCCTTTAGCGTTGCATTTACTTTTTCATTTCACACATGTAAACTATATATCTTTACAAATTTTACAAATTGCTGAGATCTTCGTTATAATAAATGAGAAAATACTTTTAGAGGAGAGGTGTATATAACTATGGATCACTTTATATTTCATGCGCCGACAAAGATCATCTTTGGAAAAAACAGTGAGCTGCAGTGTGCCCATTTGCTGCGTGAGTTCGGTGCACATAAGGTATTGGTGCATTATGGCGGCAACAGCGCACTACGTTCAGGCCTATTGCATCGTATCTGCCAATGTCTGCAGGAAGCGGATATTCCTTACGTGACCTTAGGCGGTGTCAAACCAAACCCACGGTTATCAAAAGTGCGGGAAGGAATTGCCCTGGCACAGCAGGAAGATGTAGATTTTCTTTTGGCCGTTGGCGGAGGCAGCGTGATCGATTCTGCCAAGGCCATTGCCTATGGCTGTGCCAATGAAGGCGATGTCTGGGAGTATTATGCGAAAAAGAAGACGGTTCGTGCCGCCCTGCCGGTCGGCTGCGTCGCCACCATGGCCGCTGCCGGCAGTGAAATGAGCAATTCCAGCGTTATCACCAATGAGGATGGATGGCTGAAGCGCGGGCTTTCGTCCTCCTTTGGCTACTGTCGCTTTGCCATTTTGAATCCCGAGCTGACGGTTACGGTCCCGCCATACCAGACGATGTCTGGATGTACCGATATCCTCATGCATACCCTGGAGCGCTATTTCACCAGGGAAACCCCGATGGAACTGGTGGATGGCATCAGCTATGCGCTGATGAAGGATGTGATCAAATATGCCCGCATCCTGCAAAACGATCCGCGGAATTATGCCGCCCGCGCAGAGATCTTATGGGCCAGTGAACTTTCTCACAACGGGGTCAGCGGAGACCGCTCTCTGGGCGACTGGGCCTGTCATCAGCTGGAACATGAGCTCAGCGGCATGTTTGATGTCGCACACGGTGCCGGTCTGGCGGCTGTCTGGGGCAGCTGGGCCCGTTATGTGCTCGATGCAGACCCTGCGCGTTTTGCACAGCTGGCCATCCACGTCTGGGACATTCCAGCCTGCGATGACGTACGGGCCTGTGCCTTACAGGGCATCGAAGCAATGGAAACCTTCTTCTCCCAGATCGGCATGCCGATCTGCCTGCCACAGCTGGGCATCTCCCTCACGGACGCACAGATCGACGAACTGGCGGAGAAATGCACCTTCTTCCGGCAGCGGACCATCGGTGGCTTTCGCACGTTGGATCTGGAAGATATCCGCAGGATCTATCACGCCGCAAATCAACGCTAAAAAAATGCAGGGCGGATGCTTTACGTGCTCCGCACACTGCATTTTTTTCTTTATTCTTCCATCTCTGCCCGGGCAGCCGCCACGATGCGCTCTGCCAGGTTGGACGGTACCGGATCATAGCGGTCAAAGCTCTGGGTATAGCTTCCCATGCCCTGTGTCATCGCCCGCAGATCGATCGGGTAACGCATCATCTCTGCCATCGGCACCTGTGCGCTGATGATCTGATAGCCATCGACCAGGTCCATGCCCATGATCGAACCGCGACGTTTGTTGAAGTCACCGATGATCGTACCGGTATACTCGTCCGGCACCCGGACCTCCACATTCATGATCGGCTCCAGCAAGATCGGACTGCACTTCTCCATGGCATCCTTATATGCCAGTCGTGCTGCCAGCTTGAATGCCATCTCACTGGAATCGACATCGTGGTATTTGCCATCCAACAGCGTCGCCTTCAGCTGCACCATCTTATATCCGGCCAGATAGCCATGCTCACAGCACTCACGCAGGCCGCTCTCCACTGCCGGGAAGTACTGACGCGGTACCGCACCACCGAATACCTTCTCCTCAAATCGCATCTCTTCGGTCGTGCTGTCCGGTTCAAACTCGACGAATACATGTCCAAACTGTCCATGTCCGCCGGACTGCTTCTTATGGCGTCCCTCACCGACCGCCTTCTTGCGGATGGTCTCACGATATGGAACCTTTGGATCTGCCAGCGTGACCTCCACCTTATACTTGCTGCGCAGCTTGGAAAGGATGACGTCGATGTGTTGCTCACCGACACCGACCATCACCGTCTGACGGGTCTCTTTGTTGTTTTCGATCCGCAGCGTCTGATCTTCTTCCTCCATCCGCTGCAGAGCGCTGCTGAGCTTGTCTTCGTCATTCTTTGATTTCGGGAAGACCGCCTGAGCATACATCGGTTCACTGAAGGCGATGGCTTCTGCCTTCACCGGCTTGCCTTTCTCACACAGGGTATCGTTGGTCTGCGTATTCTGCAGTTTGACCACGGCACCGATGTCTCCGGTAAACAGCTTTCCGGCCGCCGTCTGATGCTTGCCCTTGATGATGAATACACTGGAAATCTTTTCCGGCTTTTCCTTATTTGCATTGTATACGGTCGAATCACTGCTCAGCACACCGGAAAGCACCTTCAGATAAGAAATGCGTCCCACGAACGGATCGACGATCGTCTTGAAGACCTGTGCGCTCAGCGATTCTTTCTCGTTGGTCTCTAGTTCTACCGGTTCTCCGTCACTGCCGATGGCCGTATAGCTGCCGCTTTCACCATACGTAGGGAAATATTTGAGGATCAGATCCATCAGGCGCTCGATGCCGATGCTCTGTAGCGCGCTTCCGGAGAATACCGGAGTGATCTCGCCGTTTCTTACACCAAGGCGAACACCTCGTGTCAGCTCTGCTTCGCTGAAGCTTTCTCCGCTGAAGAATTTTTCCATCAGCTCATCGTCGCCCATGGCGACTGCCTCTGCGATCTGATCTTTATAGCTGTTGACGACATCCACCATGTCATCCGGTACCGGCTGTGCTTTGTTTGGATCCGCCAGCGGCCCCTTATAATACCACGCTTTATCACGCAGCACATTGATCGAACCGATGATCTCGCCATTTTCGACGATCGGCACTTCAAATGGGATGATGCTCTTGCCAAACGTCTCCCGCAGTTCTTCATAGGCCTTGTCAAAGGAAGTATGTTCTTCATCGAGCTTGTTGATAAAGAAGATCGTCGGCAGCTTTCTGGCGGCTGCGCGTTCCCAGGCGATCTTGGTACCGGACTGGATCACATCTTTCGCATTGACGACGATCAGCGCATTGTCCGCTGCGGCCAGACCGGCCTCTGCCTCACCGGCAAAATCCAGATAGCCCGGTGTATCGATGAAGTTGATCTTGCACTCCTTCCATTCGATCGGCACCAGTGAAGTATAGACTGAGATCCCGCGGCGGATCTCCTCACTGTCATAATCGATCAGCGAGCTTCCTTCGCTCGTCTTGCCGAAACGATCGCTGGCCTTGGTAAAATACAGCATAGCCTCCAGCACCGCTGTCTTACCGCTGCCGCTGTGTCCCAGGACAGCGACATTGCGCACCTCATGCGATAAATAATCTCTCATATGTCCATCCTCCTACTTCAAGATCGGCTTCAGCTGATCCAGACAGTGCTCACGCACATAGTGGATGGCCTTGTTGCCCTCTTTATCGACCATTTCCTTATCGGCACCGTATGCGATCAGTTCTTCTACCAGGCTCGCATAACCGCCGTACGCTGCACGCATCAGCGCCGTGCATCCGTTATTATCAAACAGGTTCACATCCGCACCACGCTCCAGCAGCATGCGGATCACACCTTTTTTAAAAGCGACACAGGCTTCCATCAGCGCCGTCCGGCCCGCTTCATCCTGTGCGTTGATATCCGCACCGGCATCCAACAGCACATCGATGCAGCGCTCACGTCCCAAAAAGGCAGCGCGCATCAATGCGGTACGTCCCCGATCATCCTTTGCGTTGACATCGGCACCGGCTTCGATCAGCTTCTTCAGGATCGTCCGGTTGCCTTTCTTTGCGGCACCCATGATCGCCGTCTTGCCCTTATTATCGACCAGATTTACATCGGCGCCATTGTCCAGCAGCACCCGCACGATGTCCTTGTAATCCCGCTTCGCCGCACGCATGAGACCGGTCCGTCCGTCCCCGTTCTGATAATTGATGTCGCATCCTTTTTTGATCTCTGCACACACCGCCGCGAAATCACCACTTGCGCATGCGTCCCAGAATACCTGATTGAATCCCTGATCCATGATAATCTCCTCCTTTTCATCTGTTTCAAGGCCAAAAAAACGGACGTAAGCTCAGCATACTTACATCCGTGTGTTCCACGATGAAATCCCAGTATCAACTGGTCCCTGCGTGCGTGTCTGAACAGCTCCTTGTGTCGTATTCATGATCACCACGCTCCCTTCATCTCGTATGTCTACATTTTAACTGATTTTTACATTCTTGCAAGCGTTTACATGAAATTTACACGATCCTGCTTCTTTTACCAGAATTCCACCCAGTTTTGCCACCGAACACCGTTCACTTTTGTAAACATTTGTGTTCCCTTTCAACGCTCTGTGATATAATTACCTCATCTTTTATGAAATTGGGGTGAATCTTATGCGAATGGGAGAAAAGCTGCAGGATCTGCGCAAGCTCATCGTCAATGTGCTGATCCTGCTTCTGCTGGGAACCGGCCTGTTCTGGGCAGGAACACTGGTTTCCAACAGCGGACAGACGACCACCATCTCACAGGAAGAGGTCTATGCCCGCCTACAAGAGATCAACGAGCTCTGCACGATGGAATATCAGTACAGCAAGGTCGGAGAATTTGACAACAGCCTGCAGATCAACGGATGGAACGTACCGCTCACACAGAAGCACTTCCTGCTGACATACAGCGGATCGCTGAAGGCCGGTGTTGACCTGGAACAGGCGACGGTCACCATCGACGATCACAGCATCCTCGTCGAACTGCCGCCGGTGAGTATCCTCAGCCATGCGATCGAAGAGGACAGCATCGAGGTGTACGATGAGAGCGGCAGCATCTTCAATCCGATCAGCGTCAGCGATTACGCCGCCTTCGCCAACCAGCAGAAACAGGTGGTCGAAGAGGAAGCCATCGAACGCGGTCTGCTCTCACAGGCGGCCACCCGCACCCAGCAGTGCATCCGTGACCTGATCCTGCTCACACCGGAAGTGCAGGAAAACTATACGCTGGACGTCCGCTTCCAGGAAGCGTAATCCCTGTGTGCGATCCTGCATACACTACAAAGGACAGAGAAAGGAAGATGTACGATGATCGAACGAACCATCCGTGAATACAGAGAAAATGTCTTTGATGCCATCGGCAGCCAGTGGATGCTCATCACTGCCGGTAACGATGAGAAGATCAATACGATGACCGCCTCCTGGGGCGGCATGGGCGTCTTATGGAAACGCAACGTCGCCACCGTCTATGTGCGCCCGCAGCGCTATACCAAACAGTTCATCGACGCCAGCGACCATTTTTCCCTTTGCTTTTTTGATGAGAGCTGGCGCCGGCAGCTCGCCTATCTGGGAAGTGTTTCCGGCAGAGATGAACCTAAGATCGAAACGGCCGGCCTTACGGTCGTTTCTGAGCGGGCAGCCCCGTATTTTGCCCAGGCCCGCCTCGTGATGATCTGCCGCAAGCTGTATGCACAGCCGATGGAAGAAAGCTGCTTCCTCGATCCGACGGTCCTGAACGAATGCTATCCGCTGCGTGACCTGCACACGATGTACATCGGTGAGATCACACAGCTGCTGACCCAGGAGTGAGAAGCCAAACGAAAAGATGCCTCTTTGGATACTGCACGCAGTAACCAGAGGGGCATCTTTTATGGATCAATCACTCAGATTATCGAAATAGCCCTGTACCAGGACGATCGGCGTTCCCTTGTCGCCGGATCCGCTGGTCAGATCACACAGAGAACCGATCAAATCCGTCAGGCGGCGCGGTGTCGTTCCCTGGGAAGCCATGTTGCCGACAAGGTCCGCATCTTTTTTGCGGATCGCCTCCTCGATTGCCTCCTTGAGTGCCTCTCCTTTGAGATCAGCGAAATCATTGTCCGCCAGATACTTCAGCTTCAGTTCGTTTGGCGTTCCTTCCAGCCCTTTGGTGTAAGCCGGTGATACGACCGGATCGGCCAGCTCCCAGATCTTTCCTACCGGATCCTTGAACGCGCCGTCGCCATACACCATGACTTCCATATGTTTGCCGGTTGCCGCCAGCAAGCGCTGCTGGATGTCTTCCACCAGGTCAAAGCACTCATTCGGGAACAGCTTTACGCTGTCTTCCGTCGCCTTGTTGGAACCCAGCAGACCATATCGGCTGTTATATCCGCTGCCATTGACCGGAGCGTTCAGGATGTCCTCCAGGCTGCAGACACGCTGTGCCCCGGCAGCCAGCAGGATCCGCTTCGTACGCTTGCGGGTGTGGATATCGCAGTGCAGCACATTTTTCGTGTATGGCAGGATCGCCCGCGCATCGTTGGCAAACAGGATTTCCACCTCACAGCCGCAGTCTCTGATCAGGTCTCCATAGTACTGTACATAGTCGACCCCGGTAAACGGATGTTTGTTTTCTCCAAACAGCTCACGATAGCGCTGCAGCGTGAGCACATCGCTGTATGGGTTGATGCCGGCCTCATCCAGCTGATCCATGGAAACCAGCGCGTTTCCCACCTCATCGCTTGGATAGCTCAGCATCAGTATGATCTTCTTTGCCCCTTTGGCAATCCCACGCAGACAGATAGCAAAGCGGTTGCGGCTCAGGATCGGGAAGATGACACCGATCGTTTCTCCGCCCAGCTTCTCTTTCACATCCGCAGCGATCGCATCGATCGATGCATAATTTCCCTGTGCACGGGCGACGATCGACTCGGTAACGGCGACCACGTCGCGATCATGCAGCTCAAACGGCTCACTGTTTGCCGCCTCCAGCACACTGTCAGTAACGATCTGTGCCAGATCATCGCCCTGACGGATGATCGGCCCGCGAATTCCGCGCGAAACGGTTCCAATTTTTCTTTCCATGATTGACTTCTCCTCATCTATTGACTTTTCAGCCTCCCCTATTATAATACAGGTATAATTATTAGTAAATTGAATAAAACAAATAACAGTGATAAGGAGAACTGATATGAAAGCGCATTTAGACCATTACCGCATCTTCTGTATCGCTGCCAGTGAACGTTCGTTCTCGCGGGCGGCCGGCCAGCTTTACATCTCACAGTCTGCCGTCTCGCAGTGCATCTCACAGCTGGAGAGCGATCTGCAGACACAGCTGTTCGTGCGTTCCCGCCGCGGTGTTTATCTGACGAAAGCCGGAGAACTGCTGTATCAGAAGGTAAAAAATGCACTTTCCATGATCGAACAGGGCGAACGGCAGCTGGACCAGCTGCTGCGCTTTGAAGAGGGCTCTTTGCATATCGCTGCCGGGGATACGATCACCAGCCGCTACCTGCTGCCCTACCTGGAACAGTTTCACATTCAGTATCCAAAGATCCGCATCGAGATGGCCAACTCGTACTCCTCTGACATGATCCGCCGCATCAAGCAGGGAAAGGCCGATCTCGCCTTCATCAATCTGCCTTATGCCGACGATGAACTGATCATCCGGGAGTGTCTGCCCATCCACGACATCTTTGTTGCCGGTGCGCGCTTTGAGGCACGCTCCTCCTATTCACCTGCCCAGATTGCCGCACTGCCGCTGATCCTGTTGGAAAAAAACTCAACTTCCCGCCGCAGCATCGATGCGTATTTCGCCAGGCATCACATCGCTCTGCAGCCGCAGATCGAGATCGCCGCACATGAGCTGCTGCTGCAGTTTGCATCCATCCATTTGGGCGTATCGTGTGTCATCAAAGAATTTTCCATACCTGAACTGAACAGCGGGATCGTCCGTGAACTGACGCTGGATGTGCCTTTGCCTGTACGCGGGATCGGATGTGCCTATCTGCGCTCTGCACCGCTCTCTCCCAGTGCGGCCGCCTTTCTCGCCCTGCTGGATGCGGATGAAAACAAGGCTTTACGAATACCGGATCTTTGCTTACAATAAATACAGATACCGCCATAACCGCCGGAAAGGAGCATGCTCATGACGAAAAAATACTTTTTCTTTGATATCGATGGAACACTGACGGACATTCGCACCGGAACGATCGTTCCCTCTGCCCTGCAGACACTGCAGCAACTGCAGGCAAACGGACATTTTGTCGCGATTGCGACCGGACGGGCACATTACAAGGCACGCCGGTTCATGGAAGAGGTCTCACTGCACAATATGGTCTGCAGCGGCGGTGGTGCGCTGGTGATCGATGACCGGCTGATCCAGAACACACCGCTGCCGCTGCAGCCGGCAAAGGCGCTGCTTCGACAGGCAGAAGCGCTGGGATATGGCGTCCTGCTCATGCTGGATGATTCGATCCGGGCATACAGCAAGGACGATCGTTTCCGCCGGCAGGTCGGTGAACGAAAGGAACCCACTGAATACATCGTAGACCCTTCATTGAATTATGATGATCTGACCGCGATCTACAAGATCTATGTCGCCGTTTCCAGAGAACAGGAAGAGCAGCTGACGACGAAAGAGGCCCTGGGACATCTGCGTTTTGTCGAGGATTACCTGATGTTTCAATACGATGCCAAGGATCAGGGGATCCAGGCGATGATGAAACATCTGCAGGCGCCCCTGACGGATGTCGTCGTCTTCGGAGATGACCACAATGATCTCATCATGTTCGATCCATGCTGGACGAGCATCGCGATGGGAAATGCCTGCGATGCCTTAAAACAAAAAGCGACCTATGTCACCCGTGCCAACGTGGAAGACGGCATCCAGCATGCCTGCCGCCACTTTGGCTGGATCTGACGTTCCACAAATAAGAAAAGGGCCCTGTAGTGGCACAGGAAGACTGGATGGATCCCAGAAACCTCTGTGCCTTGCAGGGCCTTTGTTTGCCATCATCGACTATTTCCCGTCAAAGGATGGATTGCAGGCGTAGTAGTTTTCAGAATTGAGCCGTGTCTTCAGGAATTCCAGCGCTTCGCCAAATCGCTGATAATGCACGATTTCCCGTGCTCGAAGGAAACGGATCACCTTATTGACCTCTTCATTGTCTACGAGGCGCAGGATGTTGTCATAGGTTGTGCGTGCTTTTTGTTCCGCAGCCATATCTTCGCTCAGATCCGTGATCGGATCGCCTTTGGACTGGAAATAGCTGGCGGAAAAAGGTACGCCGGCCGCTGACTGTGGATAGATGCCCAGCGTATGATCGACAAAGTAAGCATCCATGCCGGCTGCTTTGATCTCATCGATCGTCAGACCATCGGTCAGCTGGTAGAGGATGGCAGAGATCAGCTCCACATGTGCCATCTCTTCGGTCGCGATATCTGTCAACAGCGCCTGCAGCTGCGGATATGGCATCGTATAACGCTGAGAGAGATAACGCAGTGCGGCTCCCATCTCCCCGTCGGCACCTCCCAGCTGGGACAGGATCACGGCAGCGCTCTTCGCATCCGGATGTGTGATCTCGACCGGAAACTGCAGTTTTTTCTCATAGACCCACATCAGTCACACCTCCTTTCCCACGGAAATGCTTCGCACGCATAGCGCGCATACTCCTGTGCGTCCAGCGAACGATTGCTCAAAGGGCCATAGGCACATTCATACAGGCTCTTCTTTTCATCATACGCACACAGATGGCGGAAAAAATAATCCAGCGCACAGGAATCCTTCGGGCGAAGATCCAGAAACAGGGCGCTGTCCTGCACGGCAAGATCCAGCTTCATCAGCTCCAGGAGCAGCTTCTCACGTTCACTCATCACAGCACACCCCCGTAAACGGCTTATTCAGCTCTCGAAAGATCGTACCGGCGCAAAACGCCTCATCCAGCGAGTACAGGTGTTCAAAACACTGTACTCCGATCGAACTGATCGTCAGTTGATTCCACATATGATTCACCTCCACTACATGCTATTCCAATAAAAAAGAGAGAGCTGGTCATTCATCCTTTCGACAAATGATAGTCTCCCTCTCTCAGCTGCAGCACATGCTGCGCTGGAAGTACATGTTTCAGGATGCGGCGAACATTCCGCAGGTCACTGTGCTCGCAGAAGGCAAGCGCCTCATGCGGTGCCATACCGCCCGCCATCTTTCGGTGGATCAGCCGTTCGCGCACCGCTGCTTCTTCGGCAAAGATGAAGATCGAATCATCACAGTGAACAGCCAGCTGATTCCATGGCGCCTCATCCAGCAACAGATAATTCCCTTCCAGCACCACGATCGGCGCCTCGACCCGGATCGCATCATCCCGCACATCGTGAATGCTTCGGTCATACAGCGGCCAGGTGAGACAGCGCTCCTGTTTGAGACGGCGAACATAGACCGACAGTCGGTCGAAATCAAAACTTTCCGGACAACCCTTGACTTCCTTCATCGCTCGTTTCTGTCCATCCACCCAAACGCTGTGCGACAGGATATAACGCTGATAGTGATGAAAGCCATCCATGCCCAGCGCCTGGATACGCGCTTTCCCATCCATAGCGGACAAGTGCTCAAACAGCAATGACAACGTTGACTTTCCGGCAGCCGGCGGTGCCGCCAGAAAGACGACGATCCGCTCTTTGCGGGTGGCAGCCAGCGAGCGCCAGTGCTCGATCAGCGGGTACACGACCGTATCGATAAATGCCTGCGCATACGATGCCTGTACCGGATACCCATTGACCATGAATGAAAAGTGGCAGCGCTCCTCACCCATGTGTCAGTTCCCTCTGCACATGATCGAAGGCCGCATCATAGGCGCCCTCTTTCACTCGATCCAGCACATACTCCAAAAAGCGCTCCAGTTCCTCCTGTGCATACGTTTCCTCCAGAAAGCAGTCCATCGCCATGTTGACCTCTTCGTGGTACTTGTTATCCACCTGATGGATCAGCCATGCAAACAGACGCTCGACTCGTTCTTTTTTCATCTTGATCCCCCCGTTTTCATCATTATAGCATATACGGACAGACAATCGAGTAGAGGCTAATTTCTAGCCCCTCTCACACCACCGTACGTGCCGTTCGGCATACGGCGGTTCCATTCAAATAGTAATCTAC
>DWYK01000233.1 GCA_019118705.1 Candidatus Merdibacter merdigallinarum | reverse complement strand
GAGCTGGCAGAAGAGGAATCGATACCGACTGCGGCAATGCAGCTGTCGGCGCTCGCTTTTGGTGCGGCTGCTCTGTTGACGGGACTCGGTGTTTTGGGCATTGCACTGCGCAAGCGCTACCTGGAGAGATGATCGCTCTTCGATTTGATCCGAAAGATGAAAATGAAGGAAAAGCTTTGGCTTTTCCTTTACTTTTCCAGGACGCGATTATATAATAAAATAGATATCGTGGGAAAGAATTGACTATTCTTCCTCTTTGTGATAAAGTAGGTTCGCTAATTGTGAAATGAGGTGGCGTACATGAAAGATAAGGTAATTTTGACTTGCAGCGAGTGTCTTTCACGAAACTATACGACCCATAAGAACAAAAAGACCCATACACAGCGCATCGAACTGCAGAAATACTGCAAGAAATGCGGCAGACATACACTTCACAAGGAAACAAAGTAAGGAGTGAACGAAATGTTGAAATGGTTTAGTATTTCAGGTATCCGCAAGGAAATCAAGCGTATTCGCTGGCCGAAGGCGAAGGAGTTGTTTTCCAACAGTCTGACGGTCATCGTATTCACCGTGCTGTTTGGCATCTTCTTTTTTCTGTGCGAACTGGTTGCCGGCGGATTCCTGTCGGTAGTCGGATTATAGGAGGATGACGATGAGCGAAGCAAAAAAGGAATGGTATGTGGTCAATACCTATGCGGGGCATGAGAACCGCGTAAAGGAAAATCTGGAGCGACGCATCGAAACGATGGGCCTGCAGGATTTCCTGTTTCAGATCGTCGTGGCCGAAGAAAAGGAAATCGAGTATAAAAACGGCAAGGAAGTAGAGAAGACGAAGAATTTGTTCAGCGGTTATCTGTTCGTACAGATGATCATGACGGATGAGGCGTGGTATATCGTCCGGAATACGCCGGGAGTGACCGGATTCATCGGTTCCAGCGGCGGTGGTGCGAAGCCATTCCCGGTCGCAGAGGAAGAGATGGAAAACATCCTGCGCCGTCTGGGAAGAAATCAGCACGATGTACAGGTGGATTTCGAGGTCAAGGACCGCGTGCGCATCCTCAACGGTGCGTTTAAGGGTTCTGAGGGAACGGTCGAGGAACTGGATGACACGCGTCAGGTCGCAACCGTGTTGCTGGTGCTGTTTGGACGAGAGACGCCGACCGAGATCCCGTACAGCGATCTGGAGAAGATTGAACTGTAAAAAAACAGCTTGTACAAGCTGTTTTTTGCATAAAGCGACAAAAGATATGAACAGAAACCGGTATGCTGAGGTGGGAAGTGGTAAGGATGCGTCAGCGTGCTGGGATGATCCTTTGCATTGCGGGAATGCTGTTGTTGTTTGCACCGGATGTCAATTACCGGCAGTTTTTGCTGAATGCAGCAGCCATAACGGTAGAACATTGGCCGATCGGACTCGTCATTTTGGGACTGATCCTGCTTCGTCCGCATAAGGGCAAACGAAGATCATGAGTCTGGGGAGGAAGAGACATGGGATGTGAAAAGACCTATCTGCTGGATCTGGATGGGACGATGTACTGTGGGGATACGTTGATCGAAGGTGCACGCATATTCGTTGACTGGCTGCTGGCGAGCGGACGCTCCTTTCTTTTTCTGACGAACAATGCGACCCGTACGGCGCGTCAGAACGTGGCACACATGGAGAAGCTTGGCTATCGTGGGATCCGGGAGGAGCACTTCTTTACCAGTGCGATGGCAAGCGCCCGTTATGTTGCCCGGCACAGTAAACGGCGGCGGGCCTTTGTGATCGGCATGGAAGGGCTGCGGGAAGCGCTGACGAAGGAAGGCTTTACGATCGTGGAGCACGATGCGGAGCTGGTGTTCGTCGGACTGGACAAGCATGCGGATTACCGTCGTTACAGCGATGCGCTGAGCGAATTGCTGAAGGGAGCGAAGCTGATCGGGACCAATGCGGACCGCATCATCGCAACCAGTGCAGGCTTCGATGTAGGCAACGGATCGATCGTCGCCATGCTGGAATACGCCAGCGGCCAGCGTTCCCCCAAGATCGGCAAGCCTTGTGCCCCGATCCTGCTGCTGGCACTGGAACAGCTGCAGCTGACAAAGGAGGATGTCGTCATCGTCGGAGACAATCTGGAAACAGACATCGCACTGGGAGCGAGCCAGGGCGTGGAGACCGTACTGGTGACCACCGGTGTTCATCAGCGGGCGGATATGGAGCGTCTGCAGATTTATGCGGATCATGTGATCGATGATCTGCGCGAGCTGATCACGGCCGACATTGAAGAGTGAACGCAGACGGTGAGGACCGTCTGTTTTGTTTGTGTGAAAAATGGAAAAGAGCGCGACAATTTACTGGCTGTGGTGGTAAAATAATAAACAGGAAGCGAAAGGAAGGGACCCTTTTATGGAGAAAGCAAAGGTTTATTTTACTGATTTTCATACGGTCGCGTTTGGCGACGGACTGCCGACGAAGCTGCAGAAGCTGGTGCGCCGCGCCGGGATTGCAGATCTGCAGCTGGATGGCAAGTTTGTGGCGATCAAGATGCATTTCGGAGAGCTGGGCAACATCTCCTATCTGCGTCCGAACTATGCCCGCGCCATCGTGGATGTCGTCAAGGAGCTGGGCGGAAAGCCGTTTCTGACCGACTGCAACACGATGTATCCGGGCAGCCGCAAAAATGCGTTGGAACATCTGGAATGTGCATGGCAAAACGGGTTTACGCCGCTGACCGTCGGCTGCCCGATCCTCATCGGTGACGGCCTCAAGGGGACGGATGATGTGGATGTGCCGGTCCGAGATGGGGAGTACATCCAGCATGCGAAGATCGGACGGGCGATCATGGATGCGGATGTGTTCATCTCACTGACGCATTTCAAGGGACATGAGATGACCGGCTTTGGCGGTGCCATCAAAAACATCGGCATGGGCTGCGGGTCACGTGCCGGCAAGTGTGATCAGCACAGCAGCGGCAAACCATCCATCGATGTCGATCGCTGCCGCGGCTGCATGCGCTGTCAGAAAGAATGCGCCAACGGCGGTCTGGTATTTGACGAGACAACGCGCAAGATGCACGTCGATCAGGACCACTGTGTCGGCTGCGGCCGCTGTCTGGGCGCCTGCAACTTCGATGCGATCCAGTTTGACAACGATGCCGCCAACGCTCTGCTGAACTGCCGCATGGCGGAATACACAAAGGCGGTCGTGGACGGACGTCCGTGCCTGCACATCTCATTGGTCGTCGACGTCAGTCCGAACTGTGACTGCCATGGGGAAAACGATGTGCCGATCCTGCCGAACATCGGCATGTTCGTATCCAAGGATCCGCTGGCGCTGGATCAGGCCTGTGTGGATGCATGCCTGGCGGCGAAACCGATCGCGGGCAGCCAGCTGGCGCAGCATCTCGAAGATCCGAATTTCGTCAGACACCACGATCATTTTACCAACTCCGCACCGGAGTCCGAGTGGCAGAGCTGTCTGGAACATGCCGAAAAGATCCATCTGGGCACCAGAGCGTATGAACTGATCAAGATGTGAGGCAGTGCACCGAGTACGGATAAATCCGAACCCTCAACCTCTGCCAGAGTGATAGTCTTGGAACCGTCTTTATAGTTGAAAGTAAGGATTATCTTGTCCTCATAAAGATACACCGCATTGACGAAGCTGTCAATCAGTCTTTGCCGCTGTTCCCGCTTTGTCACATCAAATTTGCGGAAACGGTAAATAAAGAAAGCTATCTGTTCTCTTGTAAGCATGGGCTTGTGCATTTCTTCCTGCAAAATGCTGATTTCAAGCTGGCTCTTAGTTTCCTCCAACTCGTCCAGCCTTTGCTTGGTGGACGGTGTGAAAATCCCGGCTTGGATAGCGTTGAGCATATTGTTAATGCCTTTTTCCGTTTCTGCAAGCTGCTTTTTCAAAAGGGGCAGATCGGTGCTTTCTTTCTTCTGCAACTCCATCAGCGTATCAATCAGCCTTTCCATGACTGCATCATTCATAATTGCTTTCATGGTATAGTTGACAACCAAATCTTCAATCCAATCTTTCTTGACCGCTTTCTTGTCGCAGAGCTTCTTTTTCTTGGTATTCACACAGCGATAATAACGGTGTACTTTCATCGTATGGCTTGTGCCGCTTTCTCCCACCATAAAGGAGCCGCATTTCCCACAGTACAGCTTCGTTGTCAAAAGGTAATCGTCCTCAGCTTT
>DWYK01000232.1 GCA_019118705.1 Candidatus Merdibacter merdigallinarum | reverse complement strand
AAACCAAGTTAACGCAATACTAAAGGACATATTTCCTTGCCTGATTTATTGCAATAGATCCCTTGCGTTGAGTTTTGCAATTCAACAGGAAGGAGAAAAGTGACGGAAGCGTTTGCTTCTTTGCGTGTGTTGTGGTAGAATTACAGATGTTCGATAACCTGACGTTGAAAAAGAAAAGTACCTCTGATCGGGCAGTGCAGAGAAAAAGCGGTTGGTGAAAGCTTTCTGGCGGTGAGAGAGAACAGCTACTTTGGAGTCAGACGCTGGTCAGCGGGATAACGACATAGAGTGCATCGCAAGATGAACTAGGATGGTACCGCGTATCGATTACGTTCCTGGAGAGGGGACGTTTTTTTATTGTGAGGAGGAAAATGATATGAAACAGTTGACCGGAAATCAGGTTCGCCAGATGTTTCTCGACTACTTCGAGCAGCATGGGCATATGATCGAGCCGGGGGCTTCCCTGGTTCCCCATAACGATCCGACGCTGCTTTGGATCAATGCGGGCGTAGCGGCGCTGAAAAAATACTTTGACGGCAGTGAGAAGCCAAAGTGCAACCGCATCGCCAACGCGCAGAAGTCGATTCGTACCAATGATATCGAAAATGTAGGAAAGACGGCCCGTCACCATACGTTTTTTGAAATGCTGGGCAATTTCTCCATCGGCGATTATTTCAAGAGCGAGGCCATTCACTTCGCATGGGAGTTTCTGACCGATGAGAAGTGGATCGGATTCCCGAAGGAAAAGCTGTACATTTCCGTGTATACCGATGATGAGGAGGCGTATCGTGTATGGACGCAGGAATGCGGTGTCGATCCTTCTCACATCCTGCGCACGGATGACAACTTTTGGGAGATCGGAGAGGGACCGGGCGGTCCGGATTCCGAGATCTTCTATGACCGCGGAGAAGCATATGATCCGCAGGGACTGGGAGAGCGTCTGTTCTTTGAAGAAATCGAGAACGACCGTTACATCGAGGTCTGGAACGTCGTGTTCTCACAGTATGACTGCAAACCGGGCATTCCGCGCAAAGACTATAAGGAACTGCCACAGAAGAATATCGATACCGGAATGGGATTGGAGCGTCTGGTATCGCTCATTCAGGGCGGAGAGACCAACTTCGATACGGATCTCTTCCTGCCGATCATCCATGCGACGCAAAAACTTGCCAAGTATCCGTATGAAGGGGAATACAAGATGGCATACCGCGTCATCGCCGACCACATCCGCACGGTGACCTTTGCGCTGAGCGATGGAGCGAATTTCTCCAACAATGGTCGTGGTTATGTGCTGCGCCGTGTGCTGCGCCGGGCGGTCCGCTATGGCATCAAACTGGGCATCGACAAGCCGTTCATGTATCAGCTGGTCCAGGTGGTCGCCGATGAGATGCAGGACTTCTATCCGTATTTACAGGAGAAGGTCGCTTATAATGAAAACCTCGTGCGCATCGAGGAGGAGACCTTCCACAAGACGCTGGCCAACGGTGAGCGTCTGCTGAGCGAAGAGATCGCCAAAGCGAGCGATGGCGTGCTCAGCGGCAAGGTCGTCTTCCGTCTCTATGACACGTACGGCTTCCCATATGAGCTGACGGCGGAGATCGCACAGGAAAACGGTCTGAGCGTCCATCAGGAGGAATTTGATGAAGAGATGCGTCTGCAGAAGGAGCGTGCCCGCGCGGCCCGCGGCGAGCTGAACTCCATGGGATCACAGGCGGCAGATCTGATGAACTTTGAAGAGACGAGCCGCTTTGTCGGTTATGATTCGTTATCCTGTACCGGAACGATCCTCGCACTGTTCAAGGATGGCAAGCGCACCGAGGAGATCTGCGATGAAGGCAGCGTGATCTTTGATACGACCTGCTTCTATGCGGAGAGCGGCGGTCAGGTCGGCGACTGCGGCGTGTTGCTGGCAGAGGGCGTTGCGGCTGAGGTCGATGAAGTGCATAAGGCACCGCACGGACAGCCGTTGCATCATGTCATCGTAACACAGGGAGCGCTGCACGTGGGAGATGAGCTGCAGTTACAAGTCGATCCGAAAAAGCGTGCGCAGACGACGGCCAATCACTCCTGTACGCATCTGTTGCAGAGCGCGCTGAAGCAGGTGATCGGCACGCACATCGCACAGGCGGGTTCGTACAACTGCCCGGACTATCTGCGATTTGACTTTACCCACTATGAGAAGATCAGCGAAGAACAGCTCATGGAGATCGAAGCGCTCGTCAACCGTTATATTACACAGGGATATGCGGTCACCAAGGAAGAACTGCCGATCGAGGAAGCGAAGAAGCGTAATGCAACGGCACTGTTCGATGAAAAATACGGCGATATCGTCCGCGTCGTCACGATGGGAGATGTTTCCTGTGAATTCTGCGGTGGCTGCCATGTGGACAACACCAGTCAGATCGGCCTGTGCAAGATCGTATCCGAAGAAAGCATCGGATCCGGTGTGCGCCGGATCACGGCTAAGACCGGTTATGCGGCCTATCGTGAATTTGCGGCCAATCAGCAGACGCTGCTGAACATTGCACATACGCTGAAGATGAACGGCATCACCAATGTCGAGGAAAAGGTCGCTCAGACAGCCGCAGAATTAAATGCGGCCAACAAGACATGCGCGCAGCTCAAGGAGCAGATCTTCTCTCTGAAGGCAAATGATCTCGTACATCAGCTGCGTCCGCTGGGCAATGGAGAGGTCTTGATCGAACGCATGGAGGGCATCGATGCGAAGGCGCTGAAGGACATCGCCGCCAACATCAAGGCACAGAAGGAAAACAGCGTTGTCTTCCTGGCAGCGATCAACCAGGATAAGCTCGTCTTTGTTGCAGGGGCCGGTAAGGGTGCGATCGCCAGAGGCGTGCGTTGCGGTGACCTTGTCAAACAGGCAGCGATGATCTGCGGCGGAAACGGCGGCGGTAAGCCGGATCTGGCACAGGCCGGCGGAAAAGATGTCAGCAAGCTGACCGAAGCATTTGCGGCCGTTGAAAATATGCTGAGTGAAACTCTTTCATTTTAGTGAAAAATGGGTTAAAATAGTGCTATAGACAGAACAGGAGGGTGTCGTATGAAGGATATTACAGAAACGATGTCGTTTCGTTCGGAGGATCTCAGGCGAGATACGATCAAGCATGTGCTGCGTTTGGTCCAGGAAGCCTTGGAGGAGAGAGGCTATAATTCTGTGAATCAGCTGGCGGGCTATCTGATCTCCAACGACCCTGCTTATATTTCCTCACATAAAAATGCCCGTACGATCATTCAGAGTGTGGAGCGCTATGAAATCATCGAGGAGCTTGTAAGAGCCTATCTGGAGGACAATGAATAGAATATTGGGATTTGACCTTGGCAGCAAGACCCTGGGCGTCGCCGTCAGCGATCCGTTAGGGATGATCGCCCGTGCGCTGACGACCCTGCGCTTTGCGAGCGATGACTATACAGATGCGTTCGCACAGGCAAGTGCGTTGATCACTGAACAGAAAGCGGATACGGTCGTACTGGGGCTGCCAAAGCACATGAACGGAGACGTCGGCGAACGGGGAGAGATCTCCATCGCGTTTTCACAGCGTCTGGAAACGCTGGGCGTCAAGGTCGTGCTGTGGGATGAGCGGTTGACGACCGTAGCGGCGAACCGGCTCCTGCTGGAAGGGGATGTTTCCCGCAAGAAAAGAAAAAAAGTCATTGATCAGATGGCTGCGGTTCAGATACTTCAAAGTTATTTGGATTATTCAAACAGGGGCTGACAAGGCCCCTTTCTATGAATTAGGAGGATGCATATGCTGGATTCAAACAGTTTGTATGTCACAGACGAAAATGGAAATGAAAAACGAATGACGATTCTCTTCACCTTTGAAAGTGAGGACTATCAGCGCAAGTATGTCGTTTTTGAGGATCCGGATGCAGAGGACGGAGAGGTCTTTGCGTCCGCTTATGACGATGCGGGCAGCCTGTTGCCGATCGACAGCGATGAGGAGTGGGCGATGATCGAAGAAGTGATAGGAGCATTTGTCGAAGATGAAGAAGCTGAGTAAGAAAAAGCGGATCGCTCTCATCGTTGCAGCGGCCGTCGTCGTGCTCTTTGCCGGCTGTTACGCGTTTTATCTCAATGAGCTTTCTGCGGTCAACAACAAAAAGCAGGATGTCGTCTTTGTCGTCGAAGAAGGCGAAACGATGGATAGTGTCCTGGAGCGGCTGCAGCAGGAGGGGCTCATCAAGAGCAGCACGTTCGCTTCTCTGCATGCGCGGATCTCCAATCAGACACAGAACATGGCCGGTATCTTCGTGCTGAACGATCAGATGTCGACCGATGAGATCCTGCGGGTGCTCAACGATCCGACCCAGGCCCGTACGAATCAGCTGCTGATCACCTTCCCGGAAGGACGCTGGGCAAAGGATTATGCGGCGCAGATCGAGGAACAGCTGGGCATCGATGCGGATGAGATCCTCGCATTGTGGAACGATCCGTCGTACATCGAGACGCTGGCAAAAGATTACAGCTTTTTGGATGCCGATGCGCTGAACAATGAGGAGTACCGCGTTCGTCTGGAGGGATATCTCTTCCCGGAGACCTATGCGTTTGATAAGGATGCGACTGCCGATGAGGTCACTCGAACTTTCCTGGATCACTTTGCCGAGATCTATGCAAAGTATGAAGAAGACATCAATGCCAGTGACTACTCGCTGCATGAGCTGATCACGCTGGCCAGCATCGTGCAGTATGAAGCAGCGACCAGCGAGGACATGCAGCTGATCGCCGGTGTGTTCTACAATCGGCTCAACAGCGATATGCCGCTACAGTCGACGGTCACGGTCTGCTATGCGCTCTATGATGATCTTGATCGCAACGATGAGGACAGCTGGCGCACCTGTGAGGCCAGCACGGACATCGATTCTCCATACAATACATATCTGCACAGCGGTCTGCCGGTCGGTCCGATCGTCAATCCGGGAGAAGCGGCGATCGATGCTGTCCTGCATCCGCAGGAAAGTGATTACTATTATTT
>DWYK01000231.1 GCA_019118705.1 Candidatus Merdibacter merdigallinarum | reverse complement strand
ATGGCGCAGGGCAGCGAGGCGGCCAAGAACATCGCCAACCTGGTGCTGCTGGATTCGGACTTCTCGCATCTGCCGCAGATCGTCAACGAGGGACGCCGGGTCATCAACAACATCCAGCGGACCGCGTCGTTGTTCCTGGTCAAGACGACCTTTTCGGTCATCCTGAGCCTGCTGACGCTGTTCTTCATCCCGGTCTATCCGTTTGAGCCGATCCAGCTGACGCTGATCTCAACGGTCTCCATCGGCATGCCTTCCTTTTTCCTGGCGCTGGAGCCCAATCATGAACGGGTGCAGGGAAACTTCCTGGTCAACGTGTTCCGCAACGCATTGCCCGGCGCGCTCTGCGTGGTGCTGATGATCTTTTATGTCTATGCGCTCACGGCGATCGAACCGATGAGCCAGGATCTCATCTCGACGATGTGCGTGCTGTTGGCCGGCTGCAGTTCCCTGGCGGTGCTCTTTCATGTGTGCCTGCCGTTCAATCGCAACCGTGCGGTGATCTTCGCCGTGATGTGCGCCCTGTTTCTGGCGTGCATCTGCGTACCGTATCTCGATGACTGGTTCATGCTGATGGATCTCTCCATGCAGCAGCTGATCTTCGTCCTGATCGGCATTGCGGCGATCCCGATCGTGCAGAAAGGCCTCTATGCCCTCTGCGACCGTCTGTTATTCGATCGCTTCCTGAAATGAGTGATGGATCAAAGGCTTCTGTGCAGGAAGCCTTTTTTGCGCGAATCGAGTGCGAAAAAAAGAAAGCTGGTATATAATATACGAGATATGGAGGCCCATGGGAAACGGCAGGTATCAGCGGGATCTTTTGGGCAGATACTAGAATGAGGTGGCTTGTATGAATAAGGATTGGATCGTCATCAAAGGGGCGAGAGAGAATAATCTGAAACACATCGATGTCAATGTGCCGAGGGACAAGTTTGTCATCATGACCGGTGTATCCGGTTCTGGAAAGACATCGCTGGCGTTCGATACGATCTATGCGGAAGGACAGCGGCGGTATGTGGAGTCGCTGAGTGCCTATGCCAGACAGTTTCTGGGCAACAGCGAAAAGCCGGAGGTCGACAGCATCGAGGGATTGTCGCCGGCAATCTCGATCGATCAGAAGACGACGAGCAACAACCCGCGTTCCACGGTGGGGACCGTCACGGAGATCTATGATTATCTGCGTCTGCTGTATGCGCGCATCGGTGTGCCATACTGTCCGACGCATCATGAGCCGATCACCTCGCAGACGGTCAAACAGATGATCGACCGTATCATGGAACTGCCGGATCGCACCCGCATGGTGATCCTGGCGCCGATCGTCAAGGGCAAGAAAGGCACGCATAAGGATCTGCTGGCCACTCTGACCAGAGAAGGTTATGTGCGCGTGCGGATCGACGGGGAAGTGCGCATCCTGGAAGAGGTGGAAGCGCTGGAGAAGAACAAGAAGCACGACATCGATGTCGTGGTGGACCGCATCGTGAAGAGCGATGACCGTTCCCGTCTGCACGATTCGCTGGAGAGCGCGCTCAAGCTGAGCGATGGTCTGGCCATCGTCGCCTATGGGGAGGAAGAGATCCTCTTCTCCAGTAATTACGCATGCAAATATTGCGGCTTTTCGATTCCAAAGCTGGAACCGAAGCTGTTTTCCTTCAATGCGCCGTTTGGTGCCTGCCCGGAATGTAAGGGGCTGGGCTTTACCCAGAAGGTCGATATCGACTATCTCATCCCGGATCGTTCGAAGAGCATCGCACAGGGCGGGATCGTCTATTATAAGAATATCGTCAACACCGAGAATCTGGAATGGCAGCGGTTTGCGGCGCTGCTGGCGCACTATCATGTTTCGGTGGATACGCCGATCGAGCAGATCGATCCGCATGCGCTGGAGATGCTGCTGTATGGCTCAGATGAGCCGATCGCCTACACCCTTTATTCGCGCAGCGGCAATGTGACGAAGAAGCGGGAGTTCATCGAAGGGGTCGTCACGCACATCGAACGTCGTTACATGGAGACGACCAGCTCGATGTCCCGGGAGTGGCTGGGCACCTTCATGGCGGAGATGCCTTGTCCGACGTGCGGCGGCAAGCGTCTCAACGAACAGGCGCTGAGCGTCTATGTCGGCGGAAAGAACATTTATGAATGGACGACGATGAGCGTCAAGGAGGCGGCCGTCTTCATGGAAGAGCTGCAGCTGAGCCGACAGCAGGAGGAGATCGCCCGGCTGATCGTCAAGGAGATCAAAGACCGCCTGGGCTTTCTCAACAATGTCGGTCTGGGCTATCTGACGCTGGATCGCATCGCCGGTTCGCTGTCCGGCGGCGAGGCACAGCGCATCCGTCTGGCCACGCAGATCGGCAGCCACCTCAGCGGTGTGCTCTATGTGCTGGATGAGCCGAGCATCGGTCTGCATCAGCGCGACAACGACCGACTGATCGATACGCTGAAGGACATGCGCGATCTGGGCAACTCGCTGATCGTCGTCGAACATGACGAGGATACGATGCGCGCGTCGGACTACATCATCGACATCGGACCGGGCGCCGGCATCCATGGCGGTGAGGTCGTTGCGGCCGGCACCCCGCAGGAAGTCATGGCGGACGAACGTTCCATCACCGGCGCCTATCTCAGCGGCCGGATGAAGATCGAAGTGCCAAAGGTACGCCGCAAGGGCAACGGCCACAAGCTGCGCATCGTCAAGGCCGCCTGCAACAACCTGAAAAATGTGACGGTGGATTTCCCGCTGGGGACGTTCATCTGTGTCAGCGGCGTGAGCGGATCAGGAAAGTCTTCCTTGGTCAATGAGATCCTGACCAAGGGCATCCAGCATGCGTTGGGCCGGGTGCGCATCAAGCCGGGCAAGCACAAAGAGATCAAAGGAATCGAATACATCGACAAGATCATCAACATCGATCAGGACCCGATCGGACGGACGCCGCGTTCCAATCCGGCAACCTACACCGGCGTCTTTGACGATATCCGTGAACTGTACGCACAGACCCCGGAGGCGCGTCTGCGCGGCTATGACCGCGGCCGTTTCTCCTTCAATGTGAAGGGCGGCCGCTGTGAGGCCTGCCAGGGCGATGGCATCCTGCGCATCTCCATGCACTTTCTGCCGGATGTCTACGTGCCTTGCGAGGAGTGCGGCGGCAAACGCTACAATGAGGAGACCTTGCAGGTCACCTACAAAGGAAAGAACATCTACGATGTGCTGGAGATGAGCGTCGAGGAAGCCATCGACTTCTTCGCCAGCGTCCCGCGCATCCGTCACAAGCTGGAAACGCTGCGCGATGTCGGTCTGGGCTACGTCAAGCTGGGACAGAGCGCAACGACCCTCTCCGGCGGAGAGGCACAGCGGGTCAAGCTGGCCAGCGAACTGCAGCGCAAGGCGACCGGAAAGACGTTGTTCGTGCTGGATGAGCCGACCACCGGTCTGCATACCCACGACGTCAAGAAACTGCTGGAAGTGCTGCAGCGCATCGTGGACAACGGGGATACCGTCATCGTCATCGAACACAATCTCGACGTGCTCAAGAGCGCGGATCACCTCATCGATCTGGGGCCGGAAGGCGGCGATGAGGGCGGAACCATCGTAGCGATCGGTACGCCGGAGCAGGTGGCAGCCAATGAACAAAGCTACACTGGTCGATATTTGAAACGGTTATTGGAGGATTAGCCATGGAAGGAAAATTTGTTACCGTAAAAGAATTTGCCGGTTACTTTCAGTTTGAACAGCTGACCGGCGATGAAGAATCGCTCAAGCGGGTCATCGAGCTGACGGATACCAACCGTCCCGGTCTGGAGCTCGCCGGCTTCTTTGATTATTCCCAGGCGAAGCGTCTGGTCATCCTGGGCGACAAAGAGATCGCCTACATCGCTTCGATGAGCGAGGAAGCACAGAAGCGCTCCTTCGACTTTCTCACCCGCAGCGATACGCCGGCCATCGTGATCACCCGGGGACATGAATGTCCGCACATCCTGCGCGAATGCGCCGTCGAAAAGAACTTTCCGGTCTTCCGCTGTGAGGAAAAGACCAACCATACGATCGTCAACATCATCTCCTGGCTCGATGAGAAACTGGCCCGTTCGGTCTCCGTACACGGGGAGCTGCTCATGATCTACGGCATCGGGGTGCTGATCTGCGGAGAGAGCGGCATGGGAAAAAGCGAGATCGCCCTGGAGCTGATCCGCCGCGGTCACCAGCTGATCGCGGATGATCGGGTCGACTGTTCCCGCATCCATAACCGCATCGTCGGCAAATCACCGCAGCTGCTGGAAGGCATGCTGGAGCTGCGCGGTGTCGGTGTCATCAACATCTCCCGCATGTACGGGGTCGGTGCCGTCGGACGAAAGGCCAACATCGACATTCAGATCAACCTGGAGCCATTCGATCCGCGTGCGAACTATGACCGCGTCGGCATCGAGGAAAAGCAGTGTGTCAACATCCTCGATGTGGCGATCCCCAGGATCACCATTCCGGTGCGGGAAGGCCGTTCGATGGGCGTCATCATCGAAAGTGCCGTCACCAATTATCTGTTAGCGAAGAACGGACTGGATTCCGCCAAGGAATTTGAAAAGCGTGTACTGGAATTTATCGAAAAGAACAAGGAGGAAGCCGATGGAACTGTTTCCAACTAGCCGGGTCGTCCTGTCGATCGGCTCGCTGCAGATCACCTGGTATGCCGTGCTGATCCTGACCGGGGCGATCATCGCCTATCTGCTCAGTGAGCGCACGATGCGCCGATGGGGGTACAAAGACAATGTCCTGGAGGATTTCTTCGTGCCGATGCTGTTCATTGCGATCATCGGTGCTCGTATCTATTATGTGATCTTTGAGTGGAATGAGCTGTATGCACAGGATCCGATCCGCATCTTCTACATCTGGGAAGGCGGTCTGGCCATCCATGGCGGTCTGATCGCCGGCATCGCTTTTGGGGCCTGGTATTTCCACCGCCGCAAGATCAACGGCCTGCGTGTCATGGATGCCATCTTTCCCAACGTGCTCATCGCACAGGCAATGGGGCGCTGGGGCAACTTCATCAATCAGGAGGCGTTTGGCGGCATCGTTTCCGCGTCGTATTATGACGGGTGGCCGGACTTCATCAAAGAGCGCATGCTCATCGACGGTGCCTATCGCCAGCCGACGTTCCTTTATGAGAGCGTGGCCAATCTGCTGGGGTTCGTGCTGATCACCTTTGTCTATAAGCGGTATGGACGAAGAAAGCGCGGCGATCTCGCCTGGGCGTACTTTGCCTGGTATGGCGTCGTTCGCTTCTGGATCGAATCGATGCGGACGGATGCCCTGATGGCCGGAAATCTGCGGGTGGCACAGCTGGTCTCCCTGGTGTTCGTCATCGTCGGTATCGGCGGCATCCTGGGCCTGTGGAATCGTCTGTTTGCCCGCTTCTGGCCATTTCGCAAGGAAAAGCCGGCCATCCTCTTCGATCTGGACGGCACGCTGATCGATTCCCGTGCGCTGGTGGATGCGTCCTTCCGTCATACGATGGAGGTCCTGCGCCCGCAGGTGACGCTGACACAGAACGATCTTGATGATTTCTTCGGCCCGCCGCTGTCGGTGAGCTTTCGGCGATATTTCAGCGAAGAGGCAGAGGTGGAAGAAGCGATCCGCGTCTATCGGAAGTTTAATGTGGAACAGCACGATGCGTATGTCAAGCTGTTTTCAGGAACCAGAGAAGTCCTGGAGGAGCTGAAGAAGGAAGGCTATCCGCTGGCGGTCGTCTCCAACAAAAAGAGCGATGTCGTCCGCATGGGGATCGCCAAGGCGGGACTGGAGGACTGTTTCTCCGTCGTGCTGGGCGGTGATGAGCTGGAAAGGCCAAAACCGGATCCGCAGGGGCTGATCCAGGCTTGCCGCCAGCTGGAGCACGGTCAGGACGATGTCATCTATGTCGGGGATTCCCGTGGAGATATTGAAGCGGCCAAGGCGATGGCGGCGTTCAGCGTGGCGCTGGTCCAGGATCCTTCACGAGAGGAAGCGCTGGCGGCGCTGAAGCCCTGTGCGCTGTTACATGATATCCGCGAGCTGAGCGGATTGGTAAAGGAGGAAAGAGAATGGAGCGATCCTACGATCTTATAATCATCGGTGCCGGACCGGGCGGCATGACGGCGGCGATCTACGGCAGCCGGGCCGGTCTGTCCACACTGATCCTGGAGATGGGCGCTCCGGGCGGCAAGCTGATCAAGACCAATGAGATCAGCAACTGGCCGGGCATCCAGAAAGTGAACGGTGCCGAACTGGCATCACAGATGTTTGCGCATGCGACGAGCTTCGGTGCGGAATATGCATATGGAGAGGTCACTTCCATCCAGGTGGACGGCGATGAGAAGCGCGTCGTCTGCAGCGATGGAACGACCTACACCGGCAAGGCGGTGATCATCGCCAGCGGTACGGTGGAACGGATGCTGGGGATCCCGGGCGAGGCGGAGAACGTCGGCCGCGGTGTATCGTACTGTGCGGTCTGTGACGGCGCCTTCTTCCGTGATCAGGAGGTCGCCGTGATCGGCGGCGGTAACTCCGCTCTGGAAGAAGCACTGTACCTGACACAGTTTGCGAAGAAGGTGACCATCGTCATCCGCCGTGATGTATTCCGGGCCGAGGCCCATGTACAGCAGCAGGTGGAACAAAATGAACGCATCACGATCATCCGCCGCCATGTGCCAAAGCAGATCCTGGATGACGGTAACCGGGTGATCGGTCTGGTCATCGAGGATGTGGAAAGCAAGGAGACGACGACGCTGCCGGTTGCCGGAGTGTTCCCTTATGTCGGTGCCGATCCGGCCGTTTCCTTCCTCAATGGACTGGATATCTGCGATGAGCGGGGCTATCTGCTGGTCGATGAACACAACGAGACGAAGATCAAAGGCATCTACGGTGTCGGCGATGTCGTGGCAAAGCCGCTGCGCCAGGTGGTAACGGCTGCCGGAGACGGCGCCAATGCGGCCCAGCATGCATTTCATGCGATCAAAGGCATTTAAAGGAGAAGTGCGATGGGACACAGCGTGATCTTTCTCGATGTGGACGGCACGCTGACGGACTATGAAAACCACATTCCTGCCTCCGCCGTCCACGCGATCCGCCAGGCCCGTGCCAACGGGCATTTCGTCTACATCTGCACCGGCCGCAGCAAGGCAGAGGTCTATGAGGAGATCTGGGCGATCGGACTGGATGGCATGATCGGCGGCAATGGCTGTTACGTCGAACATCATGGCAAGGTCGTCTTTGAACAGACGCTGAGCGAACAGCAGGAACGAGCAGTCGTCGACTGGCTGCAGGCGCGCGGACTGGAGTTTTATCTGGAATGCAACAGCGGACTGTACGCCAGTGCGCATTTTGAGGAACGCGGCGAGCCGACGATCCGCCTCTATCAACAACGCAAAGGAACCGCTGCGGATGCGCTGGGCGGCGTGCGCCGGGTGTTTCCGGAGATGATCTTTGGTGCGGACCTGTATCGCAGCGATGTCAACAAGATCAGCTTCATCCTGGAGAGCTACCAGGATTTTCTGGACGCTCAGGCTGCCTTTCCGGATCTGAAAGCAGGCACCTGGGGCGGAAAGGGCGAAATCTCTCTGTTTGGCGATCTGGGCGTACCGGCCGTAGACAAGGCGGTGGCCATCGATCGGCTGCTGGAGGCGGTCCATGCGAAACGGGAAGATACGATCGCATTCGGCGATGCGAAGGTCGATATCCCGATGTTTGAGTACTGCGCCATCGGCGTTGCGATGGGCAGCGGCGGTGAGGAAGCCAAGGCAGCGGCCGACTACGTCACGGATGCGGTCGATCAGGACGGGCTGTACCATGCCTTCCGACATTTCCACCTCATCGAAACGTGATCGCCGTACAGCGTTCGCAAAAGAAAACGTGAGAGAGAGGAGCTGGAACGAGCTCCTCCTTTTTTCTCAATAAACAGATTTCAGTTCAAACGACATCGCGCACTGTTTTTTTTATGCACCTGTGGGGAGGAACGATCGTTGGTGCAGGATCGATGTACAGAGGAAAACGAGAAGAAGAGACGGGGTTGTTTCTGTCATCACCGCACGGGTGTGAGAAGATCGGACAGACAGCCTTGGGAAAGACAGCCGACATCACAGCGAGCGGCTCGGCTTCCACGCTCCCGGCGAAACACGCTTACGCTGTCGGCCTTGTTCACATGCCGGCGGTGGAAGATGGGGAGATTTTCCAATGCATCATGACAGATGCACAGGGTCATGCTATAATAAGGGGCGTAAAGTACAGGGGTGAAACTAAGATGGGATTTCTCGACCGATTATTTGGAAAGAAACAGAAAAACTATCAGCCATTGGTGATCTATGGGCTGTGCGGACCGATCGGGGTCGGTGCACACAAAAGCGGCGAAGCGTTCTACTGGACGGCCAGCGTCATTCTGCAGGCCTGGAAGGAAGAGGGCAGTGACGAGCTCCATACGGAGAAGATCCATCTGGAAAAGGAGTGCGATGAGGAAGGCGTACGGGCCCTGCAGCAGCAGCTGAGCGGACATACGATCTTTCACGCCCGTGTGCGCAGAGGAGAAGGCGGCTTTGAACTGCTGGAACTGCTGGAGGCACCATGCGAAGAGGCACAGCTGCAGCAGCTCGTTCCGGAGCAGCCAAAGCGAAACGAACAGGAACCGTCTGCACAGCCGGCGGGAACGCTGACCTTTGGAAAAGAGGAGATCGAGCTGAACACCGACAGCGAAGAAGCGATGCATCTGTTTTACAAGCTGAAGAAACGTCAGGCCGGCTGGCGGTCCGATGCGGTGAAGCTCGTTACCGATACCTTTGTTCCGGCGTACAATGAAGCGAAGGAAAAAGGAAAGAAGCTGACGAAGAAGGAAGTGCGGGAACAGATCCTTCTGCATGCGATCACATTGAGCGAGGACGGCAGCGGTGCGTTTACCTTCCATTTTACGTTTGAAAAGGAAGGGGAGAAGGTGCAGCTGGATGTCAGCGGCTCTGTATCCAAAGGCATGATCGACTGTCAGTGGAATATCGAACAATAATCAAAGGAGGTACCGTGATGAAAGCACTGATTACCGGCGCAAGCAGCGGTATCGGACGTGAGATCGCCCGACAGCTGTCTGCGATGGGGATCGATGTGATCCTCGTAGCGAGACGGATGACCCGTCTGCAGGAGCTGAAGGAAGAACTGGAAGGCAATGTGCAGATCATCTGCATGGATCTGCGCGATGCGCTCAGTTGTCGGATGCTGTATGAACGTCTGAGGGAAGAAGATATCGACATCCTCGTCAACAATGCCGGCTTTGGCGTATACGGCGCGTTTGATGAAACCGACCTGGATAAAGAACTGGCCATGATCGATGTCAACGTACGGGCCGTCCACATCCTCACCAAGCTGTTTCTGCGCGATTTCATCGCCAGAGATTACGGATACATCCTCAATGTGGCCAGCATTGCCGGCTACCTTCCGGGTCCACTGATGGCCGGCTACTACGCCAGCAAGGCGTATGTGCTGCGCCTGAGCGAAGCCATCTACGGCGAACTGCGCAGGAAGAAGAGCAATGTCCACATCACGGCCCTGTGTCCGGGACCGGTGCAGACCGAGTTCAATCAGGTGGCGAATGTCCGCTTTCGGATCAAAGGAAAGAAAGCCTCCGATGTCGCCTATCAGGCGATCAACGGCATGTTTGGGGAACGCCGGGTGGTCATCCCGGGCATGTTGATGAAATGCGCACGGCTGCTGACCCGCGTCACACCGACCCGTCTGCAGCTGCGGACCTCGTATTTTATCCAGCATCGAAAGACAAAACAGTGAAGGAAATGCCAGGTGCGTTTCCTTTTTTGTATGACGGGCATGCCGTCTGTCTGTGGTGAAAGTCCACCGGGGCGTAGTTGCCGAC
>DWYK01000230.1 GCA_019118705.1 Candidatus Merdibacter merdigallinarum | reverse complement strand
AGACAGATGAATAACATGTCACAATCACAAAGACTGTTTCGTCAATAAATGACTATTTTCACTTTCTGGGTTCACTTCACTCATCTTTAAAACAGAGTCTTTTTTAATTTGTATTGATGATCTGTCTATTCCAGGGTACTTAGAACTGTTTTCCCAATGTGAATAAAAACAGAAGAAAACTTAGGGGAATCGCCGCATCTGTCGTATAGGAAGGGTGGAGGGGGCTTTTCATGCGACAGAAGATGCGCTGTCCGCGCTGTGGGAATGAAGATCGGGATCTTTTCTTCCATGATCGGGGCAGCTGGTATTGTCGGCGCTGCATCGCTTTTGGCAGGATCGATGTCAATGAACGTCTGTGTACGCCGAAGTGGGAACGAAGGAAGATCGTCTGTGCGTATCATCTGCCGTATGCGCTGACGGATCTGCAGCAACAGGTCGTAACAGAGGTCTGCGGATATCTGGAAGAAGGGGAGGATGTGCTCATCTATGCGGCGACCGGTGCCGGCAAGACCGAACTGACGATGGAAGCGATCTGCCGTTATCTCAACCGGGGGAAACGGGTCGGCTTTGCGATCGCACGCCGCCAGGTCGTATTGGAGATCGCGCAGCGTCTGCAGGAAGCGTTTGCGCAGCTGAAGGTCTGTGCGGTCTGTGAAGGGCATACCAGCGATCTGTGGGGCGATCTCATCGTCTGTACGATGCATCAGCTGTATCGTTATCACGGCTGTTTTGATCTGCTGATCATGGATGAGGTCGATGCGTTTCCGTATCGTGGCAATGCGCTGTTGAAGACGATCGCGATGAACGCCTGTGTCGGACAGCTGCTGTATCTGACGGCAACTCCGGATGCGGAGATGCTGGAACAGGTGCGGAACGGGGAACTGAAGCAGGTCACGCTGTTTGAACGTCCGCACCGCCATCCGCTGGTCATCCCTGAAGTATGGCGGACACCGGCCTGGCTGCTGCACATCGGGCTGTTACAGTTTCTCGTGCAGAATCATCGGGCCCAAAAACAGACGCTCGTGTTCGTACCGACGATCCGCATGGCACAGGGCATGGGATTCTGTTATCGTCTCTGCTTTTCCTGCGCTTCGCTCTCTTCCAAAAGCACGGACCGTGATGCGCTACTGGAACGCTTCCGGAAGAAAGAGCTGGAGGTGCTGTTTGCAACGACGGTGCTGGAGCGCGGCATCACCATCCCTGATGTGCAGGTGGCGGTATTTCACAGTGAGCATCCGGTGTTTACGGCTGCCAGCCTGATCCAGATGATCGGCCGTGCCGGCCGCAAGAAGGAACATCCGGATGGACGGGGACGTCTGCTGTGTACCTATGTGACGAAAGAACAGAGCGCGTGCCTGCGGGAGCTGGAGGCGATGAATGAATCCCTGCGCCGGCGTCTGGGAGGGGAAGGGTGAAACGCTGCCGCATCTGTCTGTGCGAGCTGTCAGCACATCAGAGCATCGGACAGTGGCTGTGGATGACGGATGTGCTCTGCAGAGACTGCCGTGCCCGTTTTGTGCGTGTGAAGGAACCCCTGCAGATCCAGGATCTGTGCGTTCATGCGCTGTATCGGTATGACGACTTCCTGGAAGGGCTGCTGTTTCAGTTCAAGGAAGGCAGGGACATCGCCCTGGCTCCTATCTTCTTTGCGCCCTGGATGCAATGGCTGGAGCGGTATCGTCATCATCATTGGGTGCTCATGCCGAGCAGTGATGAAAAATGTGAGGAACGCGGGTTTTTCTCACTGCGGGAGATGCTGAAACAAAGCGGACAGGTGCTGTATGAGCCGCTTTACAAACGCACGAACTTCAAACAGTCCACACGCTCGGGAAACGAGCGAAGACAGGTCATGAATGAAATCGAACAAAAGCAGGAGTATCCGCTTCCCCGTGGCGATCTGCTGCTGATCGACGACGTCTGTACTACAGGTGCGACGCTGCAACGGGCATATCAGCTGCTGCGGCCGCATAGTAATACGATAGAGGCAGTTGTTCTCTGTGCACATCCGCTGCTGTTGGCGCACAGAGAGGAAAACAGGCTTCAATGGTTCCAAAGGAGGGGAAGATCATGGAAGGAACGGTAAAATGGTTCAACAAAGAAAAGGGCTATGGCTTTATTCGCGATCAGGAAGCACAGGATGTGTTCGTACACTATTCACAGATCCAGATGGATGGCTTTCGGGTATTGGAGGAAGGCGAGCGGGTCCGTTTTGACATTCTGCAGAGCCCACGCGGTCCACAGGCGCAAAATGTAGAAAAAATTGAATGCGGGAAGTAGAAATCTCGCATTTTTTATATAGTGCAAACGGATGGCTTATGGTAGAATAATTGTATCTCTCAAGGAGGTGCATAGACGATGTTAGAAGAAAAAAACAATCACGAGCAGGATTCGACAGATCAGGAACTGGACGATCTGCTGAAGGATTTTCGTGAACAGGATGATCTGCATGCGCGCATCCAGCAGTTCAAGAAAAAGAAAGCCGCTGCCGATATACGACAGGAGGAGGTACCGTTTTCACAGCCGCTCCAGCAGCCAAAGAAACCAACCCCGACCCCTGCGCTGGATCAGCTGAAGACGATCCACAGCGAAGAAGAAGCGGGCGATACGACCGTCATCTCTGTGGAGGAGGAAGAACTCGAGAAAACGAAGGTGATCCCGACAGAACCGGAAGAGAGCGCAGATGCCAATGCGACCCTCATCATCAGCGAAGATGACATGCGTCAGCTCGTAGAGGAGGAAGAGCGCAAAAAGCAGCAGAAGAAGCAGGAGAAGGAACAGGGAGAAAAAGCACGCAAGAGCAAGATGGAGAAAAGCTCCCTGAAGTCCGTGCGCAAGGAAGAGGAGGATGAAGCGAGCAATGATCGTCTCAATAAGATCATCACTTACGTCATCATCGGCCTTGTTTCGATCGCGTTGCTGGTCGGGATCGTCTTTGCGGCATATTCGTTCCTTTCTTCTGATTCGGCACCGCAGGAAGATCAGCAGCAGGAAACGGATCAGACATCGCCAGATGAAGAAAAGGATACCGGAAGCGAAACGCAGATCACGACAAATAACGATAAGGAGATCTCTGAAATCAACGGACAGATCCAGTCTTATCAGGATGAGATCTCACATTATCAGAATCTGATCAGCCAGGAGAATACGAAGTTGGAGGAAGCGCGTACAGCCTTTACAACTGCAGATTCCAACTATAATACGATTCTGGCACAGCTTAACTCCACACAGTCACAGCTCGATCAGCTGAATGGCCAGCTGGCAAATGCGAGCGAGGAAGAAAAGGCATCCATCCAGGCGAAGATTGATGTTTTGAAACCACAGTTGACATCCATCAATTCGCAGTTCGAGCAAGCCGGGTATGCCCGTCAGAATGCACAGCGTGAGTATGAATCCCTGCAGGGAACGACCAGCGCCAACATCTCGGATTATAATGCGCGCATCAGTGAGCTGAATTCACAGATCAGCAATCTGCAGAACCGTCTGGCACAGCTGCAGTGATCCAAAAACCAAACCGCCATCGGGCGGTTTTCTTTTGACCGATGCACGTATGGAGGTAGCGGAAATGGTCATGCTAACAGGGGAAGAGAAGCATCTTTGGCGATACGAATGCCGACAATTTTGATGCGTTCCTGTATTTTACTGGAGTTTACCTTTTTTTTGCCTACCTTTTTTGTTAAAATATACAATGTACAGTACAGGTAATGGAGGTAATGGGAATGCGTTCAGCAATCGTACTTGCCGCTGGCAAGGGAACCAGAATGAAGTCTTCTCTGAACAAGGTCATGCATCCGGTTTCCAACAAACCGATGATCGGGCATATCGTAACGAACCTGCGCAAGGCAGGGGTCGATCAGATCGTCGTCGTTGTCGGACACGGAGCAGAAAGCGTAAAGAGCTATCTTGGGGACCGCGTTCAGTATGCTCTGCAGGAGCCTCAGCTGGGAACCGGACACGCGGTCATGCAGGCGAAGTGCCTGAAGGATGTGCAGGGAGATACATTGGTTTTGAACGGAGATGGTCCATGCATTCAGAGCGAAACGATCGAAGCCGCATTTGCTGCGAACGCAGACAGCGAGATGACGGTCGTTACCGCCGTGTTGCCGGATGGGGAGCGTTATGGACGCATCGTACGCGATGCGGCTGGCAATGTGGATAGGATCGTGGAAGCGAAAGACTGCACAAAGGAGCAGTTGGAGATCAGAGAGATCAACACCGGTATCTTCTGTTTCAAGAATCAGCTGCTGTTTGAAAACCTGCAGGAAATCGGTAATGACAATGCTCAGAATGAGTATTATCTCACCGATCTGGTAGAAATCTTCAATCGCAAAGGGATGCGGGTGAAAGCGATGGTCGTCAAAGATCCAGAAGAAACGATGGGGGTGAATGACCGCATCGACCTGGCCAAAGCGCAGAAGTGGATGACGCGGCATGAGTGCGAGCGCCATATGCGTAACGGTGTGACCATCATCGATCCGGATACGACGTACATCGATGTGGATGTGGAGATCGGACAGGATACGGTCATCTATCCGAACGTCATCATTCAGGGTGAAACAAAGATCGGGGCCAATGTGACGATCCTATCGAACTCTTTCTTGCGAAATGCGACCATTGCTGATGAGGTGACGATCGATTCCAGTAAGATCGTGGAAAGCAGTGTCGGTGCGAAAACGACCATTGGTCCGATGAGCCATCTGCGCAATCACACAGCCATTGCAGAAAACTGTCGGATCGGTAATTTCGTCGAGTTCAAGAACTCTACTTTTGGCACCGGCAGCAAGTGTGCACATCTGACCTATGTAGGGGATGCGGATGTCGGCAGCGGGGTCAACTTTGGCTGTGGTGTCGTTACGGTCAATTACGACGGTAAGAACAAGTATCGTACGACGATCAAGGATGGCGCCTTCATCGGCAGCAATGTCAATCTGATCGCTCCGGTAACTGTCGGGGAGAATGCACTGCTGGCAGCCGGATCCACCATCACGGATGATGTGGAAGACGGTGACATGGGCATCGCCCGCAGTCGCCAGCAGATCAAGGCTGGCTATGGAACAAAATACAAAAACAAATAAATGAAGAGAGGATCGTAAAAAAATGGAGAAAACATTGGTATTTGCACTGAGCTCAAGCATCGAACTGGCAAAGGAGATCGTAGCGGAACTGGGACTTCCGCTGGGTGAATGTGAGGTCAAGCATTTTGCGGACGGCGAGATTATGGTCGAACTGGGACAGTCTGTCCGTGGCAAACATGTCTATATCGTACAGTCGACCTGCAATCCGGTTTCCACCAATCTGATGGAAGTGCTGATCGCAATCGATGCCTGCAAGCGGGCAAGTGCAGCGCACATCACGGTCATCATGCCATACTTCGGCTATGCACGTCAGGACCGCAAGGCAAGACCGCGTCAGCCGATCACTTCCAAGCTGGTCGCTTCTCTGCTGGAGACGGCCGGGGCCAACCGTGTGATCACGATGGAGCTGCACGCTACGCAGATCCAGGGCTTCTTTGACATTCCGGCGGATGACATCAGTGCGATGAGCATCATCGGTAATTACTTCCGTTCACTGGATCTTGAAAATATCGTTGTCGTTTCTCCGGATCATGGCGGTGTGACGCGTGCCCGCAAGCTGGCGGAAATGCTGCATGCGCCATTGGCGATCATCGATAAGCGTCGCCCGAAACCGAATGTGGCCGAAGCGATGAACCTGATCGGTGATGTTGACGGCAAGACGGCGATCCTCGTAGACGATATCGTCGATACGGCCGGTACGCTGGTGTCCGGTATTCAGATGTTGCGTGACAAAGGCGCAAAAGCGATCTATGCCTGCTGTGTGCATGCAGTATTGAGCGATCCGGCGATCGAGCGTCTGCAGGCGGCTGATCTGGCTGGCTTCATCTGCACCAATACGATCGATCAGAGCGAAAAGCTCAAGCGTTATGATCGTATGAAGGTTCTTTCGGTCGGCCCGGTACTGGGCGGTGTCATCCGTGCGATGGAGCACGATCGTCCGGTCAGCGAGGTACTGGCGATCTTTGCAAAATAATGCAGAAACGAAAAAACAGTTCGATGAGCGAACTGTTTTTTTTATAGGGCAGTTTTTTCGAGCGGGCTGTGCACACAGATCAGTTCAGATCGAAGATCGTTTCCACGAAGTGACGCCCGCCCTGTGTACAGAACGACTGCAGGCCATCGCTGCCTGTACTGCGATAGAGATCGTCGAGGTAAAACAGCGAAGCGCTCACCCAGAATTGATTCCAGAAGGGGATGTCAGCCGGTGCGGAGAGGATCTGTTCCTGCACTTTGGCATCTTCGATCTGGAATGCGTGATACAGCAGGCCAAACGCCTGTTCTTTCTTCTGCTCATAGCGATCCGTGTAAAAACGATAGTCTGCTGCGTTTTCATTCCAGGCGAGATAGGTCGCAAGGCCTTCGACAAAACAGAGATGATCGAGCCGTTCATGATAGGAGCGGCCGCTGTCGGGCCAGTGGATCAGCAGACAGTGTCTGGCAAATTCATAGTGAAGCGTATGAAGGATGAGGTACATCATCTGTGAAACGATGCGCGTGCGGTTGGCAGCCTGGATCAGGTCGATGAAGACATCGAACGATGCATCGCTTTTCGCCGTGCGGCAGAGGTCATCACTGCCGACGAGAAGATGGACGTGCAGCCGTTTTTGGCAGATGTCCAGTGCAGGAAACAGCGCCTGAAAGAGCGCCGGGTTGAATGAGGGGAATTGCTGCAGAGAAGCGAGCGTGCGTGTTTTCAGTTCGGCGACGACCTCCCGTCGATCCATCTCCAATGCACTTTGATCAAGCGGTATCCGATCTTCTTCACCGGTCAATAAAGGTTTGCCGCTGAGATAGCGGTCAACGATCTGTGTATCGATCTTCATGACATCCTCCATTTCGCATACACTGCGGTCCGTGCCTGGCAGGAAGACCATCCAGTTCCTGCCGTCTCTATGTATCATTATAATGATTTGATAAAAAAAGAAAAGCATCTGGTCGAAAGGGAACAGCGGGGATGATGGCGGATAGAAAGGGGAGCAGATGCAAATACTAGCAGCGAGGTGATCAGATGCAGCGTTCTGTCAAGATCCGGCTGTTGCTGGGCGGTATTGCCCTTTGTTTATTTGCCTGGCTGATGTTGGGAATGCACACACAGGAGAGATCGGCGATCCGCTTAGAAAGTGAACCGGTGCTGGCAAAAGAGGATGCAGGGAAGAAAGTGATGTATCTGACGTTTGATGATGGACCCAGTCAGAATACAGAGCAGGTGCTGGACATTCTGGATGAGCATGACGCAAAGGCGACCTTTTTTGTCACGAATGAGTTTCCGGATTATGTGTCCCTGTTGAAGGAAGAAGTCCGCCGGGGACATGTCATCGGTGTGCATACGTATTCACATGATTACGCGGAAATCTACCAGAGCACAGATGCCTATTTTGCGGATATCGAGCAGATGCAGGCGGTGATCCGGGAACAGACCGGCCGTGCGACGAAGATCCTGCGCTTCCCCGGCGGCACCAGCAACACGGTGTCGGCCCGCTATTGTGATGGCATCATGCGCGCGTTGAGCGAGGAAGTCACCAGACAGGGCTATGCGTATTATGACTGGAATGCGACCAATGGGGACGGGGATACCGGTCTGTCGGCAGATGCGCTGGTGGCACAGGCGAAACGGGAGATCGGATCACAGGAAGTGGTGATGTTGCTGATGCATGATGGCGCAGGGAATGAAGCGAGTGTCGAGGCACTGCCGGAGATCTTGCGCTACTGTCAGGAACAGGGCTATGAATTTCGTGTGATCGATGAGACGACCCCGCAGTTTCACCACCACATCAACAACTAAAACGAGATGCACAGGGACGCGCATCTCGTTTCTCTTTTATTCACTGTCGTGAGCGATCTCAACACGAATCTTTCGGTTTTTGATCGTCCGCTGCTGCAGGGCAGAGAGGACCGTGGTTCCTTTGCCGTTGAGGATCTCCACATAGGAGTGATGTTCCTGGATCTTGATGACGCCGATGTCTTCGCCGTCCACACCGTCGATGCTGCAGATCGCACCGACCAGATCGCCGGGACGCAGCTTTTTGCTTTTTCCGGCAAAGATACAAAGCCGAAGGACATCCTGACGGACCAATTCTTCCCGACGCACCGTTCGTACCAGCGGCTGCTGCAGCTCCTTTAGCGGATAGCGGGCGCTGAGTACAGGAGGGTCAATGGTGACGGAGGGGTCCATATGTTGTAACTGCTCAAAGACGGTCATGTTGGATGGATCGACGAAGGAGATGGCCAGACCGGTCGCTTCCATGCGCGCCGTACGGCCGACTCGGTGGATGTACGTTTCCAGGGTCAGCGGGAAATCATAATTGACGATCAGGGACACTTCCGGGATATCCAGCCCTCTGGCCGCGACGTTGCTGGCGACGAGGATGCGGGTGGTTCCGTCACGAAAATGCCGCAGGGATGCGAAACGCTCCTCCTGGCGCTGTTTGCCATGCAGTGCTTCGACCGCCAGCGAGCGTTCGCTCAGAAACTGTGTCAACTGCTCGGCCTGTTCGATCGTATTGACAAAGAGGATGCAGCGGCGGATCGGCCAGGCCTGCAGGACGGATAACAGCAGCTGCGGCGCATCCGCCGGTGCACAGGAGAAGAAGCGCTGTGTCAGTTGTGTCGGCAGCTCCTGCTCCTGCTGTTCCAGAAACTGTGCAAAAGGAAAGCGTTCGCTCAGATAGCGGCGGATGGTCGAAGGGAACGTCGCAGAGAAACAGGCGCACTGCAGACCTGCGGGCAGCTGGGCCAGGATCTTGTCCAGCGTCGAACGAAATCCCAGACGAAACATCTCATCTGCCTCATCCAGCACGAGCATGGACAGGCATTCCAAGCGGACGGTGCCTTCATGGATGTGCTGCAACAGCCGTCCCGGGGTCGCAACCAGGACATGAGTGCGCTGTTTCATGTCTTCCCGCTGAAAGGCGAAAGACTGTTTGCCGACCAGCATCTGATGATGGGTGTGCAGAAAGAGGCCCAGGGCATCCAGCGTCTGTGTGACCTGCTGGGCCAGCTCCCGGGTCGGCACGAGGATCAGTGCCTGCGGATAGAGGGAATCAAAGGTGATGTGCTGCAGGATGGGCAGCGCATAGGCCAGCGTCTTGCCACTTCCGGTCATCGACTGTGCGATCAGGCTCTCGCCCTGCAACAGCCGAGGGATGACGCTCTCCTGTATCGGGGTCAGCGTTTCATACTGCATGCGTGCCAGCGCTTTCTGTAATGGGGCAGCCAGCGAAAGTTCCTGAAATTTCATGGGGTTCCCTCCTTTGCGCTGTTTAGTATACCATGAAACGGCTTTGCGCAAAAGCGCATTTTGGACGAAGGATGGTCTTGGTGAGGAGCGGGAACCGTGCAGTCCGCATCGCCCTATGGTACAATAAGGATGAGGTGATGACAATGGCAGTATTGATCTGGTATCCGAAGTGCTCGACCTGCCAGAAGGCAAAAAAGAAGCTGGAAGCGCTGGGCGTAGAGGTGGAAACTCGTTCGATCGTCGAACAGACACCGACGGTCGAGGAATTGCGCCGGTGGATGGCGATGGGAGATCTGACGCTGAAACAGCTTTATAATGTGTCCGGTAATCTCTACAAGGAACTCAACATGAAGGAACGACGCCTGCAGATGAGCGAAGACGAACAGCTGACGCTGCTGAGTGAACATGGGATGCTGCTGAAGCGGCCGCTGCTCATCGGCAGAGCGAACGTGCTCGTCGGCTATCGTGAGGCGGCCTATGAAGCATTTGCCGAAAAGGAAAAATAAAAAGGCGTTGGATCCAACGCCAGGGAAGGACCACGACAGCCGGTGTCAGACATCGCTGCGTGGTTTTTCTTTGCGGTTTGAGAGCCCGCTGCCCGTTTATTTGAGCGGCTGTTTCAGAAAGCGGTCATAGTTTTTCATGATCTGTTCACTGAGCGTTTGCGGATCTTCCTCACGCAGCGCACAGAGCTTTTCAAAGGTGTAGCGGACGTACATCGGCTCATTTTCTTTCCCCCGGAACGGAACCGGCGTCAGATACGGGCTGTCGGTCTCCGTCAGCAGCCGATCAGCAGGCACGGCCTGTGCGACCTGTGGCAGTGCGCGGGCATTTTTGAAGGTCAGCGGACCGGCAAAGGAGATGTATCCGCCCATGCGTACCGCCTGCAGCGCCGTTTCCACGCTGCCGCTGAAGCAGTGCAGGACAAAGGGAGTCTTGGCGCATGCCCGTAAGATCTCCATCCCATCCTGTGTGGCATCCCGCATGTGGATGCTGACGGGGAGGTGACAGTCGGATGCCAGCTGCAGCTGTCGGCGAAAGGCTTCCTTCTGCACGTCTTTGTCGGTATCCTCGTAATGATAGTCCAGACCGATCTCGCCGATCACATCGATGCAGCCGCTTCGACAGACGTCCTCCAGCCGCGTATAGTCCGCTTCGTTCAGCGCATAGGTATCGCAGGGATAAAAACCATAGGCGATCTGCAGATGCGGATGGCGCTGTTTCAGATCCAGAGCACGCTGCAGTTCTTCATAGGTACAGCAGATGACGAGCAACCGGTCCACCTGGCTGGTGCGGCAGTTCTCCAGTATTTCTTCCACACGGGGATATAAACGCTCACAGGTGATGTGACAGTGAGAATCCAGATAACGGATCATGTGATCAAGTCCTTTCTATTTACCGAGGCAGAAGTTCGCAAAGAGCGTATCGATCAGATCTTCGCGATGCACTTCTCCCAGAATTTCCTTTAAAGAGGTATATGCTTCCTGCAGATCGATCTGCGCCAGTTCCAGTTCCAGTCCCTGTTCCAGTGCGGAGATGGCGCTGGCCATGGAGGCGTGTGCCTGCCGCATCAAAGCGATCTGCCGTTCGTTGGCCAGGCTGGGTTCGCTGAGCGCGATGCGGTGATGATCGAACAGGCGGTGGATCTCATCGAGCAATGGCTGGATGTCGCCCTTCGCCGCGCTGATGGCGATGCCTTCTTCAATCGGCCGTGCCAGGTCGGCCTTGTTGTAGACGACGATGCGGGTCTTGTCGGCGCTTTCCGCCAGCAGCCGCCGGTCTTCTTCCTGCAGCGGGACACTGCCGTCCAGCACCAGGATGACCAGCTGTGCGCCCTCCATGATCTGATAGCTTTTTTCAATGCCTTTTTGTTCGATGATATCCTGCGTGGTGCGGATGCCGGCCGTATCGATCAGGTTGAGCTGCAGTCCGCCTTCCAGCCGGATGTGTCCTTCGACGATGTCGCGGGTCGTACCGGCGATGTCGGTGACGATGGCTTTTTCTTCCTCCAGCAGCGCATTCAGCAAGGAGCTCTTTCCGACGTTGGGACGCCCGATGATCGCGGTCTGGATGCCTTCGCGGATGATCTGTCCGCTGTCTGCCCGCTGTAAGATGCCCTCGATCTCCCGGATCCATGCGCGGGCCTTTGGCAGCAGCTTTTCCTGCGTGATCTCTTCGATGTCTTCGTATTCCGGATAATCGATGTTGACCTCGATGTTGGCGATCATATCCAGCAGCGCCTCGATGAGCGGATCCAGCAGTTTTCGGACACTGCCGCGGATGCCGGCCATCGCCAGCTGTGCGTTTTCCTTCGTGTTGGCCTGGATCATGTCGTTGACGGCTTCTGCCTGCGTCAGATCGATCCGTCCGCTGAGGAATGCCCGCTGGGTGAATTCACCGGGCCGTGCGAGCCGGGCACCCTGTGCGAGCACGAGCTGCAGGATCTGCCGGGTGATGAAACGACCGCCATGACAGCTGATCTCTACGATGTCCTCTCGTGTGTAGGTACGCGGTGCACGAAACAGTGAGACCAGTACCTCGTCGACCGCTTCTTTCGTGAGCGGATCGATGATGTGCCCATAGGTGACGGTGTGTGAGTCCTTTTCCTTTAAGGAGCGATCCAGCAGAGCATCCGCGATGGGAATGGCTTCCTCCCCGCTGATGCGAATGATCGATATGGCCCCATCTTGTGCCGCGGTGGAAATGGCCGCGATCGTATCCTGTAACATGACGATCCCTCCCTGTTCTGCGTGTTCTTATTGTATCACATTTCTTTTTGTTCGGCGCCGGCTTTTGCATTGCCCCATGCCGGATTGCGTGGTATAGTTAGCGTTGAACAGAGAAGAAAAGAGGGACGACGATGACGATCATATATGAAAAGGAACAAATCGAGACGGTCATCCGGGAACTGCGGGCAGGAAAGGTCATCGCATTTCCGACCGATACCGTGTATGGCCTGGGGGTCTGTTACGATGATGAAGATGCCCTGCAGCGCCTGAAGGCGGCCAAGGGACGACCGGAGAACAAACCGATCCCGACGATGGTGGGAAATCGGCGGCAGCTGGCAGAGGTCGCCGCGGTGAATGAGACGATCGAACGGCTGGCCGATGCCTTTCTTCCGGGGGCCCTGACGCTGATTTTGCGCAGAAGGGCACAGGTGGCGGACTATGTGACCAATGGACTGGATACCATCGGTGTCCGCATGCCGGATGATCCGTTCGTTCTGGCGCTGATCGACGGACTGGGGAAACCGATGCTGGTCACCAGTGCCAACCGCAGCGGAGAGAAGACCGGTACGACGTTTGAAGAAGTCATGGAACAGCTGGACGGACGGATCGACGGCATCGTCAGAGGCACATGCGGCTGCCTGAGCGCCAGCACGATCATCGATGTGAGCCAAGAGGAGGTCCGCCTGCTGCGGGAAGGGCCGATTTCCCGGGAAGCGATCGATCAGGTGCTCGCAAAGGCGTGAACCGAACGCTCCACTGCCGGTCACAGAGAAGCGAGCAGAGCGGTCGATATACAAAAAGAGGTCTTTGACGGGCAAAGACCTCTTTTCTGACGGACGTTCATTTTTTCTTCAGGCGCAAACCATCCTGAAAGGCTTCTCCGACACGCTCACCGACCTTGTAATAGCCGTGTGTGTACGGATCAAAGGCGATCGCGCCGACCAGCGACATATCGACCTTTCCATCGACCAGCACGCGCTCGTCCGCAGTGACGCTGACGACCTTGCCGATGACGCCCAGGCCATATTCTTCATCCTGGTATTCGATCAGTTCACACTCCAGGCACAGCGGGAATTCGTTGATGATCGGTGCGTCCACGCTTTCCGCATGACTGGCGGTCAGATGGCTGTTTTCAAATTTGTCCGGTGTGCTGTTTCCGGAGACGACACCAAAATAATCGGCTTCTACGACATGGGCCGCATCCGCGATGCTGACGGTAAATGCCTTTCGCTCCAGAATGTTCTGTACGGTCTTATGGGTCTGTGTCAGGTTCAGGGCAACATTTCCTCTTTCCTGCATGGTGCCCCAGGCAGCGTTCATGACATTGACGCTTCCGTCCGCATTGTAAGCAGCGACCATCAAGACTGGCATCGGAAAGATTCCTTCTGTGATATTCAGTTTTTTTCTCATGACAATGACCTCTTTTCTTTCACAGACTTGACAGTAGATATGTCCATACCTATACTGTAATAGAGGAAAGGGAATAATGCAAGTACTGTCATTCTAGATAGGTACTATCAAAAAGGAAAGTATCATGATCAAAAATTATATCGAACAGGCTAACTTTGAAGATACCGGCTTTAGCTATACGCTGTCACTGATCAGCGGAAAATATAAGATGGTGATCCTGTACTGTCTGATGGAATTTGAGGTCGTACGCTTCAATGAACTGAAGCGCTATGTGAAGAGCGCAACGGACAAGACGCTCAGCAGACATCTGAAGGAACTGGAAGAAGACCGTCTGATCATCCGCAAAGAATATCCGCAGATACCGCCGAAGGTGGAGTATTCGCTGAGTGAACGGGGAAGATCGCTGATGAAGGTGCTGGATCAGCTCTGTGTCTGGGGCGAGCAGAACCGGACGGATCGCTGAGCGGATCGGATCGATCGGTGTGTTTGGGTTGACATGAACCGCAGAAAAGCGTAGGATAGTAGTGAACAAAAAACTTCAGGGTCGGGTGCAATTCCCAATCGGCGGTATACTCCGCGAGCCAGCCATGGCAGGAACCGGTGCAATTCCGGTAGCGACAGTAAAAGTCTGGATGGAAGAAGATTTTTTGAAATCCTTTTTTATCATTTATCCTGAGAGGTTTTTGTGAGAAACCTCTTTTTCTGTGGAAAAGAGGCGCTGATCCAAAGGAGGAAGAGAAATGTCAGCACACACAATGATCTCATCAAAAACATCCCGCGTGCAGTGGATCGCCAAGGTGTCGATCCTGGCAGCCATCGCTTTTGTTCTGATGCTCTTTGAGATCCCACTGCCGTTTGCCCCGTCGTTTTATAAGCTGGGCTTTGACGAAGTGGCCGTCATGCTGGGCGGTTTCGCTTTAGGGCCGCTGGCCGGTGCGGCGATCGAAACGCTGAAGGTCGTATTGAATGTATTGTTTCAGGGGTCGGATACCGCGTTTGTCGGAGAGCTTTCCAACCTGCTGATCGGTCTGTCGCTGGTGGTGCCAAGCGCACTGTTCTATCAGCGGCATAAGACACTGAAGGGCGCCATGATCGCTCTGGTGATCGGTGTGGTCTCAATGGCCTTGATCGGCTGTCTGGCCAATTATTTCATCGCATTGCCGGCATATTCATATTTCTACGGACTGCCGATGAACGTGATCATCGGCATGGGAAGTGCGATCCTGCCGCTGGTGCAGGACAAGCTGACCTTTGTCCTGCTGATGACCTTGCCGTTCAATCTGGTCAAGGGCATCGTCGTTGCGCTGCTGACCGCGGTGCTGTATAAGCGTGTGTCGTATCTGCTGCATCGCTGAGCGGATCGTCAGATGAAAGGAAAACTGCAGAGGAGCTTCTTCCCCTGCAGTTTTTTGAATGTCCTGTTACAGGTTTGTCAATGGATGTTGTTTCGCCGTTTTCCGATGACGTCGCTCACCTTCAGCCGCAGCACGGTCGTGGCTGGAACCATATCGGTATTGAACCGGAAGTCCTCCGCGTGATACTGACGCATCAGGATCTTCAGTGCGTC
>DWYK01000229.1 GCA_019118705.1 Candidatus Merdibacter merdigallinarum | reverse complement strand
CTATGCGATCGGCGACTCTTATAATGATCTGCCGATGATCGAGGAATTCCACGGATTCAGTGTGATGAGCGCACCGGAAAAGATCAAGGAGAGCAGCAAGCAGGTGTATCTGTCTGTCGCAGACTGCATCGACGATCTGTTAAAATAGTCTTGCGGCAAGGAAAGGAGTGTCTATGTTCAATTTAACAGTCAACGAGATATGGAATGTCATACGGGCGCTTCTGGATATCGGAATCGTATGGGCGGTGATCTTTTTCGGGCTGCGTATCGTACGCAATAATTCCCGGACGATACAGATCTTCAAGGGAATCCTGTTTGTGTTTATCGTTAAAGGCCTTGCCATGCTGATCGGTCTGGCAACGATCAATTATATCGCAGACATGGTGCTGAGCTGGGGGGTCATCGTTGTCGTCATCATCTTTCAGCCGGAAATTCGCATGTTGTTAGAAAAGCTGGGAAAGACGAGCGTATTGACCCGGTTGGTCTCTCTCACCAGCAATGAGCGAGAACATCTGGTAGAAGAACTGGTCAAAGCGTGTGCACAGATGTCGTCCACCAAGACCGGTGCACTGATCTCTCTGGAACAGGGACAGGATCTCAGTGACTATATCAAGACCGGAACGAGCATGAACTCACAGGTATCCTGTGAGCTGCTGTGTTCGATCTTTCAGTATGGAACGCCGCTGCATGACGGTGCAGTCATCATTCAGGGCGTAAAGATCGCATGCGCAGCAGCTTATTTTCCGCCAACCACACGGGAACTGCCGACCAGTTATGGGGCAAGGCATCGAGCGGCGGTCGGTATCAGTGAAATTACGGATTCCATTACGATCGTTGTCAGTGAGGAGACCGGAAATATCTCAATTGCGGAAAACGGAGACCTAAAGGTTTATAGCGTTGCTCAGCTGCGTTCGTATCTGATGGAGCGCTACCAGATCGAGGCACCCTCTGTAAAAGAGGAAATGGTTTTTCATGGGGAAGATACATCAGCGGCTGATTCGGATGCCGCTGTGGAAAAGGATGATTACATTCCGACGCAGGCCGTGGTCGTAAAGCTGCGTTCCCGGCGGGGCAATGCAAAGCGTCGGCGGAAAGGAAGTGATCGTTCATGAACAAAAAGCGAAAACAGTGGGAGGACAGACGCGAGATCAAAGAAAATCTCGTTGAAAAATACTCGAAGGTCGAAAGAGCGTTCGGTCGTTTTTATAAATGGATATCTGTATGGACCGATCGCATTCTCTTTTCACAGCGATATGGAAAGCTGGTCGCCTTGCTGTTGGCAATCTTTGTTTACGCAGTCATCAACATCAGCGATGATGCCTCTTCTCTGTTCGAGACCAGACAGGTCTATACTTTTTATTCACAGCCGGTCAATGTGCTCGTCAATGAGGAGACCTATGAGGTCAGCGGCATACCGGAGAGCGTCGATGTGCAGCTGCAGGGGGATATCAACGATCTGCAGATGATCCGTCAACAGAACAACATCAGCGTGGTCGCGGATCTGCGGCAGCTGGGGGAAGGAAGCAGCGAGATCCAGCTGGAGGTGCAGAACATCCCTTCCCGTGTGGAAGTGTTCATCGAATCCGGCAATGTGAATGTCGTGCTTAAGAAAAAAGTGACACGAACCTATACATTGGGTTATGATTTTGTCAATCAGTCGCAGATGGATGCCACTTATGATCTGGGGGAACCGCAGTTTGATAGTGATACAGTCAATGTTCGGGCCAGTGAGGATACCCTGGACCAGGTTTCCTATGTCAAGGCGCTGATCGATGTTTCCGGTGTCAACAGTGACTTTGAGACCGATGCGCCGCTGGCGGCATATAATGAAAACGGAGAAAAGCTGGCAGTCGATATCATTCCGGAGACGATGCATGTCAAGGTGAGCGTCACACAGCCAAAAAAGACCGTGCCGATCCAGGTCGTAGCCGTTGGGTCGATGGAGGATGATCTGGCCATTGATTCCTGTACCCTCTCCATGGAGGAAATCACGCTGTATGGCAAACAAAGCGTGTTGGATCAGATCAGCAGCATCGAAGTCTCTCTCCCGGTATCGGGCATCAACAGCGATCGAAGCTTGCAAATGCCGATCACGTTGCCTACCGGCGTCACCAGTGCCAGCGCCAATCAAGTAACGATCAGCGTGACCGTGGGAGAACGAACCAGCCGGACCTTCAGCGATGTGCCGATCGACCGGATCAATGTGTCGGATGCACTGGCGGACAAACAGATCCAGATGAGCGATGAGACGGTGGACGTAACGGTCTACGGCAGTGAAACGATGTTGCAAAATATCGACAAAGAAGATATCATGGTTACAGCGGATCTCAAGGGAATCAGCGAGAACGGTGAAACGACGCTTGCGCTTGCGGTGAGCGGATCGAACCGTCTGGTAGAATATGATCTGAGCATCGATGAGATCACGGTTACGGTCAACGATTGAGAAAGGATGACGATTTATGGGAAAATATTTTGGAACCGATGGGGCGCGCGGTCGTGTCAATGAAAATCTGACGCTGGATATGGCCATTCGCATCGGTCAGTATCTGGGATGGTATTATGGGAAGGAGCGCCATGCAAAGATCATCATCGGAAAGGATACTCGTCTTTCCAGTGATATGTTTGAGATGGGACTCGCTGCCGGTGCCACTTCGACAGGCGCAACCGTCTATCTGCTGGGGGTCTGCCCGACCCCGAGCGTGTCCTATCTGATCCGTAAGGAGCATTTCGACTGCGGCATCATGGTCAGCGCTTCGCATAATCCGTACCATGATAACGGAATCAAGCTGTTCAACCATGAAGGCTGCAAGATGAATCCGGAAGTAGAGAATGCGATCGAGGACTACATCGACGGGAAATGTACGGTACCGCTCGCCAAGGACGATGCCATCGGCAGCGTCATCGAGTGGGATGAAGGGCTGGAGATCTACGAATCCTGGCTCAAGGAGATCGTCAACATCGATCTTTCCGGCATGAAGATCGCAGTGGATCTGGCGAACGGCAGTGCGACAGCGACAGCGGTGGAAACGCTGAGTTCGCTTGGTGCGACCGTCGAAGCCATCCATAATTCGCCAAACGGCATCAACATCAACACCAACTGTGGTTCCACTCATCCCCAAGAGCTGCAGGAGATGATGCGTGAGGGCAATTATGATGTCGGCTTTGCCTTCGACGGTGATGCGGACCGTCTGATCGCGGTGGATGAAGACGGCAACCTGTTCAACGGCGATTACACGCTGTATGTGTGCGGCCGTTACATGAAGAAGAACAACACCCTGAACAAGAACACGGTCGTTACGACGGTCATGGCAAACCTCGGACTGTATCACGCGCTGCGCGACAACGTCATCGACTATGAACAGACAGCGGTCGGCGACAAATATGTATTTGAATGCATGCAGAACAACGATTACCGCATCGGCGGCGAACAGAGCGGACACATCATCTTCCTGGAACACGCGGTGACCGGGGACGGTCTGTTGACGGCGCTCAAGCTGTTGCAGATCATGGTGGATGAGAAGAAGTCGCTCAAAGAGCTGGGCAAGGATCTCTTCATCTATCCGCAGCTGCTGGTCAACGTACCGGTGCAGGACAAAAACAAGACGATGGAGTCAGCGGAACTGAAGGAACAGATCGATCAGGTCGCGGCCGAGCTGGGAGATGAGGGACGCATCCTCGTTCGTCCAAGCGGTACCGAACCGCTGGTACGCGTCATGGTCGAGGCGAAGAGTGATGCGCTGTGCCATGACTATGTCTATCGTATCGTCGACTACATCAAGGAACACAAACTGTAAGAACCAAACGGCATTCACGGGCGTACTCCGTTGGATGCCTTTTTCAATGGAGCATCATCACATAATTTGCAAAGAAGAAACATAAAATAACACTGCTTTTTTTGTGTGGTTTTGATACAATAACAGTGACAGTAACGATCATTAGAGAGGAATGACAGGTGATAGTGATGAAAAAAGTGATATGCGTGGTGGAGGATGAGAAAGCGATCAACGATCTCGTTGCCCAGTATCTGAAAAAAGAGGGATACGAGGTGCGCTCCTATTATACGTATGAGGAGGCCAGTGAGCATGTCAGTGATGATGATGTGCATCTGTGGATCCTGGACATCATGCTGGATGACAAGAGCGGCTTTGATCTGATCGAAGAGATCCGCCTGCAGGGAAGGGACATTCCGGTCATCTTCATGTCGGCCCGCGATAAAGAGTTTGACCGCATCATCGGTCTGGAAAAGGGCAGTGATGACTATATCACCAAGCCGTTTTCTCCCAAGGAGCTGGTGCTGCGTGTCAACAATGTCATCAAACGTGTGTACAAAAACGATAATAATCGGATCCTGATCGACGGTTATGAGCTGGATGAGGAACAGCGCAAGGTGTTTGCCGGCAGTGATGAGATCGATCTGACGACGAAGGAGTTCGATCTGCTGATGATGTTCATCAAGAATAAAGGCATCGCCTTTTCCCGTGACAAGATCTTGGAAAACGTCTGGGAGGAAAATTATTACGGCAGCGATCGCGTCGTGGATGATACGCTGCGTCGTCTGCGCAAAAAGCTGCCAAACCTCAACATCCATACGATCTATGGCTATGGCTATCGCCTGGGGTAGGTCATGAAGCGCTTTGGGGAATTTATCCGCCAGCTGTCGCTGTCTCAGCAGCTGGCAGCCATCATCTTTTTCCTCATTTCTTTCTTTACCGCATTTTTCTTCATCTATCTGACCGGAAGCGTGGAGAATGTCATTCGGGAACAGATGTACACGACGCTGGAGACCTCACAGGACATGATTTCCAGCCTGTACGGTGGGGAAGGAAATGAGAATTTTACTCAAAGTCAGCTGCGCCGGGCGCTGACCAATTCTCAGATGCATTTGATCGTCGATATCGAAGATGTGATCAACGATGCTTCGGACCCGAAGATCCAGTATCTGAGCAGTGAAAGCGATCCGACGCTGGTCCAGCAGGAGCTTTCTGCCAACAGCGAGCTCATCCAGCGGATGATGGAGCGCGGCGTCCTGCTGTATCAGAGCGGTTCCACGCAGTATGAACATGGCCATATGGCGGTCAACGGTGTGGATTACTGTTACAGCGTGCGGCTGATGAATGACGGCACGAGCAATGTGCTGATGTCTTATATGGATGAGAATTATGCGCAGGATGCCAAGGACATGATGATCAACAGCATCCTCTACATCACGGTCATGGCATTCTGTTTCATCTTCCTGATCATGATGCTGTGGGTGGTCTCTCTGATCCATCCGCTCAACCAGATCCGCAATTACATCGAAAAGGTCAAGGCAGGCAAGGAGGCAGAGCTTCATCTCAACCGCAAGGATGAGATCGGAGAACTGGCCGATGCGCTTGTCAGCATGCGGGAAGAACTGCTGAAACAGGAAAAGACCAAGGAAGAGATGATCCATAACATCTCGCATGATCTGAAGACGCCGATCGCGACGATCAAGTCCTATGGAGAGAGCATCAAGGATGGCATCTATCCGTATGAAACGCTGGAAAAGAGCGTGGACGTCATCATCGATAATGCCGATCGTCTGGAACACAAGGTCCACAGCCTGCTGTATATGAACCGGGTCGAGTATTTGATCTCACAGGATGCAGAGGGCGTTGTCACCAACATGAAAGAAGTGGTGGACAAGGTGCTGCTGAACATTGCGGTCATCCGTTCGGATGTGCGCATCGAGACCGATCTGGAGGAGATCTTCTTTGACGGCCTGTGGGAATCCTGGCGTGTCGTCGTGGAGAACATACTGGAGAATGCCCTTCGCTATGCACAGAGCGTCATCGTCATCCATCTGAATGAAGAGGAGGGGCTGACGATCGCCAACGACGGGCCGAGCATGGATGAAAGCCGCATCGAAACGCTGTTCAAACCGTTTGAAAAAGGAGAGGGCGGACGGTTCGGTCTGGGGCTTTCCATCGTCAGCAAGGTCGTTCGTGCCAACCATTATGAGGTGCGCGGAGAAAATACGGCAGATGGTGTCATCTTCCGCATCTTCCGGGAAAAACCGAAAGCGGCCAGACCGGAGCGAAAACAGAAAAACGCCCGGGGAAAGAGCCGCAGGGAAGGAAAAGGTGAAAACAGACCGGAAGAGAAAACGGAAGCGGAACAGGAGAACAGAGACGAAGCGGATTCTTGAGAAACGATCAAACGATCCTTCAAGATGCCTATGAAAAAAAAGGCAACCAGGAGGATCGTTTTCTTTGTATGAAAAGGGAATCAAAGTATGCTGTTAGCATACTCGAAGCACTGCAAAATCTGCTATAATACATTTAAAGATATATTTCTGTATCATACAGGAGGAGAACATGAAACATTTCACATTAGGTCTTGATATCGGAATCACTTCGATCGGATGGAGCGTGATCGATACAGATCAGGGAAAATTGATCGACTTAGGTGTCCATCTGTTTGAAGAAGCGAATCCGGCCTCGGATGCGAGAAGCAATCGCTGTGCCAGAAGAGGGATCCGCCGAAGGAAGTGGCGAAAGGAACAGCTGCACCGTGCATTCATCGATTTTGGCGTTTTATCAAGGGAAGAGATCGAGCAGCCGGGCTATCTCAGTTATACGAGTGATACGGACACGCTGCATCGGCCAAAGGATGAGACGGTCTACCATCTCCGCAAACGTGCGTTGCACGAAAAGGTGTCATTGCGGGAATTGTTGCTGGCGCTGTACAATATCTGCGGCACCCGCGGGCATTTCCTGATGGAAAATGTCAACTTTGATTCACAGGAAGGAATCACGTTTGATCTGTTTCGGGAACGTTTCTATGAGGTGATCGTCGATGTGATCGAAATTTTGGATCGACCTACGTTTGAACAAACGGTGTTGCGACCGTTGTTCGAACAGGGGAAGCTGCCGAAAAAAGAGATCACTTCGTTGAAAAATACAGGTATGACAGAGAATGCAGAGGCGCTGATGCAGGTGCTATGCCTGCTTTCCGGATACAAAGCTACGCTGTCCAAGATCAGCGAATCCATCGCTCTGCCGGATGTATCGGGAACAGTGGACCTGCTGACGCTGATCAAAAGGGACGAACTGAATGATTTTCTGGAGGGAATCATCGAACTTCATGATATGGTGGAAGTTTCCAAGATCCTGCAGCAGTATCAGTACATCTGCGAAGCAGCGGTGGATCAGCTGGAAAGGGTAAAGGAAATCTACCTGCTGGAGAAAAGTGACCCGGCCGCTTACAAAGAAGAAGTCAAAGCAATCCACAGCAAGATGAAGGTCACCGACCCGAAGCATAAGCTTCGTGTCGTCAAGAACATCGAAAACAAATATCCGAACGGACTTTATGTAAAGGAAGCCAGAGCGATCTTACGAAAACAGCAGACGTTTTATCCGGAACAGATCAGCGATGCGTTCATCGAGGTGTGCATCACGATCATCCGTGCGCGCATTCCTTATTATATCGGTCCGCTTTCCGAACAGGCAAAAAATGCCTGGCTGGTAAAGACCGGGAACTTCCGTTACAGCTATGCGTATTCGGCAAAGTCAGCTGTGGATGAGCAGGAGAGCATCCGTCGTTGGAAACTGGCGATGATCTCACATTGCACGTATCTGCCGGAAGAGTACGCCTTGGCGAAAGGGTCTTTCATTGCGGAAACGGCGAATATCTTAAATGAACTGAATGTACTGCAGGCGATCGATCAAAATGAGGATCGCTATTATCTGACGATGAAGGATAAGCTGCAGGTCATCGACCAGCTCTTTTTGCGCAATGCGAAGGTTGCTTATTCGGATGTTGCGGAACTGTTGGGGCTGAAATCATTTGGACCAAAAAGAAGAAGCGGAAATCAGCGTTTCCGTGCGCAATACACGCTGTACCACTCCATCGTTGCTCTGCTTCCACAACTGGCGCTGCATTCGATCATTGAGCTGTTTGAACACGGTGATAAGGTGGACACATTGGAAGATCTTGTTTTGAATATCAATCTGTTTGACGAGGAATC
>DWYK01000228.1 GCA_019118705.1 Candidatus Merdibacter merdigallinarum | reverse complement strand
GCAAGTTCCGGGCGTTCCTCCCGCCGCTGGCACAGGGCATTCAGAATCTCTTGGTTGGTATACGGCTGGTTGGTGATAGGATTTATGACATACACCTTGCCGTCATACTGCTTTTTGCCGCCTGTCGCCCTAGTCCCGCGGGCCGTCTCGACGAGGACGCGCAGCTTACCCGCGCCATATCCGATATCATTTTTTGACTTACCCATGATAGCCGCCTCCTGTCCCCTGTTCGTTGATCGTAAAGATGCGGTCGTCTAATTCAATCCTTGCAGGCCGAATTCGGATGGGCATCATCTTCTGCCTGCATTATGAAGTATATTCACTTTGCGACATTTGGCTTTTGGGATAGATATTTGGATATGTTTGAAAATTATTGCGATAATTCGCTTCTATTTGCTTTCGCGGCCGATTTTAAGCTGCCGAAGTCGGGTAAAACCAGACGTCAAATAATTACAGCATTATTACAATTTTCGAGAATATACGAAAAGACCTTCACTTTGCTTGATGATAAAGTGAAGGCTTTTTTGTATGAGATAATTTGTTTTGTGTTAAAACGGGCTGGGTTAAATCTTCCAAGTTCCCAAAGTTCAAGCACTGTATTCTCCGTCAACGATTCCCTTGCTGGCAGCACTCTTGCCATCCTCCGCTGTATCGTGTGATTCTAAAATAGAATGGAAAATACAGGCGGGAGGAATTCAAATATGTCCATGCAGGAGATGACTGACAAGCAGTTGGAAGCGTACCGGAAGGAACTGGTCCGGCGGGAGCGCAGTCCGGCGACCATCGCCAACTATATCCGCCATTGCGGGGAGTTTTTACAGTTTTGCCAAGACAGCCAAGACGGTCTCGAGGCGGCGCCGAATCAGGAAATGCTTCTGAGCTGGAAGCGTACCCTGCTCACCGCGGGTCTGCGCCCGGCCACCATCAACGCCAAGCTGGCGGCGGTGAACGGATTTCTGCAGTTTTTGGGCCGCCCGGAACTCTGTGTGCGGCAGGTGCGGCGGCAGCGTCGGGTGTTCCGGGACAAGGACCGGGACCTGACCCGTGGGGAGTACCTGCGCCTTGTGCAGACGGCGCGGGCCCAGGGGCGCGAACGGCTGTGCCTGGCCATGCAGACCATCTGCGCCACCGGCATCCGGGTGTCGGAGCTGCGGTTCATCACGGTGGAGGCGGTGCGCACCGGCCGCGCCACCGTCACCGGCAAGGGCAAGTGCCGGGAGATCCTGCTGCCCGGCGCCCTGCGCCAGAAGCTCAAACGGTACTTAAAGGGGTTGGGGCGCTGGCCCCAGGGCGGGGACGCCGGGGCCAATGCCAACAGGGCGGTCAAGCCCGTCTTTCTCACTGCGGGCGGCCAACCGCTGGACCGCTCCAACCTCTGGCGGGAGATGCGCACCCTGTGCAAGGATGCCGGAGTGGACCCGCACAAGGTGTTCCCGCACAACCTGCGGCACTTGTTCGCCAAGACCTTCTATACATTAAATAAGGACATCGCCAAGCTGGCCGACCTGCTGGGCCATGCCAGCATCGAGACCACCCGCATTTACATCATGGAAACCGGCGCGGCCCACGCACGCTTGCTCGAACGGATGCATTTGTTGCTATAAAAAAGGACGCTACAACAAAATCAGCGTTTTGTTGTAGCGGGCACTGCACACAATGCAAACGCCCCCGTACCGGTCCAGTACAGAGGCGCCTTTTGCGTAGACCTGATTTTAATGAAGATACGACAAACAGACCAGCAAGAGGCTGTTGCTCTGCCGGTTTTGTTCAAGTTGCCAATTTACCGCGGTTTTACCCTAATCGGGTTGAATTCTCATTTTTATTGCGCTATAATAGGGATATATTTGAGTTCCTGTGCGAATCCTTATCGGATGACCTGTTGAATCGCCAGCGGCGCTACAACAAAACGCTGATTTTGTTGCAATAAGGGGGGAGAACACCTGTGCTGGACCTGTTTGCGCATAATCGTACAGCCTATGACGCCGCAGTCAGACTGCTGGCGTCCGTCGGCAAGGCAACGATCATCCACCCCACCGGCACCGGCAAAAGTTACATCGCCTTCCAGCTTGTGGCCGACCACCCCGAGGTCACCATCCTCTGGCTGTCCCCCAGCGACTATATCTTCAAGACCCAGTGCGAGAGCCTGCACCGCCAGGCCCCCGAAGTTTCGCTTGCCAACGTCCACTTTTACACCTACGCCAAGCTGCTGCGCCTGACCGACGCCGACCGCGCCGCCATCGCCGCGCAGCAGCCGGCCTACATCATATTGGACGAATACCACCGTGCCGGGGCCCAGGAGTGGTCCGCGGCGCTGCAAAGACTGCTGGCCGTCTGCCCGGGCGCCAAACTGCTCGGGCTGTCGGCCACCAACATCCGCTATCTCGATAACCAGCGCAACATGGCCGATGAATTGTTCGACGGCCATGTTGCCTCCGAAATGACCCTGGGCGAAGCCATCGTCCGGGGCATTTTGCCTGCCCCGAAGTATGTGACCACCGTCTTCCGCTACGACAAGGACCTGGCCCGGTATGAGCAGCGGGTGGCCAATCTGCGCTCGCCCGGTCTGCAGGCGGCCAACGACAAATACCTCGAAGCCCTGCGCCGCGCCCTCGAAAAGGCCGATGGCCTGGACAAGGTGTTTGCCAACCATTTGCATAAAGGCAAATATCTGGTCTTCTGCGCCAACCTGGACCACATGAACGAGATGATGGCCCAGGCCCCCGTCTGGTTCGCGGGCGTGGACCCGCAGCCCCACCTGTATAAAGCCTACTCCGACGACCCCGCCACCAGCGCGGCCTTCGCCGGCTTCAAGGCGGACGATTCCGACCACCTGCGCCTGCTGTTCTGCATCGACATGCTCAACGAGGGTGTTCATGTGCCGGGCATTGCGGGCGTGATCCTGTTCCGCCCGACCATCTCGCCGATTATCTACAAGCAGCAGATCGGCCGCGCCCTGACAGCCGGGGACAAGGCCACGCCGGTGATCATCGACGTGGTGAACAACATCGAAGGGCTGTGCAGCATTGGTTTTCTGCAGGACGAGATGCAGACAGCCATCCAGCGGCTGTACGACGCCGGGGCGGGCGACGCCATCGTCACCGACCGGTTCGAGGTGGTGGAGCAGGCCCAGGGCTGCCGCCGCCTGTTCGCCCAGCTGGAAGCGAGCCTTTCCAGCGGCTGGGAGCAATACTACCAGGCTGCGGCGCTCTACAAGGCCGAACACGGCGATTTGCTGGTGCCCAAGCGGTATGTGACCGACGAGGGCCTGAGCCTAGGCAGCTGGATCATCACCCAGCGGAGCGTGCGCAGCGGCCGGGTGCCGGGCAAGCTGACCGAAAGCCAGATCGCCCGCCTGGACGCCCTGGGCATGGTGTGGGAAAACCGGCTGGAATCCGCCTGGGAGGACGCCTTCGCCCACGCCGCGGCGTACAAAGACGAGTTCGGCAACCTGCTGGTCCCGGCCCAGTACCGCAGCCCGGACGGCTTCCGGCTGGGGCGGTGGATCTCCAACCTGCGCCAGCAGCGGGCCAACGGCGAACGCCAGGGTCTGCTGACCGCCGACCGCATCGCCCGCCTGGACGCCCTGGGCATGGCCTGGGATGCCGTCAGCGAGCGGTGGGAGAAGAATTACGCCGAAGCCCTGCATTACTTCAACGAGCACGGCAACCTGGATGTGTCCGCTTCGTACAAAACGGCATCCGGCTTCGCCCTGGGGGCCTGGGTGCGCAACCTGCGGCGGATGCGAAGGGACAAGCCTGAATCCCTGACCAGCAGCCAGGCCGCCCGGCTGGAAGCCATCGGCATGGTTTGGGACAGCAGCAATGATGCCCGCTGGATGGCCGCCTACGCAGCCGCCAAGCGATACTATGAACACACCGGGCATCTCAACGTCCCCGCTAACTACGTCGCCCCGGACGGCACGCCGCTTGGCAAATGGGTCACGCATCAGCGCATGGCCTACCAGCACCCCGAAAAAGAACACAGCCGTTTGACGCCCGAGCGCATCCGGCTGTTGGAGCAAGTTGGTATGCAGTGGCAGCGCCCCGGCAGTTGGGAGCATCGCTATGAACTGGCGCAAGGGTATCTGCAGGACCACGGCAATTTGCAGATTCCGCCCAAGTACAAAGCGGCAGATGGCATCCTGCTGGGCAACTGGCTCTACCGCCAGCAGCGCATTTATGATGGCCGGGCGCCGGGCAGGCTGAGCACCGAACAGCGCGAAAAACTGTGCGCCCTGTTCGCACAGGCTCAAAAATAAAGCAAGGAATCTTGTGCAAATTTGCGGATATGTGAGAAAGAGGAAGAGGAAATGTCAAAGTTCAAACACGATTTGCTGTTGCGGATTGTCAAGGTGACAGATGCGGTGATGGTCACACTCCCGTTTGTGCTGTGCTGGTATCTGTACTATGCGGACCGCATCGTGGCGCCCTTTTACGGGCGAGGCAATGTGCTGATGATCGCCCTGTATTTTGTTTTGTACATCGTATTCGGCCGGGTCTATGATGCCTTTCTTATGTCAATGCAGCGCATCTCCGAGATCGTGTACGCGCAGTTCCTGGCCGCCGGGGTCAGCGATTTTATCATGTACATTGTGATTTGGCTGCTGAGCCGACACCTGCCCAATATCTTGCCCGGTGTAGCGGCGTTGGTTGGCCAGGTGCTGATGTCGGCTGTCTGGGCGCTGGCAGCCCACCGCTGGTACTTCGCCACCTTCCCGCCGCAGCCGACTGCCATTGTCTATGATGTCCGCCAGGGTATGGAGAAGCTCATCGGTCAATATGGCCTGGACTGCAAATACTCGGTTGTTCTGACTGCCAGCGCCCGGGAATGCGTGGACGATTTATCTATGCTTGACGGAATAAAGACCGTATTTCTTAGCGGTATTCACAGCCATGACCGCAATATCATCCTGAAATATTGCGTGGCCAATGACATCAATGTGTTTGTGATCCCCCGCATTGGCGACACCATCATGTCGGGAGCGCACCACATGCACATGTTTCATCTGCCGATGCTGAAGGTGGGCCGCTACACCGCCCAGCCGGAATATCTGTTTTTGAAGCGGCTGGTGGACATCGTGGTCTCGCTGGCGGCCCTGGTGATCTTAAGCCCGGTCTTTCTTATCACGGCCATCGCCATCAAGGCGACCGATGGAGGCCCGGTGTTCTACAAACAGGTGCGCCTGACCAAGGACGGCAGGGAGTTCAAGATTCTCAAGTTCCGCAGTATGCGGGTGGATGCCGAGAAAGACGGCGTGGCCCGGCTATCAACCGGCAGCCATGACGACCGTGTGACGCCAGTTGGCAAGATTATTCGCGCCTGCCGTGTCGATGAACTCCCCCAAGTCTTGAATATCCTGGGTGGCTCGATGAGCCTCGTCGGCCCCCGCGCCGAACGCCCTGAGATCGCCGCCCAGTACGAACAGGAACTGCCCGAATTCGCCCTGCGCCTGCAGGCCAAGGCCGGACTGACCGGCTACGCCCAGGTGTACGGCAAGTACAACACCACCCCCTACGACAAGCTGGTCATGGACCTGATGTACATAGCCCACCCCAGCATCGTGGAGGACTTCAAGATCATCTTCGCCACGGTGAAAATTCTGTTCACACCGGAGAGTACGGAGGGGGTTGAAGAGGGGGCAACGACGGCGAGTGCTAAAAGTGGAGAGGATAAAGTGATGAATGCATGAAAAGAAAACTACTGATATTCTTCCTTATGTTATTGAGTGGAGAACAAAAGGCAAACTTGTTAAAGAAATTAAAATATTTTGGCTCGATTGGCGATAAATGCTACC
>DWYK01000024.1 GCA_019118705.1 Candidatus Merdibacter merdigallinarum | reverse complement strand
ATGATCGAGTTGTACTTGTTAGCGCTGGGCGTCGCTTTCTTCCTGAGCGCGGTATATGTGAACCTGCGTGATCTCAACCCTATCTGGGAAGTGGTGATGCAAGCGGGATTCTATGCGACGCCGATCATCTACCCCATCACGATGATTTCCAGCCGTGCCGGTGACCTCGGTCCGCTGATCGCCAAGCTGGATCTTCTGCTCAACCCTGTTGCGCAGATTGTGCAGGACGCCCGCCATGTGATGATCTCCACCGCCAATACGACGGTGTGGGAATGGGTGAGCCTGCCGTACGCGCTGTGGCCGATCCTGTTTAGTCTGTTGGTATTCGTTGGCGGCCTGTGGTATTTCACGGCCAAATCCAAGTATTTCGCGGAGCTGGTGTGATGGCGGGAACGATGAATGACAACGCGGTGGCGTTGAAGGTGGAGCATGTGTCGAAAAGCTTCAAACTCCCCACCGAGCGTGCGGGCAGTTTGAAGAACGCCATTTTCAACTGGATTCGGGGCATCCGCGGATACCGCATCCAACATGTGCTGAATGACATTTCCTTTGAGATCAAGAAGGGCGAGTTCTTCGGCATCGTGGGCAAGAATGGTTCCGGCAAGTCGACGCTGTTGAAGTTGATCTCGCAGATCTATACGCCGGATTCGGGATCCATTGTGACGGACGGCAAGCTTGTCCCGTTCATCGAACTCGGCGTGGGATTCAATCCCGAACTTACCGGTCGTGAAAACGTATACCTGAACGGCGCGATGCTCGGCTTCTCCAATGCGGAGATTGACGCCATGTACGACGACATCGTTGAATTCGCTGAACTCGGCGATTTCATGGAACAGAAGCTCAAGAACTACTCGAGCGGCATGCAGGTCCGTCTGGCTTTCTCCGTGGCCATCAAATCACAGGGCGACATTCTTGTCCTCGACGAGGTACTGGCCGTCGGCGACGAGGCGTTCCAGAAAAAGTGCCAGAACTATTTCTTCGAAGCCAAGCGCCAGAAGAAGACGGTGATTCTCGTCACCCACTCCATGCCCGATGTCAGACGATACTGCGATCGGGCGATGCTGATCCAAGAAGGACGTATCGCAAAGATCGGCGATCCCGACGAAGTGGCGGATGCATATTCCGACTCGTTCCTGCCGCCTAAGCAGGAGACGCAGCAAGAACAAATGGAGGCTAACCGGCAGCCAGTCATCGTCGAATCGATGAATACACAGGTAGATGGTGAGAATCAGAAGTTTCTCGCAGCCGGGGAGAATTTCGATTTGGTCACCGAGATTGAATGCGATAGAAACATCCCCGCGAAGGATCTGTACATCGATGTGTATGACGGCAGGAACGTCCCGGTTCTATCCATGCCTCTTGCCCAGGAAGACAGTGTCATTTCCCCCGGAAAACACGTGGTTACGGTCCAAGTGGATAACGTGTTCGCTTTCGGTGACTATCGCGTGAACATGACGTTGCAGAACGAATCCGAACGGTTGACGCTGCGGGAAAATGCACTGCGGTTCCATATCAAGGGATTCGCGGCGCAGGTGATGTCCGTCGTCAACCCGGACAGGATCGCCCGCATCATCATCGAATAGTCTCCGCCGTCTGCCCCCCCCCAAAAAACGCCGTGCCTTAGTTTTAGAAGGGAATCGCATGTATACAGTGCTTGGTGATCGCTCATATCAGGTGTCGATCGAGAAGGTCGAGGATCAGACGATCGGTTCCCGTAAGCAGGTCGTGCTTACTGGATGGGCCGTCGACAAGCTTCGCCATAAGGCGTTGGAATTGGCGGTGCCCACGGCTGCGGCCGGGATAAGCCGGCAGGTGCGTGCCGATATCGTGTCAGTGTTTGACCTTGAAGAACGGGAGGCGGCCGGATTCACAGTCACGATTCCGGCACAGATAAGGTCATTTCAGCTGTCATGCGTCACGCCCGGTCGCACCATCGACAAACGGGTGGATGTGGCCCGGGTGCGCCAAGGATTGAGAAATGAGTATATGCATAAGCGTATGCGGCAGGCGTCGTTCTATCTGACCCATGCGTGGACGCCCCAAGGCATGAGGGCGTTGCTGGGCGCGGTGAAGCGGCGTTTTGTGAAGCGCCAGGGATTCTACGAATCATGGATGAAGCGTAATGAGCGGATGACCCGGCAGGAGGCCGAATCCGTGATGGCCGGGTTCCGCAATCGCCCGCTGATCTCCATTGTCACGCCGGTCTACAACGTGGAAGAGACATGGTTGCGCAAGTTCGTCGATTCGGTGCGCGACCAATGGTACGACAATTGGGAATTGTGCCTGGCCGACGACCATTCGCCGTCGCCTCATGTGCGTCCGTTGCTGGAGGAGTACGCCAACGGTGACCCGCGTATCAAGGTCGTGTTCCGTGAGGAGAACGGCAGGATCTCGAAGGCCACGAATTCGGCGATCGAATTGGCGACCGGCGACTACATCGGGTTCATGGACAACGACGACGAGCTGGCCCCACAGGCGTTGTTCTCCGTCGTGAAGGCGCTGAATGATGACCCGTCCATCGACTTCATCTACACCGACGAGGACAAGATCGACGAACATGGCGTGAGGTTCGACCCGTTCTTCAAGCCCGGGTATTCCCCGAACCTGTTGCTGGGGCACAACTACATCACGCATTTCGTCGTTGTCTCCCGAACCCTGTTGCATAAGGTCGGACCGTTGCGCAGCGAATACGACGGCAGCCAGGATTACGACTTTGTGCTGAGGGCGACGGAGCAGGCCGTCAAGGTCCACCATATTCCCCAAATGTTGTATCATTGGCGCACCTTGGCCAGTTCGGTCGCCGGAGACCCACGCAGCAAGATGTATGCGTACGAGGCGGGACGGAAGGCGTTGGAAGCGGCGCTCGAACGTCGTGGAATCAACGGTACCGTGCGCATGTTGGATAATCTGGGCACCTATAAGATCGATTATGCCTGTGGCGACCCCAGTGTGGCCGTGGTTATGACGGGGTACGACGCGGCGCAATATCGGCAGCTTAAAGCGAACACGAATTATCCATCCGCGAAGTTCATTCAGGTGCATGATGATGACCGGCTGAATGATCTCATATCCAGTATTGATACGGATTATGTGATGTTCGTGAAGAGAATGAAGCCGCTGAATCCGAATTGGCTGCGCGAGATGGTGAACTATGGCACGAATGCCGGCATCGGCGCGGTGGGAGGCAAGATCTTTGATTCGCGTCAGCGTGTGGTCAATGTCGGCGTCACCCTGCGCGCGTTGAAAAGCGGTAGGCCGTTTGAGATGCGTGGCGAGTGGGATGAGGGCATCGGCTATTACTTCCGCGATCTGCTACAGCGGAATATATTCGCGGTCACCGAGGATTGCATGCTGGTGCCACGCCGGGATTTCCTGGAACTCGGAGGGTTCGACAACCGCCTGTCTCCGGGGCTGCGAGGGATCGATTACTGCGTGCGTGTCCGGGAACAGACGGGGAAGACCACGCTGTGGCAACCATATTCCAGGTTTGAGGATTACGACCATGACCATCTGGCATTGGACGCCAAGGACGTGGCAGCGTATCTCAAAGCACATGGGACTGTAACGGATCCCTTCGCGGCCGCATGCTTCCCCGGCGATTACGGCAAGCAGGAAGGCATCATATATGCGATTGACCGAGTCGTGCCTTCTCGTGATGGCACTAAGGTAAAGGTGACCGGCTGGGCGGCCGACCTGCACGGCAACGACGAGGTCGACATCGCGCTGCGAAGGACACGGAAGGCATCCCTGCATGAATTGCATCGAGTGGTGCGACTGGATGTCAACGTGTCCTACCCCGTTCCTGAAAGTTCCGTCCTCGGATTCGAACTGGAAATCTCCGTTCCGGAAGGCGTCAGGCGTCTCGACGGTGAACGGCTGGCGCTGACGTTGACCACCTCCACTGACAGCAAGACCGTCCCGATCAAGGTCTCTTCCCCCGCGTTGAGTGCCGTGACCTCGGTCCTGCATAAAATCGCGCTGCTGAGGCATCCGCGCAGCACGATGCGCCGACTGATGGATCGGTATCTGTCTCCGCGCATGCAGAAGCGCGCGTACCGTAGGCTGATTGCCCGTACAGAACGGTATAACCCGGCCGTCGCACGTTCGCAGGCGGAGAGGTTCGCATACAAGCCCCTGATTTCGCTGCTGGTTCCCGTCTACAACGTCGAACCGCAATGGCTCGAACGATGCGTGGAATCGGTACGGGAACAGTACTACCGCAATTGGGAGTTGTGCTTGGCGGATGATTGTTCCACCGATCCACGGGTAAAACCATTGCTGAGGCGCCTCACCGCGCAGGATGACCGTATCAAAGTTGTGTTTCGGGATAAGAATGGCCACATCTCCCGCTCCACCAATTCCGCATTGGAACTGGCTTCCGGCGAGTTCATCGGTCTGCTGGACAACGACGACGAACTGCCGCCTCAAGCACTGTACGAAGTGGTGAAGATGCTGAACAGCCATCCCGACACGGATCTCGTCTATAGCGACGAGGACAAGATCGATGAGCAGGGCAACCGATTGGATCCGCATTTCAAGCCGGATTATTCACCGGATCTGCTGCTGAGCACGAATTACATCAGCCACTTCGGTGTATACCGAAAGTCCATTGTGGATGAGATCGGCGGTTTCCGCGTGGGATATGAGGGCTCGCAGGATTACGATCTGGTGTTGCGCTTCGTGGAACACAGCGACCCCACCCGGATTCGCCACATTCCCAAGGTGTTATACCACTGGCGCACATTGAGTACTTCGACGGCGTCGAGTGGTGGGGCCAAGAGCTATGCCTCGGATGCGGGACTTCGTGCGCTTCAGGATGCCATGGACCGACGTGGCATTGCGGCCGAGGTCGTCTCTGCGGGGCCCAATGGCATCTATAACGTGCATTACGCCGTTGCGGGACAGTCGCTTGTTTCGGTGATTATCCCGACGAAGAACGGGTATGACAATATCGAGCGTTGCGTCGACTCCATCATCAAGAAAACGACGTATGGCAATTATGAGATTATCATCGCGGACAACGGAAGCACCAACCCGCACATGTTCGACCTGTACAAGCGGTATGAACGGCAGCTGGGAGACCGTTTCCGGACGGAGGAGATCGACATTCCGTTCAACTTTTCCAGGATTAACAACCTCGCCGCCCGGAAGGCCCGCGGTGACTACCTCCTTTTCCTGAATGACGACACCGAGGTGATCAGTCCCGAGTGGATGGAACGAATGGTCTCATTCGCGCAACTTGACCGAGTGGGTGTTGTCGGAGCCAAACTGTATTACCCGACCGAAACCATCCAACATGCCGGCATCGTGCTTGGACTGGGCGGTGTTGCAGGCCACATTCAAGTCGGATTCCCACGCACGTATCTGGGCTATTTTGGTCGTCTGATTGAGAACGTCAATTATTCCGCGGTCACTGCGGCCTGCTGCATGGTGAAGGCGGCGGACTTCCGGGCGGTGAACGGATTCGATGAGAATCTCGCTGTGGCGTATAACGATGTTGATCTTTGTCTGCGGATTCATCGGAAGCTGGACAAGGACAATGTATGGGCGCACGAAGTCGAGCTGTACCATTACGAGTCGGTCACGCGCGGTTATGACGTGAAGAGTCAGCAGAAGCGACAGCGTCTGGAAGACGAAGGTCGGAAGATGCACAAGCGTTACGGTTCGCTGATCGACAACGATCCGTATTACAATCCGAATCTCTCCCGCACATCGGGCAATTACTGGATTCGTGAGGCGTAACACTCGCGCATCCGTGTTGGGCAGCCGGCAAGGCTGGTCGATCGATGCAAGATGCAAGACGGACCAGCCATGACGATTAGCCTACCGCAGGTTCTTGATGCATTTGTCGTAAACGTTTTTTTCCATGTAACGCAATACGGCAAGTGTGGTGCAACGGATGCGTTGCACTGGTGAAAGCTTGCGGATCAGCGAATCGGCTTCGGCCCTATCCTGTCGGTATTGTTCGGCGGCACTTGGATCCGTGACATATTCCTTGGTACGCGTGGCCTGATGCAGTTCCTCGCGTATCGTGTAGTAACTGCGCGCTGGCGTGATGCCCTTATGCATCGCAAGACGGAAGTTCATGATTCCGGCACGTACATTGTCATGGTAAAATCGGAACGACCGCTTGCTGTGCGTCACCGAATCTGTCGATTGGAGCCAGTAATATAGCACGGCATCAACATCGGCGACCGCTGCCATTCGCTCGTAGAGCATCCCGGCCACCATAACGTCCTGGGCATACATCCCTTCGGGGAACCGTATACCGTCCCACAGTGTGCGCCGGTATAACCGGCACCAATTCGCTTCGTTGAAGTATCGGGTTTCGGAGTGATGCCCCAACGAATCGCCAAGCAACCGCAGGGTTTTGCAGAACGTTGTCTGATAGTCGCGTAGCGGCGACCTGACAACGGTTATGGAGGCTGGGGAATCGGTTCCGGCATGTGCGGCTGCTGCGGTCTCCTCGATTCGGGACACACCGAACTGGTTCCAACGGGCCTTGCTCATATCCGCTCCCGTGCGTTGGATCGCGTGCAGAAGATATTCGATGTTGCGACGGTCAAGAATGTCGTCGTTATCGGCGAATGCGATGAATTCGCCATGTGCGGCATCAAGTCCCGTGTTCTGTGCTTTGGCGATGCCGCCGTTGCTTTGATGGATGACGGTGATGCGAGTATCCTGCGCGGCATAGTTATCGCAGATGGAGGGGGAACTGTCAGTGGCACCGTCGTCCACCAGTATGACTTCGATATTGGTGTACGACTGTCCCAGAATTGAATCGATGCAGTATGGCAGATATCGCTCCGTGTTGTATACGGGTACGATGATAGAAACGAGTGGCTGAGGGTCGTTCATAGCTTTTCCTTTGATCGGTATGCAGGCGGCTTCAGTATGTCACAGTATCCCGATGTGTTTCGGACACGCTATCGGATGAGATGGGTTCATGCCGGTTATGAGGGGGGGGCAACGGATGTGGAATCTATTGCGTCGACGTAGGAACGTAGTTGCGGTTCAGCGCCGTGTGCGGCGTTTCGGGAACAGTTAGGAAGTTGGTATCCCACAGATAGCTTTCGCCGGCGGTCAGGTCATACTGCACCAGACGGTAGTCCTCCAGTAGCTGGCGCGCGGATGCTGAGAGTGTGTCGAGGTCAATCTGCTCTCCCTGTGCGTTGAGGAAAGTCGGCTCTCCCTCTGACCAGCCGTCTGATTCGTCACCGATACGGCTGATGGCGGGTATTTGTCGGTGCAAGTCGGTTAGCAGCGCCAAATATGGCGATACGGTCGCCCCCATATGTTCCGCGGCTGTGGCCATCAGATAATTCGATGATGAAAGACTGGTGACGTCTACAGACAATTTGGTGTTCGCTGATTCGGATGCCTGGTTCGACCAGATGAAATAATCCGTTTCATGCAACGTCACGAGATTGTCCGGATCCTTGCTCGCCGTGGCATAAAGACTGGGGAGATGGTCACCGTAGAAAATCACCGTGACGGGTTTATCCAACGCATCCAGCTGATCAAGGAAGTCGCGGGTCGCTTGGTCCGTAATGTTGATTCCCTTGGCGTAGTTTTCAATGGTATGACGCTCATCCTCATCGGATATTGACGATAGGTCCGTGTCATAGAAGATGTTGGACTCATAATAGTCACCATATGGTAGATGATTTTGCATTGTGATCAGTTGGATGAATTGTGGGTGCTCCTGATCGCTGACGGTATCCAGCACGTTTTGATACGCGGCGGCGTCACTGACATATGTCGACGCCGCATTACGCTGCTGATACTTGATCGTAGGAGTGCTGTCCAGGGTCATGAATTGGGAGAAACCGAACTTGGCGTAATTACTGTCACGGAAATACATGTTTTTCAGATATGGGTGGAACGCCGCCGAGCCGGTTTCCCCGTACTTATCGTTCCAGATGCGGTTAAATGTATATGGGTTGCTTTGCTTCGGTATCAACTGTTGGAATACGGAAAGCATTGAGGGGTCAAAAAGAGCCAGGTTCAGTCCTGACAAGGATTGATACTCAATATTGGCGGTGCCGCCGCCATAGCTAGGGGAGACCAGTAGTCCGGATGTCGTATCGTTTTTGATCGCATTGATGTTGGGCATTGGGTCATCGACGAATGCCACGCCCGGCACCCGTGTTGGATTCGAGAACGATTCCGACAAGATCATGATGACGGTGCTGTCGGTGAGATTGGCGGTGCGCGATGCGTTGATGGCGTCGGCATTCGTGGCGTACCGTCTGGCGATCTTCTTCATGGTCTGTTCGCTGTAACCCTTTGGTTCGTCCATAATGGAGGCGTGGACAAGCCGAAGAAAACTCATCATTGTGCCATTGGTACGGGCGTCGTCCAATGCGTTCCACAAAGTCGGGGAATCGGATAGGTCTTGTGCCCACCGTTGTGCCCAAGATTGTGTAATGCTCAGATTCCAGACGAAGGAGATCAGCAGCGCGCAGCTCGCCACGAACGCTAGCACGCGCGTGACGATGGCGGCGATGTTCTTGCCACTGACGAACCGCGACGGCCGCCAATGGCACGGAATCAACCCGTTACGCCCATCAAGCAGCTGCAGCAACACGCATACCATCACGAAACAGGACAATCCGAATACGGTGGTCTGGATAATGGCGATGTCCTCCTCCGGCACGAACGATAGCAGTTCGCCGGTGTTGCCGGTGGAGACGAAGCTGAAATCCGCGGGGATGAGCGGTTCGTTACGCAGCTCCACTTTGCATTTGTTCGCCACCGCGAACACAATCATCGCGGTGCCGAACAGGGCCGTGGCCACCCAGAACCGGTTGAGCAGCGTGACCGTCATCAGATAGATCATTCCCAGCACTAGGCAGTTCAGAAGGAATTGCCAATGCTGCTCCAGCCACATCTGGCTGACGAACCGGGTCAGCTGCCCGGCCACTGTGCCCATGACACGCGTGGTATCGTCCACTTGCGCGTCATCTGCGTAGGTGGTCTCGCTGTACACACTCCATTGCAGGATCAGTACGCAGGTTATCGTGACCGCCACGAACATGATGGCATATAGTGCGAACGGCAGCTTTGGTCTTCTGTTCCACATGCTACGGATCGCCTTGCTGACAGGTACGAGTTGAGCTATTAGCGTTTCCCGACGCGAGAGATGGGAATCTGCATTGACGAGGTCGCCGTCGGTATTCGCGATGTCCATATTGGCGTTGCAGGTCTCGGTATCGGACGAGTCGGAATCATTGTTGCTGGCTTTGTCATCGCTATCGATACCGTCGGTGTCAACCGTGTTGCTGGTGTCCTCGGCGGTGGAACTGTTGTTATCCGTATTGTCGATTGCAGTGTTTCCAGTGTCGGGCGTGTTTTTGGTATTGCATGATGCTGCAATGTTGCCCGTGTTCTCAGTATCGGTTGTAACCTCTGTGTCGGGCGCAGCCGTGGCATCGTGAATGTCATCCCGTTTCATGCTTGCATGGTCGAGGATATCGGAATTGTCATGTTGCGCCACGTTGACCGCCTATTCACTCTCCGTTCATTTTGTCAGAAATATTGTAGGCGAACATGCTGAATGAGTAAAACGGTTCGGGTTCTGTTTGAGTGTGTGGTGCCTGTTTGGGGGTGGGAAGGTTTGGATTTCGGAAAGAAGATGTTGCGGTTCCAAATAAAACTCAAGAGGGCCTTCCCTCACACGGTGGGTTCCGTGATATGGTCTGGTTTTTGTTCCGCATTTCACCTAACTCGATGGGAGATGATGGAATCATGTCCAAGGGCACGAGATACACGGATGAGTTCAAGGCGAAGGCCGTCAGGCTGTTGACGGAGTCCCGTCCCTCGTATTCG
>DWYK01000023.1 GCA_019118705.1 Candidatus Merdibacter merdigallinarum | reverse complement strand
CAGACCACGGTGTGCCTGCGGTGCCGCACCGGCCTGGCCGGGGAGATCCTGGACCGCTGGGGCAGGGAGGTCACCCTGGTCCCGGTGCGCGACGGGTTTACGGTGACCGCCCCGGCGGTGCTGGGGCCCGCTTTCTGGGGCTGGCTGGCCGCCCAGGGGGAGAAGGTCACCTTGCTCTCCCCCACCTGGGCCGTGCGGGTGTGGGAGGAGAACTACCGGCCGCGGGGGGAATGGGCGGCAACAACTTGGAAGGACAGGGCTGCGTTATAAAAAAGGACCAGAAAAACACCGCCCACGGGAAAACCCGTGGGCGGTGAACTTAGGTGGGTAAGTTTTTAGGAAGAATAAGGGATGCTTAGGTGGTCGGATCGGCAATGGTGATGTCAGCAGTGATATCCCCGTCAGCACCATAGGAAGTCACGATTTCAGAATCACCATTTCGGACAACATTGATAACGGCATCAGTTTTAACGTAGAAAACATCATCGGAAACAGGTGTTCCATTTACAACAACGCTGAAGCCTTCACCAACATTAGATGCGTCCACTTTGTAGAAACCATCTTCAAAAGTGGTGTCGTGGGTGGACTGAAGGGTTCCCGTGACAGCCTGATAGCCAGAAGCATAGTTGCTTGCACCGGTTCTCTCAAAGTGGACATATGTTCCCTTTAGATCTCCGAGCACGCTGTCCAGATCTTGTCCGCTAGTACTATACTGAACAGGAATAGTTGTATCACCGATAGTCCAAGCAACGTAGCCGGTCTCGATGATTACCTCGCCCGTAACAGAAATGGACTCTCCATACTCCATGTAGACGGGATCATTGTCACCGATGGTGACCTTTGCGCCGGTGCCACCCTTGCCTTGATCAGGCACAGAGATTTCGGTGCCCTGCAGCACGGTCTGCCAGGTAGCGTCATCAACAATCACATCGTGATACTTGGGTTCACCAACATTCACACCGGTAACCATGCCATCCTTCACGTAGTACTCAGTAACGGAACCGTTGGCCAAGGCAGGCTCGGTAACAACGTGATGATTATCCTTGGCGGTAGCCTCATTGCCCACGACGAAGTAGATGTGCTCGGCAACGTTACCGTCAGCATCCACATCTACAAAACCTCTGGCGTTGTCGCTGGAATTGTCGACCCAGGGGAAGGTCATGCCGGCTTCCAGTCCGGTGAAGAACTTGGCCTCACCAGTGGTGATGTTCAGAACGGTAATGGTGGTGTTCTCGTTGTAGCTGTAGGCGTTCCAATCGCCGTTGGCATTCACGCGGATGGTGTTGTCGTTCCAAGTCAGGCTGCCATAGACTTCCGCATAGCTGGTATAGCCAGTGATATGCTGGAAGGGCTCATCAGTGGTGTAGATACCTACACCATAGTACTTCACGATGTCGAGGAACTGCTCTTCCGTCAGATCGACAGTGGCAGGAACGCCATCGCGGACAACGTCCAGGGTGTAGATGTTGCCATCCTTGTCGTAGGTGACAGTGCTGTCGCTAATGTCATAGACCATGAAACGGTCGCTGGCATAGGTGCCATAATCATAGACAAACATCAAGGAGACATAGTTGTCAGCATCGGCAACAAAGTAGCCATCAGCATAATCGAATGCGGGGATGTTGGCAGTGCCGGTGTAAACAGTGGCGGAAGTAGCACCGTTGTCCCGAACGTCAGTGACGTCGACTACAATAGTCTGATTGTCCACGTAGTACTTGGTGCCGTTCAGAGTGATGTTGACGTTGTCATCCTCATGGACAGCAGAGGTAATCTTCTCCGGGGAGGTGGTCAGAGTGTACTCGTTGTCGCTGTTGGTGGTGTAAGTGTAAAGCTTATCCTTGATTACATTGTTGCCCAGGTCATTCTTACCGTCTGCAGAAGCGATAGAGACATTGGACACAGCGCCATCAGTAAACACGACCTTGCCGGTGGCCACGTCGGTGTTGCCGTCGGTGTGGTTGTTACTGATGCCAAACAGGTACTGGGTAGGTTCACTGTACAGGGTAGCAAGGATAACATAACCGTACTCGTCGAGGTAATAGGTGACATCCTCACCCAGGTAAGCCTTGCTCAGCACGCTGGTGTCCATGCCAGTGATTTCGGACTTGTACAGATCAGCATCACCAACGATGTAGTGTTCAACGGGGTTGCTGTGGATGTTCTCGCGGACAACCTTGTTCAGGGTGTCGGTCACACCACTGGCCACGAAGGTGTAATAGCTGTCTTTGGTATCCAGACCATCATACGCAACATAGGTCACAATATTACCGACTGCCAGGTTGGCATCAGAGACAGCGTAGTCAGCTGCAACGGGATGTACACCAGCATTGCCTGCGGGGTTACCGTTTGCATAATCAGTGAAATAAACGGTGGAAGGCTCCGTGGCGCTGGTGCCGGAAGAGGTGGAGTCCGTGGCAATGCCAGTGATCTTAGCAGTGGTGTACTCAGTGACCACAACTGCCTCGGCACGGCCACCGTTGTCATTGTCAATGTAATCGACTTTCACACCGGTAAGAGGTGCCTTGTCAACCAGGTTGCTATCAACATCGCCACCATTAACGTTGGTAACATCACCATTTGCGTTTACCTTGATCTGGCCGACATAGTCTCCGTTGTAATACAGGTGCGCATCATTCTCAATGGTAACATCTGCATCTGCAACGGACGTGCCATCGGTAGTGGTCAGCAGGCTCTCGCCAGTGATGGACACATCGGACACAGCGGTCAGAGCCTTGGAACCGGAAGTGGGAACGGTCCACACATAAGCGCCATAGCCGATGTCGGTCCAAGCGGTATCGGTCTTAGCGACAACAGTCTTGTCGTTAAATTCAGTGGTACCGGCAGTACGGCCCACAGCGCTGATCTCGCCGGAGATCTGCTCCAGACCGAACTCACGCTCACCCAAGGTCTCCCGAGGCCACACAGGCTGGTACCCGAAGGCAACCGTGTACTCCACGGTGGGGACGATCATGGCCTGGAAAATCAGCTCAGCAACCAGCTCACGGGTAGCGGGCTGGCCCAGGGTAGCGTCCTGCACGTTGTCCAGAATGCCCAGGGATTCAGCGATGGAAGCAGTACGGATCTCCCAACCGGAACCGGTGAACTCGTCGTTCTGGTCATAACCCACGGCACGCAGGATCATGGCCAGCACCTGATAGCCAGTCACATTCTTGTTGGGGCCAAAGGTGTCAGGGGTGAAGCCCTTGATCAGCTCAGCGTTGGCACAATAGTTCACATAGCCAGCATGCCAATCGGTGGCACTGACATCGTTGAACTGGTCGTAGTCAACATACTGGCCCACCTGGGTGTCGTTGACGTCGCCGGTGGCGGCACGATAGATCATGGTCGCCACCTGAGCGCGGGTGATGTTACGCTGAGGCAGGAAATAGCTGCCGTTCTCGTAACCTTGAATGACCTTCAGATTGGTGAGAACCTCTGCCGCCTCTTGATACTGAGGGGAGAATTCGTCCTCATCGCTGAAGGCCGCCCCAGTGCCCATGACCATGACAGACAGCAGCATAGCCACGCAAAGCACCAGGCTCAGAACCTTCTTCTGGGGAAACTCCTTCGTCCCCAAGCCCCGCCAAGCATTTTTCCCACGGGTTTCCCACTGGGTTCCCACAGGAAAAAACGGCGGGTTGCGGCCCATCTCCCGGGGAGAATTCCAGTCAACCTGGGGCAACATTGTCTATTGTGTCTGCGGTACGCGGACAGTCCGCTTCTCTATGACGTCTACCCACCTTGCCAATCCCCCAAGACCCCTTGAAAAAACTGGCAAGTTGACAATTTCCAGTCACAGAATTGCCAAAAAACGCAAAAATTTTTCCGGCGAAACCGTCCAAAAGAGAGGAAGGAAGAAAATACTCTTTGGACACTTGAACATTCGAAATCGCCATTGTATAATACATAAAATGCAAAAACGTGGTCAAAAGATACAAAATTGGATTTTCAACTGGAATGTTGACACTCTGTAAGATACACCAAAGTGTTCCATCTGAAACACTTTCTTGTATAAAACATGAAAAGGAGAGACTCAAACATGAAAAAGAAGTTACTTTGCATGGCCTTGGCTGCCGCAATGGCCCTGGGCCTGTGCGCCTGCGGTTCCGATGACGGCGGCACCACCGATGCCAGCACCGACGATGGAACCACCAGCACCGCCAC
>DWYK01000227.1 GCA_019118705.1 Candidatus Merdibacter merdigallinarum | reverse complement strand
ATTTTTTTTTAAGGAGAATGAGTTAAATGTGCCTTTCGCCGCTTCATGCTTGGTATCGTCGCCCAAAAGAATCTTTTGGTTTAAAGGAACCTTTTTATGGTCGTTATAATAATCATGGTATTACTGGTGATATTGTTCATGTAAAAAAATTAGGTATTACCTTTAATTTACGTGATGCATGGGTTGACCGTCCTGTGGAAATACCTTGTGGAAAGTGTGCTGAATGCGTTAAAAAGAAACGTTCTGACTGGGCTAATAGAATTTATCTTGAATCTAAATGTCATGATAAGAATTGTTTTATTACTCTTACTTATAATGCCGAGAATTTACCTGTTAATGATGAGGGTAAAGGTGTTTTAATTAAAAATGATTTGGTGCTTTTTATGAAGCGTTTGAGAAAGGAGCTTTCAAAACGTGGAACCTTTATACGTTTTTATGCTGTTGGCGAATATGGTCGCCGCAGAATGCGTCCTCATTTTCACTTGGTTATTTTCGGAGAGGATTTTTCTTTCGACCGCAAAATATTCCGTCCTAACGGTCGCTTTCTTGACTACGTTTCAGATGTTGTTGGCAGGTGCTGGACTTACGGGTATCATACTGTTAATGATTTTAGTTATTCTAATGCTCGTTATATTGCTGGTTATGTATCTAAGAAAGTTTCGGATACCACCGACTACGAAGCTCTCGGACTCGAAAAACCTTTTCATTTGATGAGCCGCCGCCGTGGTTTAGGTTTTTATTATTACATGAAACATTATAAAGATATTTTTGGAAAGTTTGGCGCACGACTTGTAATATATAATGGTCAAAAAGCTGTTCGTGTTTCTGTTCCTACGCAGTTTTGGAATTGGCTTTTGCAAGATGATGAGGATTTGTACTATAAAGCTAAACTTGCTATGCGTCTTTATGTAAAAAATATTCCTGAACGTGATATTGCTCATATTATTTCCATACAGCAAAGTTTTTTATATAGATTAGAACATGAAGTTCGCCGATTTGAGGATGGCGAGGTTGATTTGAATGTACAATGTGTATAATGAATTATTAGTTTGTTTGGGCAGTTTTCCGTTCGTTGCAGAGCGGTAGCGGCGTTACTATCTGCTGGTGTTTTCCAAACTTAATCAGCTTGGGAAGCGTGGCGCCGTTACTGCGTGCATAGATTTAGCCCATTAGAAAAAGGCAAGCTTGCTTGCGTTTTTTCCCTTGTTGGCTTATATTTAAAGAAAGGTTGTGAAAATTTATGAAGTTGTATTTGTATTCTGTGAAGGACAAGGTCGCTGGTGTTTTTGTTGAGGTGATGACTGGTGTTAACCATTTGGTCGCTCGTCGTAACTTTTATAGTGCTGCTACTGTGCCAGGTTCTCAAATCTCTCGTTTTCCGAATGACTTCGAGTTGGTTTGTATTGGTTCTTTTGAGAATACCACTGGCGTTGTTACTCCTTTGGCTGCTCCTGAGGTTGTTGCTCCTTCTGCTGTTAATCCTGATACACTTGTGAAAGCTATCGCCGGACAAACTTCCGTTAGAGAATAACATAATAATTCGATCCAGAACTTAGCGTACTCTGAGCGTGGATTATGTCCACGCTCTTTTTATATTTTTGTAAAGGTGGTGATATTATGAATAAATGGTGGACTGCATTCTTTCAAGCACTTGCCGCTTTTGCTGGTAGTGTACTTGGTAGCTTTACTGATTTTCTTGGTTAGGAGTGAGATTTATGAGAAAGCAAGTTTCTGCTAAGCGCAGTAAAAAATTGTTTACTGGAGTTGGTTTGCGTACTCAGAGTTTAAATACGCAGGCTAAGCCGCATAGAGGGGGTTGGAGATTATGAGCCGTGTTCGCCGTCCTTTTGAGCCTGTGGCAGAAGTAGTGGTTAAATTTAGGTATCCTACACGCACTATTCGTGACGCTGATGTGGTTAAAGAATGTGATATTCATTACCTTTACAGTAATATGTTGAAGTATGGTACTGCTTATCCTGGTAGATTAACTAAGCCTGCACGTATTCCACAGTTTGTTCAGAGTGTTGCTCCGCGTGATTTAGCTACAGCAATGGATATTGTAAGTAAAGCTCGTGAACAGTTTGAACAGCTTCCTGTTGAAGTACGTGATAGATTTAATTATAATCCTTATCGTTTTATGGAGTTTGTAACGAATGATAAGAATAAAGAAGAATTGGTTAAAATGGGTCTTGCTAATATTGTTAAACCTGTTAAAACATTGGCTCAGGAAGTAGCAGAGATTATAAAACCTTCTGGTGAATCTGATAAAAAACCCGGTGAGGGTCAGGCGTAAGCCCGGTGCGATTTTAGAGCGCCGCTCAGCGCTATATATACTTGTTCTATATAGCGCTGAGTGACACCGCCTTTTTAAATATTGAAAAAGAGGTGTTATAATGAAATCAGTAATGATACATCAATTTTCTAATGTACCTGAAGCGAATATTCAACGGTCTTTATTTCAACGTGATTTTGGATATAAAACTACACTTGACGCTGGTAAACTTGTTCCCTTCTTTTGTGATATGTGTTACCCCGGTGATACTTATTTGGCTGAGGTTTCAATGTTCGGTCGTATGGCAACACCGATTTATCCTATAATGGATAATATTAGGGTTGAAACGTTTTATTTTAGTGTTCCGCTTCGTCTTGTTTGGAATGATTTTAAAATTTTCATGGGTGAAACAAGTGGTCCTAACGATACACGTAAGTCTGAGGATTTTCTTATTCCTCAGTTAACTTCTGATAATACAGCTAATTTTAAAGCTCAGTCGCTTTGGGATTATTTTGGTTTTCCTCAGGGTATTAGTGGTTTATCTGTATCAGCACTACCTTTCCGTGCTTACTGCCTTGTTTGGCAGGAATGGTTTAGAGCTGAATTTTTGCAGGATGCGCCTACGTTGAATTTTACTTCTACAGCTGGCTATTTTACTGGTAATGCAAATCAGCTTGAGGAGTCTGGCTGGGACAATCTTTATATGCCTGCTCCACGAGGTAAGCGTTTTGATTATTTTACTGCTTGTTTGCCGTTTCCTCAGTATGGTGAAGGTGTTCAGTTGCCACTTGGCGTTACTGGTTCTGTAGGTGGTACTGCTACTTTAACAGGATTACCGACATCTTCCCTTATTTCTAATCGTGATAATGGTCCTATTGGTGGTCAAATTACTGGTATTTTAGGTAATGCTTCTGGTAATGTTACTATGGGCACTGCTGTTCAAAATATTTCTGTATCTGGTCACGGTACAACAACATTGTCTAATATAGGAATTGAAGGTTTAACTGCCGATTTAACTTCTGCTACTGCAATTACTATTAATAGTCTTCGTCAGGCATTTGCTATGCAGCACTTTTTAGAGCGTTTAGCTATTGGTGGTGCTCGCTATACTGAAATCATTCGCAGTATGTTTGGTGTCATTTCTCCTGATGCACGTCTTCAGCGTCCTGAGTTTCTTGGTCATGGAGTAACGAGTTTGAATATTAATCCTGTACAGCAGACAGCTGAAAGTGCTGACGGTGGTAGTCCTCTTGGTAATCTTGCTGCTTATGCTTATTTCAGTGATATTCATCATGCCTTTAATTATAGTGCTACTGAGCATTGTATTTTGCTTGGTCTTATGAGTATTACTGCTGATTTGACTTATCAGCAAGGTATAGATAGACAGTGGTCTTATCGTACACGTGAGGAACTTTATTGGCCGCAATTTGCTCATTTAGGTGAACAGGCTGTTCTTAATAAGGAGATTTTTGCACAAGGAACTGCTGATGATGACGAGGTTTTTGGTTATCAGGAGCGTTATGCTGAAATGCGTTATTATCCGTCAAAAATTACTGGAAAGCTGAATAGTAATTATCGTGATAGTGCTGGAGCTTCTTCTAATAGTTTATCGGCTTGGCATTTGGCGCAATATTTTACTGAGCTTCCGGTTCTTAATGGTGAATTTATTATTGATAACCCGCCGATTGACCGTGTAATTGCTGTACCTTCTGAGCCGCAGTTTATTGTTGATATTTATGTTAAATTACAGTGTTATCGTCCTATGCCGCTATATGGTACTCCGGGTTTGACAAGGATGTGATATTATGTCGTTCTTAGGTTCTGCTGCTGGTGCTGTTGCTGGCGGATTGATTAATGCTGTTGGTGGAATTTGGGCTAACAAACAAAATTCTGCAATAGCAGCCGTTGATCGTGATTTTCAGCGTGAAGTTTTACAAAATCGAAATCAATGGCAAGCTGAGGATTTAAAAAAGGCTGGTATAAACCCTATATTAACTGCTGGTAGTCCTTCTGGTGCTGTAGGTTCTAATGCTGGTATTACAATGCAAAATCCTTTGTCTGGAATTGCGGATGGTATTAATTCTGCTTTGAATTTGGATTTACAAGAGCGTCAATTAAAAAAAGATTTAAAAATAGGCGATAGTGTAATTGCCAAAAATTATGCTGATGCTTTTATGGCAGACGAGCAATCAGATTATTTGCATAACCAGAGTGAAGGTGTTAAAATTGCTAATGATAAGTCACAGTTAGATTTACAGTATTTTAAAGATTCTTTGCCAATTATGTTACAGAATTTGCAACAACAGCTTGTAAATTCTGCTAAGGATTATGAAGTTAAGCAATCTACTATTGATGCAAATAGAGCTTCAGCATATCAATCTAATAGTGCTGGTGCATTTTATGATGAGCAGAAACGTAAGTTAAAGTTAGATAATGATTTTACAGAGAATCTTGGTTCAGGAGGTAAGTTGTGGCGTTCTATAGCTGATGAGATATTTGGTACTGAAGTTACTGGTACATTAGGTAGAGCTTTTTCTGGTAATTCTGATTTTGGTAAACCTTTTGAAGAGCAGTCAGGTCCTCGTCAAACCATGAACTTTATCCAAAAATCTACAGGTTCTTATTTTCCTTATTGACATATTAGATTTTATATGGTAAATTTTACATAATATGAAGTATATCTGACTCTCGCATTCTTTCATCATTTCTTTTGCGAGAGTCGGATAACTTCTGTTATGTAAATTTTTTTTTAAGGAGAATGAGTTAAATGTGCCTTTCGCCGCTTCATGCTTGGTATCGTCGCCCAAAAGAATCTTTTGGTTTAAAGGAACCTTTTTATGGTCGTTATAATAATCATGGTATTACTGGTGAT
>DWYK01000226.1 GCA_019118705.1 Candidatus Merdibacter merdigallinarum | reverse complement strand
TGCCGATCAGCGCGATGCCGGTGAACATCAGCCCCACGGCCACCAGCTTGCCGTAGACCGTCACCGGCGTATGGTCGCCGTAGCCGACCGTCGTCGCCGTCACGAACGCCCACCACAGGGCGGTGGGGAAGTCGGTGATCGACGACCCTTCGGCGCCGCGCTCCACCGCGTACACGGCCAGTGCGCTCACGTAGATCAGCATCGACACCGAACCGATCGTGTACACGGTGAGCTTGCCGCGCACCGCCATGCCGCTGGTGCGCCCCAGCACGTGCAGCACCTTGACCAGCCTCAGCAGCCGCAGCGGGCGGAACATCGGCAGCACGATCGACAGCAGGCTGATCAGATTGTGCGTGAACCACTGCCATTTGTCTTCGGCCAGCCACAGCGAGACCACGTAATCCACAATGAACACGATCCATATCGCATTCATCAGCCCTTCGCACAGCGTCGTATGCGTGCCGGCCAGCACCTGCCAGGAAAACGCCGCCAAGAACACGATGGCCAGGATCATCAGCGGCCAATCGGTCCATTTTTGCCACTGTTTCAGGTTCATATTCCGATGATAATGTGCCCCGTCGTTTTGAGACAGACCGTGTCAAGCGGGGAACGGGAAGCTGCCTCCGACGATGTCTCAGCGGTATGGCGGCCCGGATGCAGCGGCCGCTATCATGGATGGCAGTCAGCGGATGCCGGGCCGTTCGCCCGGTCGGTCGAAAGCGAGGGGGCAGGCATGATAACCATCGCGCTGGTCGATGACGACGATGCGGACGCCAGGGTCACCGCGTCGATGATCGACCGGTACTTCGACGGCGACGCCTCGCGGTACGCCGTGACCCGGTTCGCCGACGGCGATTCCCTGCTGCGCGACTACAAGGCCTCGTTCGACCTGATGTTCCTCGACGTGGAGATGCCCGGCACTGACGGCGTCACCGTCGCCCGCCGTCTGCGCGTCGTCGACGACCAGACCGTGCTGGTGTTCACCACCAAGATGGCGCAGTACGCGGTGGAGGGATACGACGTCGACGCGATCGGCTATCTGCTCAAGCCACTGAACTACTACGCGTTCTCGATCAAGATGCGCAAGGCCGAGGACATCGTCGCCAGGCGACGGAGCGTCACCGTCCCGCTGACCGTGGGGTCGGAGACGGTGTTCGTGCCCTCCGCGGACATCCGCTACGTGGAGGTGCTCGACCACGCGCTGCTGTACCACACCGGCGAGGGGATCCGCAAGGTGTGGGCGAGCCTGAAGGACGCCGCGGAGACGCTGGAGCCGGTGGGGTTCGTGCCCGTGAGCCGGTACTGTCTGGTCAATCTGGAATGGGTGCGCGCGGTCCACGGCGACGACGTCGACGTCGACGGCGAACGGGTGCGCGTCAGCCGGTCGCGCCGCAAGTCGCTGATGCAGGCGCTCGCGGCCTATCACGGAGGGTGATATGCAGCTGTTCGATGTGTTCTACACGTTCCCGGTCGAGCTGCTGCTCGCGGTGCTGCTGTTCTGCAGGCGCGTCCGGTGGCGTCCGCCGTACGCGAGGCTGCTCGTCCTGCCGGTCGTCGCGCTCGTGACGGGTTTCGCGTACGCGCCGCTGGTGCGTCCGTTCGACGGCTACGCTGAGATGTTCCCGTGGATCTTCCGTATGATCGCGTTCTTCGCCGTGTGTGCGGGGCTGTTCGTCGTGGCGCTGCGGTGGTGCGCCGTGATGCGGTGGATCGAGGCGCTGGTCACGGTGGCCGCGGGGTACGCGGTGCAGCACATCGCCTTCGACGTCTCGCGGCTGGTGCACATGGCGGTGTGGCCGGACGCCCGGACGACGATCGGACTGGACTACCTGCTGTTCGTCGCCGTGACGTACGCGCCGGTGTACGTGGCGGCGTACTGGCTGTTCGGACGGCGGATGACCATCGACGGCGAGAAGGCGCGCAACGGCCTCGCCTGGGTCATGATCGGCATCGGCGTGATCGCGCTGTTCATCGTGTTCAACCTGGCGTTCGTGCAGAACCGGGGTCCGGAGACCCGCGTGACCGGCTACGTCTACGACATCGTCTGCGTGCTGCTCGCCCTGTCCGTGATGATGCTGGTGTCGGCCAACGACCACCTGCGCGACGACCTGGTGCTCATCCGGGAGACGGACCGCCTGCGCGAACGGCATTACGAGCTGGCCAAGGAGAACATCGAGCTGATCAACATCAAATGCCACGACATCCGCAAGGCCGTGGCCTCGCTGTATGCGGACGGCGCCGGCCGTCCGAGCCCCGGCTCGATCCGCGAGGTGGAGGACAGCATCCGCATCTACGATTCGATCTTCCACACCGGTAACGAGTCGCTCGACGCCCTGCTCACCGAGAAGAGCCTGTACTGCTCGGGCAACGGCATCATGTTCACCTGCTCGGTGGACGGCCGGCGGCTCGGGTTCATCGAACGGTCCGACCTGTACGCGCTGTTCGGCAACATGCTCGACAACGCCGTCGAAAGCGTGCTGCATGTGACGGACCCGGACAAGCGCGTCATCGACTTGACCGTTTCGGTGAACGGCGGCCTGCTGCTGATTGATGAGCACAACTTCTACGCGCCGGACCGGCAGCCGCGGTTCCGCGACGGCTTGCCGGTCACGACGAAGGACGACCCGCGCTACCACGGGTTCGGCGTGCGCTCGATCGACCGGCAGGTGCACCGGTACGGCGGCGAGATGACGATCTCCGCCGAACATGAGCTGTTCTCGATGTCGATCGTGATTCCGCTGCCCGACGGATCGGACGGGTCCGGCGCCGACGCGCCCTCCGGCAGCGTGTCCGCCTGACCGGGTGCGTTTCGCGAACCGGAACCCGCCGTTCGCGAAGTCCCCGCCGTGTCCGCTCCCCGCCGCGCATAGGGTTGCCGCTATCCACAACGTCTGTGGTCGCCGGCGCCGGCGTCGGCGGGAGAGAAAAGGAACATGCATGATCGGCGTAAACATCGATGATGTCATTGCGGTGCTGAACAACCTCAAACCGCATCTGATCACCATCGCCGTGGTGCTGGTGCTGGCCATCGCCATCACCATCGGCGTCAACCGGAAGACGGTGAAGGACACCGCCGTCCGCAAGCTCATCCATTCCGAGTCGTGGCTCGTGTTTCTGGTCGCGACGGTCGTGGCCGTGGCGATGATGCTGTTCGGCCCGCTGTCCAGCCTGCTGAACCTCGCCACCAACCGTCACGTCCTGCAGGAGTCGACGATCTCCGCCGCGAACGACCTCGCCGCGGAGGTGCAGCAGGAGGCCATCACCCTGCTGAAGAACGACGACGACAACCTGCCGCTCAAGGACACCAAGGTCAACGTGTTCGGCTGGGGCTCCACCAACCCCGTCTACGGCGGCACCGGCTCCGGTTCGATGTCCGACGCCTATCCGACCGTCTCGATCCTCGACGGCATGAGGAACGCCGGCCTGGAGACCAACGAGGACCTGTCCAAGCTGTACACCGACTACCGCACCGACCGTCCGGTCGTCGCGATCAACGACCAGGACTGGACGCTGCCCGAGGTGCCGGCCGACCAGTACTCCGACGACCTGCTCTCCGAGGCCAAGGACTTCTCCGACCAGGCCGTCATCGTGATCACCCGCGTCGGCGGCGAGGGCTCCGACCTGCCGACCGACATGAAGGGCGAGAACATCGTCTACGACGAGAACTCTCCGGACTACCAGGACTTCGAGGCGGGTGAGCACTTCCTGCAGCTGAGCCAGACCGAGCGCAACATGATCGACATGGTCACCTCGAACTTCGACGACGTGACGCTGGTCTACAACGGCGCGAACGCTTTCCAGTTCGACTTCCTCGACGACTACCCGCAGATCGCGTCGGTGCTGTGGTGCCCGCCGGCCGGTCAGACCGGCTTCAACGCCCTGGGCGACGTGCTCGCCGGCAACACCAACCCGTCCGGCCGCACCTCCGACACCTTCGTCACCGACCTGACCCAGACCCCGACCTGGAACAACTTCGGCAACTTCCGCTACGACAACGTCGACGAGTTCACGGTCTCCAACTACGGCTACCCGTCCACCCCGACGTTCGTGAACTACGTGGAGGGCATCTACGTCGGCTACAAGTTCTACGAGACCGCCGCGGACGAGGGCCTGATCGACTACGACGCGATGGTCGAGTTCCCGTTCGGCTACGGCCTGAGCTACACCACGTTCGACCAGCAGATGGGCGATGTGACCTACCAGGACGGCACGGTGTCGTTCGACGTGACGGTGACGAACACGGGCGACGTGGCCGGCAAGGACGTGGTCGAGGTCTACTACAACCCGCCGTACGTCAACGGCGGCATCGAGAAGGCGTCCGCCAACCTGGTGGCGTTCGACAAGACGGAGGAGCTGCAGCCCGGCGATTCCGAGACGGTGTCCATCTCCTTCGATGACGACGACATGGCCTCCTACGACTACGAGAACGCGAAGGCGTGGGTGCTCGAGGCCGGCGACTACCGGATCTCGATCAATTCCGACTCGCACAACGAGATCGCGTCCGCCACGGTGAACGTGCCGGAGACCATCACCTACGATTCCGACGATAACACCCATAACGGCGACGCCGTCGTGGCGACGAACCAGTTCGACAACGCCGCCGGCGACGTCGAGTACCTGTCCCGCGCCGACCACTTCGCCAACTACGACGAGGCGACCGCGGCCCCGGCCTCGATGTCGATGAGCGACGAGATCAAGGCCGAGTTCCTGAACAACGGCAACTACGACCCCGCCGACTTCGACGACCCGAACGACGAGATGCCGACCACCGGCGCCGACAACGGCGTCAGCCTCTATCAGCTGCGCGGCAAGGACTACGACGACCCGATGTGGGACCAGCTGCTCGACCAGCTGTCCGTCGACGACATGGACAACCTGAGCGCGAACGCCGGCTTCGGCACCCAGGCGATCGACTCGGTCGGCAAGATCGCGCTGACCGACCTCGACGGCCCGGCCTCGCTGAACAACACGTTCACCGGCGTCGGCTCCATCGGCTTCCCGTGCTCGACCGCGTTCGCCTGCACTTGGAACGTCGACCTCGCCTCCGCGTTCGGCGACATGATCGGCCGGATGGCCCACGACATGGACGCCTCCGGCTGGTACGCGCCGGCCATGAACATCCACCGCTCCGCGTTCGGCGGCCGTGACTTCGAGTACTTCTCGGAGGACCCGCTGTTCTCCGGCGCGATGGCCTCGTCCGAGATCGCCGCGGCCCGCGAGCAGGGCGTGTACGCCTTCATGAAGCACTTCGTGCTCAACGACCAGGAGACGAACCGCAACAACATGGTCTGCACCTGGTCGAACGAGCAGGCGATCCGCGAGATCTACATGAAACCGTTCGAGATGAGCGTCAAGGACGGCGACACCGGCGCGGTGATGAGTGCGTTCAACTACATCGGACCGGTCTACGCCGGCGCCAGCAGCAACCTGCTCAACAACGTCCTGCGCGACGAGTGGGGCTTCCGCGGCATGGTGCTGACCGACTGGTACGGCGACTTCGGCTATCAGAACGGCGACCAGCTCGTCCGTGCCGGCAACGACGCGATGCTGGCCACGTTCGAAAGCTCGAACCACGTGACGGTCCGTTCCGCCTCCGGCGTCCAGGCACTGCGCACCGCGGCCCACAACATCCTCTACACGGCGGTCAATAGCTGGAAGTACGCCGACGGCGAGCCGAAGGCCCAGACCCCGGTCTGGCAGGTGGCCACCTACGTGGGCATCGCCGTTGTGGCCGTCATCTTCCTCGGTCTTGAGACGCTGACCATCAAGCGTTTCCTCGACCGCAGGAATGCCGTCAAGTAATAACACCTGGTTTGGGGACGCTGCTTATGCGTCAACGAACCACAACAGACCGGACTTTCCTCCTCTTTGTTCGGTCCACTGCCCAAGAATAGATGTGCGGCGCATGGTTATCCGTGCGTCGCACATCGCTATTTCCGGCGCACGCAGACGTTCGACGGTGGGCTGTATGACTAGTGCATTCTTCGGTGAAAAGTCGTCGGCTGTATAGATGGGCAGCTCAATGACGGTGCCGTCGACGTGAGCGTTGCCGTCGCATGTCGCTATGCAAGATATAGTTGACATGTCAATGATTGATATGTCAAAGGATTGGCTTATGTCATCTGCGCCGACTGGTGGACCGAGATCGACCGATGAACCGAGCCCGGCGATCGGACGGTCGTTGACGGGCTTCTCCAACGGTCTCGCCCGCGCCTTCCAGACCGGCCGCGCCAGGCTGCGCCGACGCGGCGCCGAACTGGGACTCGGCCCCGGACAGCCCAAACTGCTGGTGTACCTGGCGATTCACGGTCCGTGCGGGCAACGCGAACTCGCCGACTACTTCGAAACCGATCCGGCCGCGATCTGCCGCATGACCGACGCGCTGGTGCGCGCCGGTTTCGCGACATCGATGCCGGGGCGCGACCGTCGCACCCGCATGCTCGCTGTCACCGGTCGGGGCCGCATGGCCGCCGAGGCATGGGAGCGGGACTGCACCAGCGAGGAGGAGACCATGCTCGCCGGCTTCACCCCCGAGGAACGCGCGGCCTTCGCCGACTATCTGACCCGTGTCCGCGCCAACCTGCGCGCCGCCGACGAACGGGAGGCCACACGATGAACGGCGTCCGTCTGATCGCCCAGTACCTTGGAGCCAACCGCCGCGACTTCCTGCTTGCGCTGCTGTGCGTGGCGGCGGAGACCTCGCTCGAACTCGCCATCCCGATGCTGATGGCGCAGGTCATCGACGAAGGCATCATGGCCCGCAACCTGAACGTGGTATTCGCCGACGGCGGCCTGATGATCGTTTGCGCGCTCGCCGCCCTCGGCTTGGGATTGCTGTACGCGCGGTATTCCGCCCGCGCCGCGATGGGACTCGGCGCCAACCTGCGGGAGGCCGAATACGCGCACCTTCCGCACGGCCGTGCTCAACATGCCGATCCTGCAGGGCGCGATGTACGCCACCTGCGTGGCGATCATGCTGATCGGCGGCCGCGACGTGCGCGAATACGACCTCGCCGTTCTGCGCGACGCGGTCGCCGTGGTGCTGCAGAACACCACGCTGTTCTCCGGCACGATCCGCGAGAACCTGGCATGGGGCGACCCGGACGCCGACGACGGGCGGATGCTGGAGGCGTGCCGTCTGGCCTGTGCTGACGAATTCCTCGACCGCATCGGCGGGCTCGACGGCGTGCTCGGCCAAGGCGGCGCCGGCGTCTCCGGCGGCCAGCGCCAGCGGCTATGCATCGCACGCGCGCTGCTCAAACACCCGCGCATACTGATCCTCGACGATTCCACCAGCGCGGTGGATATGGCGACCGACGTCCGCATCCGCGCCAACCTGACCGGGCTCGGCGGCATCACGACGATCGTCATCGCCCAGCGCGTCGCATCGGTCATGGACGCCGACATGATCGTGGTGCTCGACGACGGGCGCATCGAAGGCGTCGGCACGCACGCCGAACTGCTGGACGGAAACCCGATCTACCGGGAGATCTACGAATCACAGGTCGGATCCGGCGTCCATGGCGGACCCGACGCGGCCGGCACGCGCGGCGGCACGTCCGACGTACGCGGAGAGGGGGAGTGACATGCCATCACGTCAAACCGCGGCTCCGGCACGACCCGAGCATGTGGCCGCCGCATTGCGCGGGCTGCTGTCCTACATGAGCCGCACGAGGTTCGCGCTGATCGCCGTGGCGGTGCTCGTATGCGTCAGCGGCGGCGCCAACCTGCTCGGCACCTACATGATCAAACCGGTCGTCAACGCGATCGAAGACGGCGACCCCCAACGGTTCCTGGCCGGGGTGGCGTTCACCGCCGGCATCTACCTGACGGGTGTCGTCGCCTGCTTCGGCTATTCGCAGATCATGGTCCGCGTCGCGCAGAAGGTCGTCTCCGACATCCGCCGCGACCTGTTCGCCCGCATCGAACGGCTGCCGCTGTCGTTCTTCGACCGCACACGCCACGGCGACGTGATGAGCTGTTTCACCAACGACGTCGACACCGTCTCCGAGGCGTTGAACAACAGCTTCGCGAACCTCGTGCAGGCGGGCGTGCAGATCGTCGGCACGATCACGCTGCTGCTGGTGCTTGACTGGCGGCTGACCCTCATCACGCTGGTCTGCGACGGTGCGATCGCGCTGTACGTACGCTTCTCGGGCGGCCGCAGCAGCCGGCACTTCGCTCGGCAGCAGACTGAGCTCGCCGGCGTCGACGGCTACGTCGAGGAGATGATCCTCGGGCAGAAGGTCGTCAAGGTGTTCAACCATGAGGGCGCGAACCTCGCGCGATTCCGCACGCTCAACGGACGGCTGCGCGAGGCCGGCGTGGCCGCGCAGACCTACGCCTCCACGATGGTGCCGGTCACCGTGTGCGTCAGCTACGCGAACTATGCGATCGTGACGATCGTCGGCGCGGTGCTCGCCATCAACGGCTATGCGGACGTCGGCTCGTTCGCCAGCTATCTGGTGTTCGTGCGGCAGGCCGCCGCGCCGTTCAACCAGTTCACCCAGCAGGGCAACTTCCTGCTCACGGCGCTCGCCGGCGCCGAACGGATCTTCTCGGTGATGCGGCTCGACCCGGAGGTCGACGAGGGCGCGGTGCGGCTGGAGCGGGACGGTCGCGCGAACACCGACGGCGCGGCGGCCGGGGCCGCCGGCTGGGTGTGGGTCCGCGGCGCGTCCCGCACGCCGCTGCGGGGCGACGTGCGTTTCCACCACGTGGATTTCGGCTACGAGCCGGGCCATCCGGTGCTCAAGGATCTGTCGCTGTACGCCAAGCCCGGGCAGACGATCGCCTTCGTCGGGTCCACGGGCGCCGGCCCGCCGGTGCTGATCCTCGACGAGGCCACCTCGTCCATCGACACCCGCACCGAGGCGCTGATCCAACAGGGCATGGACGCGCTGATGAGAGGCCGCACGGTGTTCGTCATCGCGCATCGACTCTCCACCGTGCGCAATGCCGATGCGATCATCGTGCTTGAGCACGGGCGCATCGTCGAACGCGGTACACACGAGGAGCTGCTGGCGCGACGGGGGGAATACTGGCGGCTATGGACCGGAGTCCGCGAGCTGGACTGACTCCGGTATCCGGCTGGTGGTTTTGTGACTCTGCGATAACGTGACCGTGCGATAAGTCATCGGAACGGCGGGAAACCAATGATTTCCCGTGAGATTGCACAATCATGATGTCGCGCGGTCACAAGGCGGCAAGACGCAGGACGGGATGTCGAACCGATTGTGCGAGTAAAACGACAGGTTGTGTAACCCCCCGCATGCTCCGCGGCAAAACCTGATTCAATCGGAGTGGAAGGCGAACTGCTGCCGTGCGATGCAGCATGGCTGCGGTCCGTTCGAGAA
>DWYK01000225.1 GCA_019118705.1 Candidatus Merdibacter merdigallinarum | reverse complement strand
CTGTGAATTGTTGTTGCCGTCATTTGTGACTGCGCTCTTATTCTGGGTGATGCTGGGTTTATTGCACATGGAACGGCTGGGGCCTCAGTGGCAGCTGCTGGGGGCATTTCTTATCATCGTTACGTTGGTATTGCTGGGTGTGGTCGTTTCCGGTCAACGTAAGGGTCCTCGCAATCACGCAAAGTAGACGGTCTGCCGTTGCCGGATGCACATTCCATGCACGATTGCAGGCATTGTGAGGCGTGATGCACTGGGATCGCCAAAGATCCGTCATTCTTTCCGGTATGCGGACCAAAACAACAGTTCCTGTTGTACTGTGTGATGGAGAGTGTTATGTTTTAGATGGAAAAGAGGATCGGATCTCAAAGATCTCGAAGCGATCGCAGCGGGGAGGTGAGGGAAGATGAAGGGATGGAAACAAACCATGTATATCATCGTATTTTTGTTCTGTATGATAAACGCTGCAGGTGAGCATACGCTTTATTTATTCGGCGCATCTTCTCAGGAAGTCTGGTCGGTCTTATCGCTCATTTTGTGGGTCAGCGGATACACATACAATATCATCAAAAGTTAGATCCTGCATCACAGATTACAGAATGTTCTGTAACTGCATCAACAGGGAATCCGTTGTATGTTGTATAAGGAGGTGGATCGGATGAAACGCTGGGTCATGATCCTTTTGGCAGTCGTCTGCACGGCCTTGACGGGATGTGAGCGGTCTGCGTCGGAGGTCGAAAATACGCAGTATGTTTTCTCGGGGGAAGTGATCGAGGCAGAAGAGGAATACCTGCGCATAGAAGTCAATGATGCCGGGAACAGCAGTCTCTCGAATGGAACTGTCATTGAAGTTTCCACGGATGTCGTGGCTGCGGAGGGCTGTCCGGAATTTATGGCCGGGGAATACGCACGGGTACTGTTGGCGTACGATGCAGAGGATCCTGCCCTTCGGCTGGAGGCACTGTCCGTTTCCAAGGTCGATGCGACCGGAGGCGATCCCATCAGCTGAACCCGGCGGCGAAACGAAAGTCGCTGTGTTTTGCGGTCAATCTGATCCTCAATGCTCTTTCTGTCAATGATCTTGCGTAAACATCTGGTCCAGACGCGAAACATTCTTTTATCGGACACCCGAACGGGCAGGCAAGGTGCTGTCCGTTTTTTTCTTTGTCTTTATTTGATACCATATGTCATTTCAGTATCTGGTTTGTACATCGCCCGGCGGGCAGATGGGAAGGGAGCGATGCGGCTTGGAATAATAAAAAACCAGACGGTCGGACTTTTCGTCAGAGGGTCTGGTCAGTGGTTTCGTTGTCGGCTGGGTGTTTATCGGTTTCCGGCATTAGCTCCCTGTGTTGCGTAGACGTTGTTTCCGCATGTGTCGATGGCGACGGTGACCGGGAATTCTCTGACGGTCAGCCGGGTGATGGCTTCCGCTCCCAGATCTTCAAATGCGATCATCTTCACGTTGGTGACGCATTTTCCTAAGAGGGCGCCGGCACCGCCGATGGCGACCAGATACAGTGCCTGATTGCGCACACAGGCATCCACGACCGCCGGCGTGCGGTATCCTTTGCCGATGGTGGCGGCCAGACCGAGGTCATACAGGCGCGGGGCATAGGCATCCATGCGCATGCTGGTGGTCGGGCCGGCACTGCCATAGATGTGGCCGGGCGGGGTCGGTGTCGGACCGACATAGTAGATGATCTGATCCTGCAGGGGCAGAGGAAGTTCTTTTCCCTGATCCAGCAGTTCATTGAGCCGTTTGTGTGCGGCATCTCTGGCGGTGTAGATCACGCCGCTCAGCAGGATCATCTCGCCGGCACGCAGTGAGGTGCGCTCTTCGATGGATAGCGGCAGCTGCAGATGTTTCATCACAGGACCTCCTTTGCATGACGGGTAACGTGACAGGAGATGTTGACGGCGCAGGGCAGCCCGGCAATGTGGGTCGGGTAATGTTCGATATTGATGCGGAAGACGCTGGTGTCACCGCCCAGCCCCTGCGGACCGATGCCCAGAGCGTTGGCTTCCTGTAACAGTTCTTCTTCCAGGGCGGCATAGCGCGGGTCTTCGCTGTGAAGGGCTTCGCGAAGGGTGGCCTTTTTGGCCAACATTGCCGCGTAGTCAAAGGTGCCGCCGATGCCGACGCCGACGACCATCGGTGGGCAGGCGTTTGGCCCGGCCTGACGGATGGCGGACAATACGGCGTCCTTGACGCCCTGTATGCCCTGTGCCGGTTTCAGCATGGTGATCGTCGACATGTTTTCGCTGCCGAATCCTTTGGCTCCGACGAGGATCTCGACCTGCTCTCCTTCGCAGATCTCGGTGTAGACGATGGCCGGTGTATTGGTCCGGGTGTTGATCCGTTCAAACAGCGGATCATCGACGACGGACTTGCGCAGATAGCCCTGTTCATAGCCCATGGCGACGCCCTGATCGATGGCATCCCGCAGGGAGCCGCCGGTGAAATGCACATCCTGTCCGACGCGAAGGAAGATGACGGTCATGCCGGTATCCTGACAGATCGGCAGCCGTTCTTCACTGGCGATCGCTGCGTTTCGGATCAGAAACTGCAGCGTGGAGCGGGCCGTGGGATGCTGCTCTTTCTGCAGGGCCGTTTCCATGCAGCGCCGGATGTCATCGGGGTATTCGATGTTGATGCGCCGGACCATGCGGCAGATGGCGTCACGGATCTGATCGACCGCTATCGTTCTCATCGCCGGGCAGCCTCCATGACCGCTCTGGCAACGGCCTGCACGACCTGTTTGTTGAAGGCATCCGGGATGATGTAATCCTCACACAGCTCTTCATCGGTCACGATGGCGGCGATCGCTCTGGCGGCGGCGAGCTTCATCTCCTCGGTGATGTCATCCGCACGGGCATCGAGGGCACCGCGGAAGATGCCGGGGAAGACGAGGACGTTGTTGATCTGATTTGGGAAATCGCTGCGTCCGGTCGCTACGACGCGGGCACCGCCCTTCTTGGCTTCCTGCGGCAGGATCTCCGGGGTGGGATTGGCCATCGCAAAGACGATGGCATCGCTGTTCATGGTGGCGACCATTTCGGCGCTCACGATGTTGGGCGCACTGACACCGATGAAGATGTCACGCTGTTTCATGGCATCGGCGAGACTGCCGCGCAGATGTTCCTGATTGGTCTTTTCCGCCATCTGTTTCTGTGCCGGATTCATCCATTCCTCACCCTCGCACAAGATGCCGGCGCGGTCGACCATGATGATGTCCCGGGCGCCCAGTTCCAGAAGGAGGGTGGCGATGGAGATGCCGGCGCTGCCGGCACCGTTGATGACGAAGCGGGCAGTGGACAGCTCCTTTTTCACCAGACGCAGCGCATTGAGGATGCCGGCACAGACGACGATGGCCGTTCCGTGCTGGTCATCGTGAAAGACCGGGATATCCAGTTCTTTGCGCAGCCGCCGTTCGATCTCAAAGCAGCGCGGTGCGCTGATGTCTTCCAGGTTGATGCCGCCGAAGGTCGGGGCGAGGTATTTGACCGTACGGATGATCTCTTCGCTGTCCTGGGTGTCCAGACAGATCGGGAAGGCATCGATGTCGGCGAATTCCTTGAACAGGATCGCCTTTCCTTCCATGACCGGAAGGGCGGCCTTAGCGCCGATATTGCCTAAGCCGAGCACGGCGCTGCCGTCGGTCACGACGGCGACCAGATTGCCTTTTGCGGTGTAGCGGTAGATCGTTTCCGCATCTTTGTGGATCTCGCGGCAGGGCTGTGCCACTCCCGGTGTATACGCGAGGCTGAGATCCTCTTTGTTTTCCACTCGTACCTTTGAGCGGACGGCCAGCTTTCCATGATGTTCCTCATGCAGCTTCAATGACCGTTCATATACATCTGCCATAATACGTCCTCTCTTTCATTTACCTGTTCATTATAGCACGATTGCCGGGGAATGGAGCGTGTCATTTTTCAGGAGGAAACACAGGAGAACGGTCGGCAGAGACGGCAGGTTTGACACCGGTTGTCTATCGTGATAGACTGAAGATGAAGAATAGTCTATTACAATAGACAAAGGAGGTGGGACGGATGCTGGAATGGAAGGAGATCACGATCTGTTTTCATGGACAGACGTATCTTGCGAAAGGAGAACTGAAGGGCGATGCGGGCGAGATCGTCGGCATTCTGGGGGAGAGCGGCTGTGGAAAGAGCGCCCTGCTCAATGTGCTCAGCGGGGTGGACCGGGAGAATCGCTGTCTGTTGTGGGAAGACGGTCGTCCGCTCAAGAGCGACGAGAAGAGCCGACGCTGCTTTCGCAGGGAGCGGCTGGCGTATGTGACGCAGAATGCGTGTCTGCCTGGCGGGGTGCGGCTGGGAGAGTGGCTGGATCGTGTCGGCGGAAGGAAGGAGCTGCAAAAGGAACTGGAGAAGCGGCTGGGACTTTCTTCGTACAGAGAGAAGCGGATCTGTACGCTTTCCGGCGGGGAGCGTCAGCGGGCGGCCCTGGCGGCAGCGCTGCTGAAGGAGCGGGATGTCCTGCTGGCGGATGAAGTGACGGCTTCACAGGATGAAGGAACGGCGGCCGTGATGCGGACTCTGTTGCGTGAGGCGGCGCAACGAGGCAGCCTGATCATCCTGGTCACGCATGATGCGAAGACGGCGGCCCTCTGTGACCGTCTCTATGAATATCAGGGACAGCAGCTGCGGGAGGTGCGTTTTCCGGAAGCCGCAAAACCGGTAAAGAAGGATCAAGGCGGCGGGAACAGCAGCGCTCGAAAGCTGTTCGTGCAGCGAGTGCCGTTTGTGGTCGTCTCTCTCCTTCTTGCCCTGGCGGCACTGATCCCCTGTGCATGGACCGATTTCGAGTCGAGCTGGTCGAACGGGCAGGGATATGTGCTGGATGTGATATCGCCGCAGCAGCTGACGATCTGTCATGCGTATGGTACAGGTGAGGGCTGCTGGTATGACGGGGAAAGCATGGATGAACCAACGATGGCGGCGATCCGCTCGATCGACGGGCTGCGGGTCGAATGGGAGCCGGTCTTCGGCAGCCGGGAGATGACGGCAGAAGGCCATTGGGGAGATAACACGCTGCGTGCCTGGCGGGAAGGAGCGGAAATCGTTCCCCGCGCATATGGAAAAGAACTGCAGGAGGCCGGATATGAACTGGAATTCAGCGTACAGCCATATCATGACTGGGAAGGCGCGCAATATGATCCGGATGCGGAAGGCGTCTTTGTCAACCGTTCCATGGCGTATATGTATCAGCTGCAGGAAGGAGATCTTCTTCAGCTGACGATCAATGTCCCGTTTGCTTCTGCACGTATGCTGCAGGAGCAGATCAAAGAAGATGGCACCCCGTATCATTCGTTCATGCAGATCTGTGAACCGATGACGATCGAAACACGGGTGCTGGGCATCGTGGATGTCTCCGACAGCTGGATCGTTCATGACAATCAGCTGCTGATGAGCCAGGAGCGGATGCAGGCGCTCATCGACATGCAAAAGGCGCGTTATGCGGCCGGTGAGATCTCGGTGAATACGGCAGCGATGGAAGGATACAGTGAGGTGGTGGAACTGCAGGGCGGCATGTATGCGGGCTATGTGGAAGATATCGACCGGGTGCCTGCGATGATCGAGCAGCTGGAACAGATCTCAGACGATGTGACGGTCGTTTATGATTATGGCCATGCCGCCGATATCAACGCAGGTCTGCAGCAGGAGCGTGCTTCTTTGTTGTATCTGCTGTTGTTTGTATCGGCCATCGTCTGGCTGATCCTCGTCGTGCTGGAGCACATCGTACTGCATCCGCTGCGGGAACAGCTGCTTGTGTGGAGACTGGAAGGAGCCTCCCTTTGGGAGCTGCTTGGCGGTCTGCTGCGTCTGTCCGCAAAGCAGGGACTCCTCTTTGCGATCGGTATGATCCTGGTGGCCCTGGCCGGCGTCTGGATGGAGGGCAATCTGGACTTTCTGACGATCTCACCGGGTCTGTTCTCGTTTTATCAGCTGTTTCATCTCAGCAGTCTGCGGCTGTGGATGGCGCTGGCGCTCTGGGGTAGTGCGGTGGCGGCGGCGATGGCGCTGTTTCTCTGGCGGATCTGGCGGGCATCGCTGGCCCGGTGGATGAGGGATGGCCATGATCCGGTATAGCTCGATCGAACTGCGCTTTGGCAGCCGCCGCCTGCTGCGCAATGGCGAATTGTGCCTTTATCCCGGCTGTGTCCACCTGCTGCTTGGGGACAGCGGCTGTGGAAAGACGACCCTGCTGCGGGCGCTTGCCTTCCTGCATCCGGTGCGGGGCATGCACTGTCGCTGGGGCGACATGGAAGTGACGCCCGAGATGCATGCCGGAGTGCGCCGCACACAGATCGCGTATCTGACCCAGGAACAGACGATGCTGCAAAACGAAGGGTCGCTGCAGGAAAATCTGGAGCTGATCTGTGCGCTGAGCAATGTGCGCTGTGAAGAAGAGAAGCGGAATGCGCTGGCCCGTCTGCTGGGACTGAACGTCGAGTGGGATGCGGCGGTTACCACCCTGTCCAGAGGGGAACGGCAGCGCTATGGGCTGTTGTGTGCCTGTATGAAACAGGCGCCGCTGGTGCTGCTGGATGAGCCGACATCCGCTCTGGATGAGGAGGGGGTCCGCAGTGTCTGCCGCCTGCTGGAACATCTGCGGGCGCAGGGACATACGATCGTCCTTTCCACGCATGATCCCCGGCTATATCCTTCGGCGCAGTATTGTTATTCTTTTGTCGACGGGCGGCTGCAGAAAGAAGCGGTGGGCAGGGAGGAAGCTCTCTCATCGAAAACGCCCCCTGTACAGACGAAGGCTCCTTTGATCTCGATGCGTGTCCTTTCCCGACGGCTATGCCAGAAGGGCTCGTTGGTCTTTGGCCTGTGTCGGATCGCGTTTCTCTGCGTGCTTTGTCTGTTTCCGCTGCTGGAGGAAGCGCTGTTTGCACAGGCGGGCGATGCCTGAATCTCGCTGGCGAATACGGCACAGGCGATGCCGGATGTGCGTTATTTGGGAAATGCGCCATTGCTGGAAAGGACACAGGTCGAGGCACAGGTCGATGGAGAAGGGCTGCCGTATTGGGAGACGACGGTGTATCTGCAGGGGCGTCCCTTCATGGTCGTTCCCGACCCATGGCTGACACAGGTCATGGTGCCGAAGGGGATGGCATCCGCATGGTGCTCCTGTACGCAGATGGAACTGGTGTTGCAGGGAGAGGTGCATCTGATCTCGATCGTGCCGGACGCGGATGTGAGCGAGAGCGGGGAAACGTATGTGCGGGTGCCATATGAATGGATGTCGGATCAGATGATGCGTGCAGGGGTGAGCGAAAGCAGCACATGGCTGTGTTCGGTCGATGTACGTCGTTCACCGCAGGAACAGGCAGATGTCCTGCGAAGTGCATTTCCGTCTGCTTCGATCACGGTGATGGTGGCCCGGGAACAGGAACTGCTGCGGATCCTGCTTCCATGGCTGTCGGTCCTGCTGTGGGTGCTGGCAGTGGTCGGGCCGCTGCTGTTTGCCTGCCGGCAGATCCAGCGTACCAGAAGAAAGTGGCATGCCTGGAAGCTCTATGGCATCGCAGAGCGGCATTTTCTGTGTCTGCAGCTGTACGACAGCAGCCGCCGGCTGTGGAAGGAAGGTGCGATCGCCCTGGTGCTTTCCTTAGCCGCTGCCGGTCTGCTCGGACATTCGCTGTCTGCCTGTCTGCCCGCCTTCTTTGCCCTGACGCTTGGGTATCTGCTCATCGTTGTCCTGCTTCCGTCCCTGCTGCTCGCCGCTCTCTGTTATCGCCGGCTGTGAAATTGTCACAGACCCTTGCATGCCGGGAAAGAAATCACTATAATGGAGCGGTGAGTGAAGGGGATATCAACATGGAAATTACTTTGCAGACTTTTTTGATCGTCTGTCCGTTTGTCTTTCTGGCCGGCTGTGTCGATGCGATCGCCGGCGGTGGCGGGTTGATCTCGCTGCCGGCGTACTTTCTGGCCGGTGTACCGCCGCATATGGCGATCGCGACCAACAAGCTGTCTTCCTCGATCGGTACGCTGACCGCATCGTTTCGTTTCTACAAAGAGCGCTTCATCAAACTGGATGAGGCGTTTGTCGGGATCGCGGCCGCACTGTGCGGTTCGGCGATCGGATCGAATCTGTCATTGATGGCGGATGAAGATCTGATCCGGGTGATCCTGCTGCCGCTGCTGCCGTTTGTCGCCTGGCATGTGCTGCGCGGCAAGGGGCTGAAAGAAAGAGAAAGCGAGATCGACCTGCCCAGAAGACAGGTCTATTCGGTGGTCGCGCTGAGCTCTTTTGTCGTGGGGATGTACGATGGTTTCTACGGACCGGGGACAGGGACCTTTCTCATCCTTCTGTTTACGGCATTTGCCGGCATGCGGGTAGCGGAAGCCAACGGCACCAGCAAGCTCATCAACCTCGCCAGCAACACGATGTCGCTGCTGATCTTTCTCATCAACGGGCAGGTGATCTTACTGCTTGGCATCGTCGCCGCACTCTGCAGCATCCTCGGCAATTACATCGGCAGTTCGCTGGTGATGAAAAACGGTATCACGATCGTACGGCCGCTGATCATCGCTGTCCTGGCGATCCTGTTTCTGAAGATTTTGATGGAATTGCTTTAAGAAGCGCGTTACAATAAAAAAGCAGAAGGCTGCCACAGGCAGCTTTTCCTTATGGGAGGAGGAACGATATGGCAGAGGTCATCATCTTATGCGGAAAGGTTGCCGCAGGAAAGACCACTTACGCAAAACAGCTTGCACGTTCATTGCCCTCTGTGATCCTGTCCATCGACGATCTGGTCGTCTCTTTACGGGATCATTGTGAAGGACCCCGACAGCTGCGGGAACTGGAGGGAAAGATCCGGGCATATGATGGATCCCTGGCGAAACAGCTGGTTCCCCAGGGCATCACCTGCATCATCGATCATGGACACTGGACACGAGATTCCCGTCAACAGATCATCGATGCCTGCAGGGCAGACGGACTGCCGTATCGGCTGGTATGGCTGACCTGTCCCAGGGGGATCCGTCTGCAGCGCCTGAAGCAGCGCAATGAACAAGTGCGCTCTTCCGGTGAAAAAGGGTATGTGATCGATGCGGAACAGCTGGAGCGCTTTGATTCGTGGTTCGAGGAGCTGAGCGAAGAGGAGCGCATGCACGCAGAGATCCTGGAGACAGGGAATTCATAAAGCGGTGCGGATCTTAGTTGGCACGGGAGCGATGTTGTTGTAAAGGAAATACAGTGGAACTGCTGAAAAAGCCGTCGGGTCACCGGCGGTTTTTTTAGTGATCTCCAAGATCTTTCCGTATATGAGAAATGAGGGGAAGAAGGGGAACGAATGAGCGAAGAAAACAGGACGGATCAAAGGAAAATCAGGGAGATGCTGCACTATGATGAGATCTGCAAGCACCTCCTCTCCTATAAGCCCATCCTCGCCCGCATCCTGAAGGAATGTGTGGAGGAATATCGCGATCTTTCATATGAGGCCATCCAGGCCTGCATCG
>DWYK01000224.1 GCA_019118705.1 Candidatus Merdibacter merdigallinarum | reverse complement strand
CGATGCAGGCCTGGATGGCCTCATATGAAAGATCGCGATATTCCTCCACACATTCCTTCAGGATGCGGGCGAGGATGGGCTTATAGGAGAGGAGGTGCTTGCAGATCTCATCATAGTGCAGCATCTCCCTGGTTTTCCTTTGATCCGTCCTGTTTTCTTCGCTCATTCGTTCCCCTTCTTTCCCTCACTTCTCATATACGGAAAGATCTTGGAGATCACTAAAAAAAACCGCCGGATCACATACAGTGCCAGCGGTCTGCTCTCAGGTTCGATTCTTTCTGTTCCGTCGCTCAGCGAAAACGACAGACGATGGTCGTATACGGCTGAATTTCCAGATCCTGCTGATCGGTCAGGGTCGATGGACCGTTGTAATACAGGATATCGACATTTCCCGGCAGATGGTAATACAGGGTCGTTGCGCCCGGATGGAAAAAGCTCCAGATCTCCTCCTGCCCGTCCTTCACCTTATAGATCAGCGCCTGCCCTTCGATCTCCTCAAAGGATACATGCTGATAAAGATCCTCGGTGATGCTGTAACGGAAGGCCGGATGTTCCCGACGAATGCGGATCAACAGTTTCGTATGCTCCACCATATCCTGATAGTCGTTACGGCGCAGATAGTTGATCTGATTGATGGCATCGCTTTGATCATATGAGTTCCCGATGCCATGCTTGGTGCGTGCAAACTCCTGTCCGCTGTGCAGGAAAGGGATCCCCTGCGCCAGCAGCACCATCGCGATCATCATCTCCTGCCGGCGCTTGCGGATCCATCGCTCCTCCCCGCGGCAGCACTCCCGCATCTTGTCCCAGGATGTATGATTGTCATGACACTCCACATAATTGATGACATTGCGCGGATTGGCAAACATCTGCCCGGCACCGAAATCGACACAGCTGGCACACAGGCAGTTTTTCACGATATCCAGCAGATGCTCAGCTCCGGTACAAAAGCCCTTGTTGGCAATTTCATAAGCCGAGGTGCTTCCTTTGATGACATCGCGGAAACGGTCCGAAAAATGAGCGACAAACGGCAGCTTTCCGGTGTTGCGGATGGAGGCGCGCTGTTCCTGAGGCAAAAAGCTCGGCATGTCCCAGCCTTCGCCATAGACCATAAAATCCGGGTTGATGCTGCGGCAGCGCAGATAGATCTCATTGACGAGATCGATGCTCAGGATGCCCATCAGATCCAGACGCAGACCATCGATATGATAAAAACGGGTCATCCAGACACAGGTGTCGATAAAGTAACGGCGGCTCATTCGACGGGTGGTGTCGATATCGTTGCCGCACCAGGAACCGTTGGAAAAATCCCCCTGCTCGTTCATCAGGAAAAAATAATTCGGCACGATGTTCTCAAAGGCAAAGTTCTCTTTGTCATATACGTGATTGAAGACGACGTCCAGATTGACACGAATGCCGTTTTTGTGGCACTCCTCCACCAGATGTCCAAACTCCCGCATCCGCGCGGAGTAAGACAGGATATCCGTGCTGTAGATTCCTTCCAGACAGCGATAATGCACCGGATCATAGCCCCAGTTGTAAAACATCTGCGGATAGACCTCATCGACCGATCCAAAATCAAAGACCGGCATCAGCTGCACATGGGTGATTCCCAGCGATCTCAGGTAAGAGAAACCGGTCTGCATCGCCTGGGTGACCGGGTTTTCTTCCACAAAGCCGCGAAAGGTTCCCGGATGATGCACACCGATGCCCGACTGGATCGTAAAGTCACGCACGCTCGTCTCATAGATGACCGCATCACAGGCGCTGCTCATCGGCGGCAGCGGATAGGTCCGAAACCGCAGGCTCTCCCGGTCACAGATGGCGCTGACCGAACTGTTGGCACCGCCGCAGATCGCATACGGATCGATCGTCTCCCGCCAGCGGCCGTTCACCCGCACATGATACGTATACGCGACCCCATTGAGATCGCCCGGCACCGTCGTTCGCCAGACACCTTTCTCTCCGCGCTTCATCTCGAATGCTTCACAGAGGCCGTTATTGCGTTTCAGTTCCAAAACGATGCGGTACGCCGTCGGTGCCCACAGGGCAAACGAAGTGTGCCGACGGCTGTACATCGTCCCCAGATCATTTCCGTCATAGAAAAATTCCTCATCGAACCGGTCGGTCTTCACGATATAGGAATACTCCGCGATCGTTTTGCGCGCGTGTTCATGATAAACATAGTACTCTTCACCGATCGTCAGCTCTTCCTCGATCTCCAGGATGTATTTTCGATAATTGTTCTGCGTATCCTCGATCGAACAGATCTTCAGCTCGATGATCTGTTCCTTGCTGTCTTTCAGATAAAACCGTGCACTCTTTCCTTCATAGCTTTGCTTCGACATGTAAACTACGACCTTGTCATAGCCGTCAATGTATGCCTCAAAATAATCCTTCTGCCGCATATTGAACCCTTCCTTCCATGTCCGTTATTGCTATTGTAACACAAGAAGCGCCGTTCTCCCTTTTTATTTTTGAACAGCCAAAAAAAACGGCCGTGCCTCTCTCCTCCATCGAACACTGCCCTCACTTTCATAAAAAAATGCCCCTTCCATTCAAAGAGGCGGATGATGTCATTCTTTCGGTGACCGTTTATCTGTTTCCCTCGCGATCTTGACCGCCCAGCGCAGCACTTCCAGCACATCTTTCTGCTGATGGGGAGGCACCTGCTGAAACAGCTGCAACAGCGTCCACTCCATTGCGCTGGGTTGGATCATCCCTTCATTTTCCCGCAGATCATACGTCGCATCCAAGGAGAAAGACAAGACCTTTGCCATCGCTGCCGCATCACCGACCGCCGGCACGGATTTTCCACAGACGTAATCTGAGATCGTATGCTGAGAAAGACCGACGAGATTCCCCAGCTGCTTCTGCGTCATGCCGCGACGGCGCAGCCCGGCTTTCAGTACCCGCCGGTAATTTTCATTTCGATCCATTGCGCTCCCCTCCCTCTCTATCTCGATTATATAGAGAACGAAGCAGGATACGCCATCCGTTAGTAGATATGCCGCTGCGTATTATTTTTATACTGTTTCCCGCTGAATCATCTGCCTTCGATCGCATCGATGGCCCGGATGAGCGCCGCGCGAAAACCGCTCTCCTCCAACGCGCAGATCCCGCGGATCGTCGTTCCCTTCGGGGAACAGACCGCATCTTTGAGAGCGCCTGGATGCTGTGCGCTCTCCATCTGCAGAGCGCCGCTTCCCTTGACCATGGCAGAAGCCAGCGCATAGGCCTTCGCCCGTTCCAGGCCGTATTTCACGCCCGCATCCGCCAGCGCTTCGATCATCAAAAAGACAAAGGCCGGTCCACATCCGCTCAGCGTTCCCGCGACGGAAAGCTGGTCGGTGTGCACAAAGACCAGCTGTGCGCATGGAGAAAACAGATCGTTGATGAGCTGCAGCTGCTCCTCGCTCAGCGAATGGGTCTGTTCGCAGACGATCACACCGTTTCCCGTAGAGATCGGTGTATTGGGGATCATGGACAGATGTGCGCAGCCCGGCGCCAGCATGCTCTCCAGGCTGGCGAAAGGCATGCCTGCTGCCACGGAGAGGATGAGCTTTTCCTTCAGCTGTTCCCGGATCGGAGCCAGCACGTCCTCGAGCTGATAAGGCTTTACGGCCAGGATCACCACATCACTGGCCGCGATGACCTGTGAGGCGTTGCGCATCGGACGGACACCCAGCGCTGCACAGTTTCGCTCGAGCTTTTCCTGATCGCGCGCACAGGCGCAGATCTGTCCCTTCCCGACGCTGCCGCTCTTCAACAGGCCCTGTGCCATCGCCTGTCCCATATTGCCAAATCCGATCAATCCGATCACTGTATGTTCCTGCATGTCGATCACTCCCGTTCTTCATTTCTTCCACTATAGCACAAAGCGGCGGATTTTACATCCCTTCCGTTTCATCCGGATACAGAGAAAGGATCTGCTGCTGACAGGTAAACGACCCCAGCAGCCGGACGCTTTTGCGCGCCAGCGCTTCATTCGCATAGCCGATCCGATCGGCCCTGCCCATCGCCCGCTTCAGGAAATATGCATATTCCGGATGACGGCCGGCCTTTTCCAGCATGTTTTCCTGCAGGATGAGCCATTTTTCTTTGGGGAAGACGGCAAACCACTTCAGTGATTCGATATCCAGCCCGCCACAGCGCACGAACCGATCATAAGTGTTTTCATAGAGATAGCGCCGATACTCTCTTCTTCCCTGTTCGGCCAGCGTTTCTTCCGCTGCCGCATCCACTTCTTTTCCCTCCGCGATCGAGCGGCGGATCTTCTCCAGCGCGATCCGCTCCTGGGGCAGAAAATGGGCGTAATATCCCTGGTACATATACATCGGTACCTGACAGGCAAACGGAAACTGCCACAGACGTTCGTAATGCGTCTTGAACAGATGGTTCATATACGTGATGAAACAGCGATCCGCTCCAAACGTCTCCCGCAGATAGTGAAACAGCGCATCCGTCTCTTTTCCTTTGTTTAATTCACCGACGAAACAGAGCACGCGATGGGTCGGATCAACGGGCTGACGCACCTCATGCAGTTTTGGCCCGCCAAAGATATGCGCACACAGATTGCGGCAGGCGTGCAGCGAATCATGTGCGACAAAACGCTGTAAGAATGCCGCATCCTCCCAGCCATCCGGCGAACGCAGAGCATCGACCAGCGAATCGACATCTGTGCACAGCGGAAAAGGCAGCTGTGCCGGATCAAAATAACAGCCCCGCTGCCGGACATACTGTCGATAGTCATAGCAGAACAGCACGATCTTGCGCCGGGTGCAGGCAAAATCAAACAGCACGCTGGAGTAATCGCTCACCAGCACATCGGCTGCGTTGAGCACATCGTAGGTATCCAGTCCCTGCGGAAATGCGACGATGTGACGCAGATGTCCCAGCTGCAGCTGTTGATGATTCAGGCGGTGCAGCTTGGCCCACAGCACCATGTCATCGTCCAGCCGGTCGTCGATCTCCTCCAGCAGGTCCTGCAGCTGTTCGCTCTGCGCACGGGCATCGACATCGATCACCTTGCCCCGCCAGGTGGGCAGATAGGCGATGACCCGCTTATCCGCCACTCCCAGCGAATGCCGAAGCGCATTTCGTCGCTCTTCGTCAAAGAATACGCTGTTGCGGGGAGAACCGCCATAGACGATCCGGGCATGCACCATTCCTTCGAGCTGATAGGAATGTTCGATCCGCTCCCATGTGTAGACATTGGGCATGATGAGAAGATCTGCCAGCGTAAATCCGCGTTTCTGATTGCCGACGACATATTCATCGGCCATATAGTCAAAGCCCAGCGTCTTGAGCGGTGTCCCATGCCAGGTGGCGATGCAGCGCTGACCGCTTCGCTTTAAGAACAGCGGGTGGAAAGCCACATCCGTAAACAGCGTCCCGGCCGTGGCCAGCACCTCCAGGTATTCCCGCGATTCCCGGATGACAAACGTGATCCGCTGCATGCCATAACGGGCACACAGCGCCTGCAGGGAGCGCAGGTGATCTTGCAGGCAGCAGACGCAGATCCGCAGGTGCTGATAAGCGGGCTGTGTGGTCAGCTCACGGGCGATCGCAAACAGATTGCCGGCCAGTTCCATGCCGTTGTGAGACTCCAGAAAGACGAGCGCCGCATCGACCGGCATCGTCTGCCGGCATTCTTGATAGTACGCATAAAGTACGTCATTCATCTTATTTTCCTCCTGTCCATACGACATCCCGGAATGTCTCCGCATTCTCTCTGGCGACATTGCCGGCGATGAAACAGACCTCAAAATCCTGAAACAGCGCGAAGTTATACGCTGTTTCGTGCAGCATGTGGTACAGCGGGCGATACGCATCTCTGGCGCTGATCGTCAGCGAATGACCCAGACGCTCCTGTACCTGCCGATAGTCACGGACAAAATCCAGGATGCCCTGCTGCAGCGAATCGATGATCTGCGGATCACGCAACTCTTTGCGCAGATACACAAAGTCCACCTGATCGTTTTCATCCAGGGTAAACTTCAGCAACGAACGCTCCTTTGAAGTGAACAGGATCTCATAGATGCGCCGCCAGATGTTGCCGTTGCGGTTATGCACACGCATGATGTCCGCATTCTCCTGACTCGAAAAGATGTAAGAATGAAATTTCCCCTGATCGAGCTTGGCATCCACAAACGGATGCCCCTCCGTTCCCAGCAGCGCGCTGGAGACCTGGATCTTCCTGCCGCACGTCTCTTTGAGAAAATATTCCAGCGAATTGGAAGTGGAGCCCTTCCAGCCCAGATCGACGAAGCAGATGTGCTTCGCATCCCCGATCTGTTCGCCATAATAGCGTTTCGCCGCTTCCATCTCCACTGCATAATCCGCAAGGATCTGATCCCGGTGCGCATACAGCACCTGCTTGAGCGTGCCGGCGTTCTCCCTGGTCAGCACCTCCTGTTGGGACAGGCCAAAATCAGTCAGATACGGAAGCAGATCGTTCAGCTCCAGCTCTTCCAGCACCTCTGCCAGCGTCGATACGCTCGAGATGCGGCGGCGGATGTGCCAGTCGAAGAAATGATCGATGTGCCGTTCAAAGGAAAGATGGATCGAAGAAGTCCGGGAAGCCTTGACATAGGCAGAGGGAACGCTGGGCGCATACAGCTGATAGGCACGATAGACGACATCCATGTCCCTTGCGACAAACAGCAGCTTGTCGATCGATTCCGTACGGACCAGACGGTCGATCCACTGCAGGAAGCCGACGACCAGATAGCCGACATAGGCATATCCGTATTCATAATACGGGTCCTGCGGCAGACCGTTCATCAGGGTCGTATTCACCAATGCCGCATAGACGCTGCCGCACAGGACGCTCATCTCCTTTGGCAGGTACGGTTTTCCCAGCTCATTGACGTTTGGATAGTAGTATGCGCTCCAGCCGGCCATGCGGCTGCCTTCGACATCCATCCGATAGTGATCGCCGACATGCACGACCCGCTGATGACCCAGCAGGGCATTGACCTTGCGCTGCAGCTGGCCATGACGCTTGCTGCAGCCCATGTCACAGGAGACATAGATCTCATCCAGCGCATAGCCGCAGCGCTTCAGCAGCTCCTGCAGCTGATCGCGATGCAGATACATGTTGCTGGTGACGATCATGCGCCTGCCCATCTGTGTCAGCGCTTCGACGACGGCCTTCATATACGGATTGGCAAAGCAGACCCGGTATTCCATCTCCAGTTCACACTGAACGCCTGCCGACCGTTCGACGCCAAACCGTTCTTCGATCACCCGATAGATGTCCTCGATGCTCACCTCTCCCGTTTCGCTGTGCTGGCGACATTCCACTTCGATGTCATGGCGGATCTTTCGGTAGTTGGAGATGTAGAGCTCCTCCCCGACCAGCCAGAACACATCCAGCGGTGAGGCCGTGCTGCGAAAGACGAGCGTATCGAACAGGTCGAAGGAAATGACGTCGTAACGGGCGAGCTGTCGGGCAAACGCCTGTGGGGAAAGACGGCGGGCCGCATGGCTTTGCGGATAGAGAAGCGCCGGTGCCGCAGCTTTCGCCTTCCCTGCTTTTTCTTGATTTTTCACCGTTTTCTTCACCAGAGGCTTCTGCGGCTTGTTTGCCGGCTGCGGCAGATACGGCGATGTCCGCTTTCGGATGTGGTAATGCCAGTGCAGCGCCAGCAACAGCCGCCAGTGCCGCCAGCGATGTGTTCGGTGTTCTTCCAGATGCTCCATGACGTAGCGTTCATACTCCCGCCGGATGCGGGGATCGCTGCGCACGAGCCGATCATAGATCTTCTGTTTCCATCCCATAGTGATCCTGGTATGGCAGATCCGCACATCAAGTGGCAGATCGGCCATACATTTCCTTTCCAGCAGCCATTTTCCCATCCGCCGGCTGCAGGCGGGCTTCGGTAGCGGGAGCGTGATCAGACATGGTTGTCCTTCATCCAGGAGAGGACTTCCTCCAGATAGGGGCGGTTGCATGCATCCATGAGCAGACACAGCGGCGCATAGGCATCATCGCCCTGGATGCATCGCTGCCGCAGCACCTCCGGCACCAGCCGCAGATAGTCCTTCGTAAAGCTGAGGATGCCCTGCTGGATCTGCGCATAGCGTTCACTGTGCTTCTCCTTTGGCTTCCAGCACAGCTGTGTCGCACCCTCTGCCGTCTGTGAAAAGCATTTCAGCGATGGAGCGGGCGAGGCAAACAGCAGTTCTGCCAGCACATTGTGTCCGGATGCGGGATCATGCTGCTTCCACAGTGCGCGATTCTGCGCGGAAGAAAACACATAGCTGTGCAGGATGCCCAGCGCATGAGCACCGCAGGTACGGCCGCCCTGCAAATGGTCCTGCAGGGCATCGCTGCCGACGAGAAAGCCGATGATCTCCTTCTGCCAGCCCCATTGTTCTCCAAGCGCCCGCAGGGCGATCGCAGCGCTTCCCGTCCAGCCGATGTCGACGACACCGACCCTTCCCGACGATGACAGCCACGGCTCCAGCAGATGTCTGGCACCGGCGCGCTGTCGCTCATAGCACTGCAGGATCTGATCGAAATGATCCAGCAGAAAGGAGCGGACCTGTGTTTCCACATGCGCGGTCAGCTCGCTGCCGCAATCCAGGGAACGCTCCTGATTCAGCAGCGGCAGCAGCCCTTCCAGCCCCATCGCCGAAAACACCTGTGTCAGCGTCAGCCCCTGATTGCACTTGTGCGTGAGAAAGCGGCGGAAGTAATCCGGCTTCCACGCTTCGGCCAACAGCTGGATGCCGGCCGAACGCGACCATGGCACATAGATGAGGTCCGCGCGTTCCTGCGGATACAAAAGTGCATAGACCTGACGCAGGATGTCGCCGTCCCTTGCCAGAAACAGCAGCTGATCCAGCCCCAGCCGCCGGCGCTGTTCCTGCAGATACTGACAATAGCCGATCGCTAACAGCGAGCCATACACATAGCCCAGCTCAAACGCCATGGAGAAGCGCTCATCGCTGCCATGCAGCTTCGCGTTGACCAGGCCCCGGTAGATGCTGCCGGTCACAACGGACAGATCGTGCGCCCGATGCGGATCGCCCAGCGTGTGTACATTGGCATACCGCAAGACAGAAAAGCCATGACGGCGCGGAGAGATGTGATCGCTGTGGGGATGATCGCCGATGTGCACATAGCTGTGCGCTTCCCCACACTGACGGCGGACGATCGCAAACAGCTCGCCGCCTGCTTTGTTCGCCCCATGTTCACAGGAGACAAAGACCTGCGTAAAGGGCGGATATCCGCTTTTCTCCAGCAGATGCGCGACCTGTTTTGCGGACAGATACATGTCCGATACCGCGATCAGCCGCTTTCCCTGTGCCGCCAGCATGCGCACGATGTCCAACAGATACGCATTGGCATGACAGCACGCACATTCCAGCTCCCACTCCAGACGCATGCCGCGTTGTGCATCGATTCCCCAGAGGGCCAGCTGTGCGTAGATCTGTTCCAGGTTCACCTCGCCATGGGGCACACCGCGGCGGGCTTCCCGTTCGGCCGCGATGCGCAGCGCAGGAAAATCCAGCACGTTCAGCTGTGCTCCAACGATGTGAAAGAGCGTCGTCGGATCATCCACACAGCGAAACAGCAGCGTATCAAAGACATCGAAACTGATGACGTCATGATCCGCCAGCATCTTCGCCGCCTGTGCCGGGGAAGGACGCCGCTTTAAGGCAGACTCACTGCCGAAGACGACCGTCCGGTGGCGGTCAGGATGAAGCAATTTTGCACCGTCCCTGTCTTTCAGCGCGTGATACAGTGCGAACGCCCGTCCTTGATGCAGGCGATGCCGCGCATAGCTCTGTGCACGGATCGGATCGCTCTCCAGCTTCCTTCGCAGCAGTCCCTTCATCCGCTCATCTCCTTTCCGATGCGCTCATAGGCCGTACAGACCTGATCCGGGGGACCGTCCATGATCAGTTCCCCCTGTCTGAGCCACAGCACCCGCGTACACAGGGAACGGATCACCGCAGGCGCATGCGAGACGATGAGCACCGTCGAACCGCTGCGGATCATCTCACGGATGCGCGCTTCGCTTTTTCTGCGGAAAAACAGATCACCGACGCTGAGCACCTCATCGAGGATCAGGATCTCTGCCGCACGGCCTGCCGTGGCGATCGCAAATGCCAGACGGGACACCATGCCGGAGGAATACGTGCGCACCTTGGCATCCGCCGCCTCCTGCAGTTGGGCAAAAGACAGGATCGCATCGACGTGCGCATCGAGGAACGAGCGGGAATAACCGCTGATCGCCCCGTTGAGGTAAATGTTTTCCCGCCCGGTCAGCTCATGGTCAAACCCGGTGCCCAGCGTCAGCAGCTGCACCTTGTCATGATCGACCAGCAGGTGCCCCTGTGTGGGCGGCAGCACCCCGGCGATGAGCTTGAGCAGCGTGCTCTTGCCGGATCCGTTGACGCCGATGATGCCGACGATCTCTCCCTTGCCGATGGTGAAGCTGACATCATTCAGTGCCTTCACCTCCACGACCTGCCGTTCTCCCTTCCACATCCGCACCAGCCGCTCTTTGACGCTGTTCGCCTCATTGAGCTCCCGGTAAAAGCGCATCGAGACATGCGCTGCCTGTATCATCACTTCCTCCATGTCGACCTCCTCACAGACGCAAAACGATTTCCCTGTGCGAACGCTGAAACACCCATCTTCCCACGATCAGCGCCCCGACGCTCCAGAGCACGAGCACGCCAAACGCCCCTGCATCCGGCAGCTGTCCCGACAAGACGATGCCACGCAATGCATCGATGAAACAAAACAGCGGATTGATGTGGACGACGGTGCGGATGAGGCCTTCCAGCTGCGATGCCGGGTAAAAGATGGCGCTGCAATACATCCACAGCGTGAGAAAGACCGCGTACAGATGCTTGATGTCACCAAAAAACACATAGACGCACGACAGCAGATAAGAGATCCCCAGCGTGAACAGAAACAGCAGGGCAAACAGGAAGAAGGCCGTGAGCATGCGCACATGCACGCCGACACCAAACACCGCCAGCATCACCACATAGGCGATGAGCGAATAGCCCAGATTGACAAACGCGGTAGCGACACGGGCCGTCACCAGCAGCGAAGGCGACAGCCGAGCCTTCAGCAGCAGGGCGCGATTGTCCGCCAGCGCGCTCAGTGCATGCGTGGTCGCCACAGAAAACGTCTGCCAGATCAGATACCCGCTGAGATAGTAGATCGGATAGTTTTCGATGGAGCGCTGAAACATGCTGGAAAAGATGAACGAGAGGATCATCATCGACAGCAGCGGATGCAGCACGCTCCACAGCACGCCCAGATAAGAACGGGCATAGCGTCGTTTGAGTTCGCGAACGACCAGTTCCTGCAGGATGAACCACTGTTGTCGACGATCATTGTTTTGATGCATGTTTCCACCTCCAGTACATGAGCGTCATCCAGATGAGCCGCTGAAACAGCCAGCGAAGCTGCCAGAGCCGTACCGCTTTCCCCCGCTGTGCCGCCGCAGCGCCAAACCAGGCGCTCTGTACGGCAGACGGCAATGGGGAACGATACAGCCCTCTGCTCAAAGGCAGCTGCCGGCGCAGCTGTGAGCGGGTAGCGGGCACGACGAGCGGGCGCAGATGATGCGTAACGATCTCATCACAGAACACCAGGGCGCCCAGCGCTTCGCTTTCCCTTCGTGTAGGAAAACTCATCAGTGCGCACAGCGTACGTCGGGCACAGGCGGCGATCGCTTCATGATCCAGCGACAGAAACGTCGCCTGCCCAGCGCTGATCTGCATCGCCTGCACCTCCATTGCCTGCCGCATCACGGCCATCCACGCCCCCTCCCCGTTTCCTTTCTTTTCCAGGATCGGTTCCATGCGCCCCTGCACCTTCTGATACCCGAGCGTCATCCCATGCGGCGCACTGCACAGCACCTCCCACAGCGCCACACAAAACCCGCTTTTGCTCAGCAGATGATCCTTTGGGGAAAACAGATACGGATGCGCAAGCGAGGGATCGGCCCCGTGGGGAAGATCAAACAGACCGAGATAATAACCATGTACGCCCCTTTCATCCGTCCCATCGCTCAGCACGAGCGACAAAGCGAGGGCCAGCGAACCATTCCAGCCGCTGTCCACGATCGCCCAGTCCGCGCCATCCATCAGCCCTTCCTGGCGCAGATATGCCTTCGTCTGCGCATAGCGGACAAGGGATGCGCGCCGCAGTTCTTCGCGAACACTGGCACAGCGGGAAAATGCCCGCCGCACCGTCCGCAGCTGTTTGCGCGACAGCGGTTCCTCCATCCCATACGGCAGTGCCAGTTCCGTGATCAGCCTCTGCCATTTCGAGCGCGGGATCCCGCTGCGCACAAACAGCACCGCCAGCGTCACCTGCATCGCATCCCGGCAGATCCACTCCAGCGCACGGTCCACATCCATGTGGTAACAGGGCTGCCGCAGCGCAGCACGGGAGACATACAGATAGCGGCATTCGACCGGCAGCTGCCAGCGTTTGATGAGCAGACAGGCACAGTGATAAGGCAGCCAGCCATCCCGGGCACAGAAATACAGACGGGTATGCCCATGATGAAGGGCCTGCCGCAGCACCCACGCCACATACGCCGTGACGACGGGTGCTACCACATGCGCCGCACACTGGGTCAGCGCATCCCCGCTGACATGGAACGGCCGCAGTTCCCCGGCTCTCTCCCAGTATGTCTGAAACCGGTTGTATGCATACCATCGCCGCTTGATGCGCGCATGCAAACCATCCGGCACCAGTGCGACCGCCAGCGGCTTGGCGATGCACCGCCAGGCACGCACTCCGTGGATGTCCAGCCTTCGGGCCCCTTCCCTGCGCACCCGGGCCTCACAAAGTGCCGCCGAAAGCGTACGACGCTGATAGCTGTCCCTTTCCTCCCGATATTGATACAGCCGTCCGGGCAGATTGCGGCCACGATGCCCGCTCGCAAACAGGCGCAAAAACAGCTCATAATCCTCACAGCGATAATGACCGGCTCGCTGCGCATAACCGCCGGTCTGCCGCAGCACCTCTCCGCGAAACATCACAGAAGGATGGATGAACGGCGAATGTGACAGATAATCCTCGATCGATGGCTCAAAGGGTGGTCGGATGCCGCCCCAGACCCCCTGTGCATCGATCAGATCACAGGCACAGCCGACCCAGTCCACAAAGGGATGTGTCTGCAGGTAGCGCACCATCACCTCCAGACGGCACGGATGTGTGCGGTCATCGCCATCCATGCGGGCGATCCAGGATCCCCGGCTGTGCGCGATCGCCGTATTCAGCGCAGCAGCCAGCCCCTGATTGTGCGGATGACGAAACAGACGGATGCGCGCATCCATCTTGGCGGCTTCCTCGATCCATCTTCGCCCTTCCCCTTCCGTGCCATCGTCCACCAGCACCAGTTCCCAGTTCGTCCAGCTGGAAGCACACAGCGAAGCGATGGCCGCAAACAGGATCGTCCTCTCCTTCGGGGCATAGACGCCCATGATCACACTGACCAGATCTGTTGCGGTTTCCTTCATGAGCCATACACCTGCGCATCCATCCGTGTGTAGATCTCCTGCATGATCCGCCGCGGATAGCGTTTCTCATACATGCGCACCGACAGCATGCAGCGCTGCCGCAGCCGCTCTTTCTCCAGCAGGCGCATCTGCTGCAGCCGCAAGATCCCCTGCGCCATCTGCACAGGGAGCACCTCCGGTTCACAGACGAACCCATTCTCCCCATCCTGCATGTACTCCCGGGTTCCCCGGTTGTCCGCGGCGATCACCGGGATCCCCATCGACAGTGCCTCCAGCGCCGCCATGCCCAGCCCTTCCCGCTTGCTGGGAAACAAAAAGGCATCGCTGCTGCCGAGGATCATCCGCACGTCGTGCACATGTCCCAGCAGATGGACGCTGTCCTGCAGCGCACGCTCCCGGATCTGGCGGCGCAGACGTGCCTCATACACGCCATCCCCCAGGATCAGGCAGTGCATATGCGCCATGCATGCCCCCATGGCCCGCAGCTTCACAAACACATCCAGCAGCGCCTCCTGATTTTTGTTGCCGTTGAGCTCTCCGACGCTGACGGCGACAAAATCCTCGCTCAGAAAGCCCATCGACTGACGCTGACGCAGGATCGTGATCGGCGAAAGCGGATGAAAACGAGCGATGTCTAATCCCACCCCGGGAATCAGATAGACACGGCCGCCCGGCTTCAGCCGCAGCTTCTTCGCCTGCGCATGATCCTCCTCATTGATCGTGATCAGCACATCGGTCTCTTTTGCCAGCTGACGTTCCACCAGATAATAGAGCGTATTGTTGAGCAGCGGCGCGCCCCGGTAAAAATGAAAGCCATGTGCCGTATAAATGATGTAGAGCGGACGCTTCACAAAGCGGGATGCCAGACGCGCCAGTACGGCAGCCACCGGCGTATGACAGTGGAGGACCTCGATCGAATGACGCCGGATGAGCGAAAGCAGCACATCGAACGCTTCTTTGTTCTGACGGTAGAGATATGGAGAACGCGCCAGGGGAAGATGATGCAGACAGACACCCAGCCTCTCTACGATGCGCTTTTGTTCCTCATAGCACTGTTCCTTCAGATTGGCCGCATAATGCACCTCATACCCCATCCGCTGCAGCAGCGCCACATTTTCTCTCTCAAATTTATATAAAAAACTGTACGCATTTGCGATGATCAGGATCCGTTTTTTCATGACCGCCCTCCCGCGCATTCCATTCATCCTCTAGTATGGATTTTCTTCGCAAGATCTATGTATCACTTCCTGCCACAGGATCGTGCCATCGTTTCGCGATAGCTGCGGCTTGAAAAGAAAAACAAATCATGATAGATTAAAATTATCGAAAGAGGGACGGATGTAACCTCTTCCCAGGAGGAACCAATGGAAAGTCAAAGAACTGTGTATATTACGGGACATCGCCATCCGGACACCGACTCCATCGTATCTGCAATCGCCTATGCCCTGCTGTTGCAGCGCAAAGGCATGGACGCTGTTCCCTGCCGTCTGGGCAAGATCAACGCCGAGACAAAATGGCTGCTGGAACGATTCGGCTTTGAAGCGCCGATGCTGTTTGAAGATGCCCGCGCAACCATCCGCGAGATCGAGATGGACCCTCCCCTCACCATCACCCCGGACACGACGATCTATGAAACGCTGCAGCTCATGCAGAAGCACAACAAGCAGTCCTACGGCGTCGTCAATGAGAAGGGCCAGCTGATGGGCATGGTCACCCGCAGCGACCTCGCCTCCATCGGTCTGGGCGATACCGCTGCCAGCATCCAGCTGCTGAAGGAGACCCCGCTGGACAACATTGCCAGGACCCTCAGCGGCCGGCTCGTCTACATGGATGACGACTATCATTTCAACGGCAAGGTCAGCATCATCGCCATGACCGAGACCGGCTTGGCCAACTATGACATCAAGGACCGTCTCGTCTTGCTGGGAAATGACAAGGAAGCACAGAAAGCGGCCATCCGCAAAGGTGCCGGCGTGCTCATCGTCGTATGGACCGATACGATCCACGAGGAGGTCCTCGAACTGGCCAAAGCCCACCACTGTCCGATCATCATCTCCGGACATGGAACGATGAACACCTCCCGTTACCTGTACTTCGCTCCGCCGGTCCGTCTGATCATGATCCGCTCTCTGGTCAGCTTCAATATCGATGAATTTGCGGAGGATGTCGGAAAGAAGATGCTCAAGAGCCGCTATCGCAGCTACCCGGTCATCGACAACAACAATTATCTCAAGGGCTATCTGTCCCGTTATCACATCCTGGATTATCACAACAAGCAGGTGATCCTGGTCGATCACAACGAATATGCCCAGTCTGTCAAGAGCGTGGAAAGCGCCGATCTGCTGGAGATCATCGATCACCACCGCATCTGTGACATCGCCACCAGCCGCCCGATCAATTTCCGCAATGAGATCATCGGGTCCACCGCTTCGATCATCACTTCCATCTATATGGAAAACCAGATGGAGATCCCGAAGAATCTGGCCGGACTGCTGTTGGGCGCGATCTTGTCCGACACATTGAAATTCCGATCGCCGACAACGACCGGAAAGGACATCGGCCTGGCCAGGACCCTGGCGACCATCGCCGGACTGGACATCGACACCTTCGCGATGGAAATGTTCAAGGTCAGCTCCAACATCTCACACAAGAGCGTGCATGATCTGATCTCCCAGGACGTCAAGACCTTCCAGATCGACAACAAGAAAGTCATGATCGCCCAAGTGATCATCGCTGCCGTCGACGAGGTGCGCAGCATCGAGGCCGACCTGCGAAGCGAGATGGAACAGTTTACCCTCCAGCAAGGCCTGGACCTGTTCGTCGTCGCCTTTACCAGCATCGTGGAAAACGGCTCGATCTTCTACGCCAGCGGACGTCTGCAGGAGATCGTCACCGAAGCCTTCCCGAACGAAAACGGGGAACACAGCTTCCAGGAGGACATCCTCTCCAGAAAAAATCAGATCGTCCCGCTGCTGTCACGGGCGATCATCAACGCATCGATCTGAATCCATCCAGTTTATCCGCACCGTTCCTGTCACAGAAACGGTGCTTTTTACCAATGCCTTCATTGGCAAAAACTGGAGATCGTCTTTTTTTGATCGATCGTTCGGATACAAAGATTTTTCATCCTGTTCGATCATCCGCCGAACCTGTATCTTTCACCATCCCGCAAGAAAACAAAAAGCAGGAAAAGATTCCTTATGTTCTTTCCTGCTTTTTCTGTTAATCAAAACCTTCTTGTAGAGTCGTCGAACAGATGCACCGATCAGTGTCTTTCGGCACGCCCCATCTTCTTTCGCAGGAGGGCGAAGGCCGCAGCGATCGCCGCCAGGATGCCCGTGCCGGCATAGACGGTCGCATCGTTCTGCACGGTCGCGGTATCCGCACTCGATGCATCAGATCCTGTCTGCTGTGCATCGTCCTGCGGTGCAGACGGCGTGTCGTTTGTTTCTCCGCTGCCTGGACGGGTCGGCTCCGTCTCGCCTCCCTGAGAAGGATCGTTTTCCTGTGCATTCTCGACCGTGATCACACGCTGGCTGCTCACCTGGTTGCCATAGGCATCCGTGACCGTATAGGTCAGAACATATGTGCCGGCCTTGGTGGTATCGACACTGCCGCTCACCTGTACACGATCGGTGATATCCGCTCCGGTATAATCCGTTGCGCGGACACCGGCCATCGCATCGAAGGCGTCGTTGAGCTGCAGCGTGTTGTCGCCCGGCAAGATCAGCGTCGGCAGTGTCACGTCTTTCTGTACCGTCACATACTGCACATCGCTCTTCGCATAGCCGCCGTTCGCATCCCGGACTTCCACATACCAGCCAAAGGTGCCGTTGACCGCATGTTCCAGCGTATATTCGACCTTTGTGCCGCTTCGTACATCCTCGATGGTCGCCAGAGACTCCTCGCTGTAAAGGTCGACATCCAGAGAAGACGTCGTCAGCTGCTTTTGCTTGGACGTGATGCCGAGATCCGCAAAGGAAACGGTAAAGGTCTCCTCGCCGTTGATGCCGTCGACATCGCCGATGTTCGCTTCATCCTTGGCATCGTAATCATCCAGAGAAGGTGAATACGTGCGGAAGATGATCTGTTCGTTGTCCATGTCGAAATGCAGCAGTCGGATGTAGCCCATGCCGCCCTGTGCCAGCCCCTGATAGTCAAACAGCATCTGGTAGACATTGCGCTCCGCCACACCGTCCCCATCGTCATCAAAGCTGTCCACACGGGTCTGCGCATTGTGATAATGACCGGAGAACACCATGCATACATTTGGATTCGTGGCGACGACCTCATCATAGATGCGCTGTGGTTCCTCACCCAGACCGCCGCTGGCCAGCAGATATTCATGGAAGTTCAGGATGGCCTTTCGCTCCGGGTACTGTGCCAGCACTTCGTTCATCCAGGCGATCTCCTCATCACCGATGCCCCAGCCCATGTAGATCATGATGAAGTCGATACCATCCACCGTGATCAGATCATAATGACCGCGGTTGTCTTTGTAGCTGCCGCCGTACCATGGATTTCCCTGGTAGCGGCTCTCGCCGAAATACTTGGAATAATTGGTATAATCGCCACTGAGATGTCCGACATCGTGGTTGCCGGCCAGCACGCCGTATGGAAGATTTGCATCATCCAGCATCTGGTAGGCACGATCCGCATTCTCCCATTCCGGGATCAGCGGCTCATCGTCGATGATGTCACCGTCATGGAACATGTACTGAATGTTCATGCGCTCCCGGTTGTTGAGCACCCAGTTGTGGATATCCAGCTGATACTGGTACTGCCCGTCGACATCCTGACTCGGATTGCCGTCGTAGTCCTCATTGTAGTATTGGGTATCGCTTTCGATGACAAAGGTGAAATCGTAATCGTCACGCGGTGTATCGTTCTCGTTGTAGGTCGCATCGGCACCGGCTTCTCCCGCGCTGTACTGCGGCGGTGTATAGCCTTCTCCGTTTTGTACCATGATGCGCACCTGCTGATCCTGCACATAGTCCTCCAGCGTCAGATCGGCCGTCAGCGTCAGCTCGCCGTTTTCGTTCACGGCTTCACTTTCCAGGCGATCCCATGTGCCGTTTGTCCGGTTGTAGGCGTACAGGAACGTCTTGTCATTGTTGGTCACACCGCTCCAGCGCACCTTCATGCGTCCTGCCTGCAGCTGTGATGCGGACAGATCGATATCGAACACTTCATATGGGAAGCCATCGCCGCTGTCAGCGGTGAAGCTGCCCTCGGTGCTGCCGTTGTTCTGGGCGATGCCGCTTTCGCTCGTGATGTTCGCATCCCCTAAGGAATAGTGTTCGCCCAGCTTGAAGGAGACCTCCATCCGATCGTTGGTCGGGTCAGTAACGAAGGCGGAAAGGGTCGGGTCCCCGTTGATGATGGATCCGCTGCCCGGCGTCAGATCAGAGATGACGGCATTTTCCTGCGGTGTCGTGAAGGTCACCGTCTTTGTCGCCAGATTGCCGGCCGTATCGGCAGCGCTCAGGGTCAGCGTATGGGTACCGGCACTCAGGGTCGTGGAATCAAAGGTGTATGGCAGCGTGATCGCTTCCCCATCCAGCATTGCCGTTACCGCCACTTCGCCGCTGATCGCATCCTGCGCAGAAGCGCGGATCGTTTCGTTTCGGACCATCGTGCCGTCCGTGAGGTTCGTCTCGATCTCCGGTGCCGTATTGTCGACGGTCACCTGTACGCTGGCAGTACCGCTGGAGATCGTATGGGTACCATCGCTCAGCGTCGTCGTATCCAGCAGATAGCTCTTTCCGTTGAAGGACGTTTCCGGTACGGCAAAGGTCACATACAGGATCTCGATCTTCGTCGTGCCATCCCCCATGCTGATCTCATCCTCTGCGCCATAGGTACGCAATGCCTGCGGATCCTGCGGGTGCCAGTTGTCTGCTGTGTGTTCGATCGCACCGATGCCGTTGACCCCGGCATAGCTCTGCGGGCGCAGCGTCGTGCCGTCCGGCAACAGCAGACGGATGTTCTTCAGGACAAAGTCATCGTTGTTCTCGATGTCATGTTCCAGAGCGTTGGCCTTGTTTCCGGCATGGAAGGCGATCGTGATCTCTTTGCTGTCCGCATCGAAGTAAGCGGCATCGACATCGTAGGCATAGGTCGTCCAGGTATCGTAGGTTCCCTCGTTGAAGACACCGAGCGCCTCATCACCGATCGCGACCGCATTTTTGAAGAAGACATCGGTCTGGGAAGCGTCAAACGCGATCTTTGCGCTGTTCTGGATCGACGTGTTCGTCTCGACCGGCTGACCGTCGATCCGCAGGTCCGCACCGGTACCGATGATCTGGTGGATGCCGCTGAGCAGTGCGCCTTCCGCAATGTTGAGGCCGTCGCCCACCGCGATCGTCTCTTCGTTATCGATCGAGCGGACATCGCTCTGTACGCTCTGGTAGCCGTCACTGACCTCAAAGTAGTAAGTGTAGCTCGACTTGCCGAACAGATCCACCGCCGGCAGCGTATAGCTGAACACATCCCCGTCGTTTCGCAGCAGGTTGTAGACCATATAGTCCTGCGACAAGTTGTCTTTGATGTAGAGACGGACGGTCTTGATCGTCGTCTGTTCGCTCTGTGCGCGCAGAGACAGCCGCAGTTCTTCGTCATCGTTAAATGTGGACGGGCTCAGATCCTCGATGATCGGCGCCTCTACGTCTTCCTTCTGCGGCAGTGTCGCCTCATACACCGGACGCTGTGCTTCCGTGACCGTTCCCGGTGTCGGAGTGTCGGCGTCCTCGACCAGGACCGAACCGAACGCACCGTTCGCATAGCGGTTCTGGAAGCTGATCGAGCGGTCGGCCGTCGTATTGTCGGCACCGTTCATGTTGTAGGTCACCACATCGATGACATCTTTGACGTTGCTGGCGATCTTGACGCCGCGGGCACCGGAGTTGGCCATGCCGCCGCATTCGATCTCGATGACCTGATCCGATGTCAGCTGTGTGCCCCACTTCTGATTGAAGTCCGCCAGCGTCAGATCGTCGTTCCCGCCGTTCTTGATCCAGAATACCAGTGTTTCATGCGCCGGCAGGATCCGGCTCTCATCGCTTTCCCACCATACGCTGTCACTGCCGCTGTCCGGATAATTGTAATACAGCTTATAATCCTTGAGATCGATGTCCTGATCGGAATTGTTGTAGATCTCAATATACTCATATGCGTCGGCACCGTTGGTATTTGAGGTATCCGGGATGATCTCTGTGACGACCAGCGCCGGTGCACCGGTGGTATCCACCGCCGTATTTTCCACCGGAATGCCGGCAGAAGTACAGGATGCTTCCTGCACGCCGTTAGACAGCGTGACCACATAGGTAAACGCATCCAGGTCCTTCACCGTATCATAGTCGATCGTTGCCTGCAGCACACCGTCCGCATCGGTCATCGGCAGGCTGGCGATCAGCGTCGTTCCGTCATAGACCTGCAGATCGGCTGACAGGACACGTTCCAGATCACTGCTCTCGACCTGAACATCAAAGCGGTCCTGTGCGCTCATGACGCTCGGTGCACTGACGGTTACCTGCGGGTCTTCCACCATCGCCGGAGCATCATAGGCATACGGCACCTGTCCCTCTTCGATCTGATGAACGCTTGGCTGTGCATCATAACGCAGCGTGCCTTCCGCTGTCAGATAGTCCATCTGGATGGCCTCATCGACCCCGATGGAACCATCGCTGCTGTCCCCGGCCGTATAGCGCAGCGTATTGAGCACACGTCCGACCGGTGAAACGATCTGCATCGTCCGCGTTCCGCTGTTGGAAAAGCCGTCGCTGCGCACGCTCGTCAGCTGTTCGCCCTGAGTGAGCGAGCTGCCATAATGCGTGTTGAAGTCCTCCGCTGTCAGTCCGGCCTCAACGACCGCATCATTGCGCACCCACACCGTCAGCGTTTCCTTCGCCTTCAGCGTGATCGCATCCTCCAGCTGCCATTCAGCGACCGTGCTTCCATTGTCATACAGGAAGTGATAATCGGAAAGGTCGATGTCAAAGTCACTGACGTTGTAGATCTCAAAATATTCGTAGGCATCGGATCCGCCGACATTGTCCGTATTCGGCACGACTTCCGTCAACAGCAGCGGCGACGCATAAGCGATCGTCGTATCGCCGGCATCGATGAGGACGCTGTTTGTCTCGCTGCACAGCTGATTGACGCCGTCGCTCATGTGTACCGTATATGCAAACGTCTCGGTATCCAGCAGATCGGCCGCCGGGATCACCGCCGTGAAGACGCCGTCCGCATAGGTCATCGCATACGTCTTCGACGCATCTGCGCTCTGCACATACGCATTCGTTACGACGCTGTCCAGCTCCCACTGTGCGCTGATCACCAATGACTCTCCGGCCGTGATCCGATCGCTGCTCACTGCCTGGATGCTCGCATCGCCTGCGCCCGGAATGGTGTAGGTTCCATCCAGCTGCTGATCCGCCTCCAGCACGCCCGGCGTCGGCGTTCCATCGTACGCCAGTGTCTGTTCCTGCACCTGTGCGCTCTGATAGGCAAAGCGGATCCCCTTCTTCGTCTGCGCTTTTTCCGTATCGTCGTTGTAGGTGATCGCATTGACGATCTGTCCGGTGTTCTTTACGACGATCTGCATCGAGCGCTCACCGGAGTTGCTGAAACCGTTGACCTGTTCCAGCGTTTGGATGATCCGCACATCCGGATCTTCAATCCCGTAGTATGCGCGGAAGGTCTCCTCATCGCTCTTTACGCTTTCTTCATTCTGCACCCAGACGACGATCGCCTCTTTGGGCTGGATGATCGTCCCCTGCGGGATCTCCCAGTCCGTCAGCGTCGATCCGTTGACGTAGCGGATGCGGTAGTCATCCATGGAAACGGGCTAATCGCTCGTATTATAGATCTCGATGTATTCAAATGCATCGGTACCGCTGGCAGTCGTCTGATCGCTCTGATGCGTATCGGCGACCAGTTCGCTGATCATCAGCGGGCTGATGACCGAGGTGCTCTGCTGTACGACATTTTCCTGTGCGGAAACGATCTGCAAAGATCCGGCATTGACGGACGATGCTGCCATGAGCACGCCCATACCGGCTGTTACTATCTTTTTGGCTCTTCGATTCTTCATAGGTTCCCTCCTGTTACCGAGGCCATTATAACAGGATGGAAAAACAGCGAGGTAAACGGAAGGTAAAATGATCTTTAAACTTATCGGAGGGATCGTACGCAATGTCAGCCGAAATTAAAAATTGGGTGAATGATGTAAAATGCCGGTAATATCCCGCTTTTAAAGACAAACAGCGGCGTTCCCGTTCAATGAACGAAGAATGCCGCTGTTTCTGTCCTATTCCCTAAATGGACGGCTTTCCATCATCGCCTCTCTGTCCTCCACAGAGACAGCTGTGCCTAAAAACCGGCGATCAGCGCAAATGTAAAACGGTCTCCATCTGCGATGCGGACCTCATCCATGGCCGGACACATGCCGCCCGCATCTTTGCAGGATGGATTGTTGTCGGATTCAAATACCAGCCACGGCCCGTTTTCCATATCCTGATCCAGTCCGCCGATGCTGGTGAGCAGAGAACCATAGGTGCTCTGTTCGATCTCCGCCTGCAGTTCTTCCTGTTCTTCTAACAGCTGTGTCAGGGTCTGGGCATCGGTATGTACGCTGGTTCGCAGCACTTCCTCTTTCTGTGCGCCGCTGCGATCGACGACGATGATCTCGATCTCTTTCGCACCGGTCGTTCCTTCTCCTCTGGAAAGCCACCAGCTGGCGACCAGTACGACGGCGATGATCGCTGCGGCGATCCCTGCCGCGATCCATTTCTTTTTCATCATTCATTCCTCCTGTGTTTGGCTGCATCATTTGTCCTTCAACCGCAACAGCACCCGATGTACCGGCTCATAGAGAAACAGGGTCGCCAGAAAGGTCAGGCAGCCCTGTATGAGCGATGTCTTCAGGCCCATGAGCAGATACAGCGCAGTGATCGTGCTGCTGAACAGGATGAAGGGCAGATCCACCAGCTGACCGATCAGAAACGAACCGATGCCGGCAGTCAGTGCCAGCGCGATCGTCCGCCCCTTCCACACACGCTTCAGCGATGCGAACAGAAATCCATATGCGGGAAAGATCAGCAGATAGGCGATGTTCCAGATCATCACCCCGTGCAGCAGCATATGCAGCGATGCAAACAGCACGCAGGCGATCGTCGTATCCCTTCGGGAAAACACCTGTGAAAAGGAAAGGATCGTAAACGTGATCAGTTCCAGATACAGGATGTCTGAAAACGCGTGAAAGACCACGTAGAGGATCGTCCCCATCAACGCGATGCGGGTGAGCTCTCTCGTCGTCATGTGCGTTTTCCGCTGTTTGGCCTTCGCCGCTGTCCGTCCGATCGACGGCCGCCTTCACTGCCCTTTGGCGGACGGGACGGGATCAGACACTTCGGCCCATTCCCGATCAGATCCTCCCGATGCGCTTTGATCAGCGCCCGGCGGACGATGGCGTAATTCTTCGGATAGGAAAACTGCATCAGCGCCCGCTGTTCCAGCTTCTCCTCATACGTCTTTGCGACATAGACCGGCTTCATCGTGCGGGGATCGAGCCCGGTGTGATACATACAGGTCGCCAGGGTGCCCGGTGTCGGGTAGAAGTCCTGGACCTGCTTGGGCGTATGATGGATCTTCTTGAGATAGCACGCCAGTTCGATCGCATCGCTCAGCTCACAGCCCGGATGCGAGCTCATCAGGTACGGCACCAGAAACTGTTTCATCCCCAGTTCTTCGTTCTTCTCATGATACTTGTCGACAAATTTCAGGTACAGCTCTTTGCGCGGCTTGCCCATCTTGTCCAGCACGCGGGCGCTCACATGTTCCGGCGCCACCTTCAGCTGTCCGCTGATGTGGTAGCGGATCAGCCGGTCGAAGAACGTCTCATCCTCATCGTACATCAGATAGTCATAGCGGATGCCGGAACGGATGAACACCTTCTTCACCTTCGGCAAAGCGCGCACCGCATCCAGCATCTCCACATACGGTCGATGATCGACCTTCAGATTCGGGCAGGGCTTTGGCCACAGACACTGTTTCTTCGCACAGGCCCCGTGCGTGCGCTGCTTGTCGCAGGCCGGTCGGGTAAAGTTGGCGCTGGGGCCGCCGACATCATGGATATACCCTTTGAAGTTTGGCATCTCCGTGATCTTCTTCGCTTCCTCGACGACGCTCTGCGTGCTGCGCGAAGAGATCACGCGTCCCTGATGCGAGGTGATGGCGCAGAAGGCACAGCTGCCAAAGCAGCCGCGGTTCGCGGTGATGGAGAACTGCACCTCTTCGATGGCCGGTACATAAGTATATTTGGGATGGAAGGTTCGCTCATACGGCAGAGAGTAGGTAAAGTCCATCTGTTCCTGGGTCAGCGGCAGCGGCGGCTGGTTGCAGACGACGTACCAGCCGTCATACGGTTCGATCAGCAGCCTGGAATTGATGGCATCCTGATTCTCGTACTGCGTCAGAAAGCTCTTCGCATACGCACGCTGATCGTCCCGCACCTGTGCGTAAGATGGCAACAGGATGTAGTCATCCACGATCCAGTCGATCGATTTCGTCTTCCACGCCGTACCGCGGATATAACAGATGTGTTCCACCGGAAGGCCGCTGTTGAGCGCATCGGCCACCTCGATGATCGTATTCTCCCCCATACCGAACATCAGCAGATCGGCCTGGGAGTCCATCAGGATCGAACGGCGCACCTGGTCGTCCCAATAATCGTAGTGTGCCAGACGGCGCAGGCTGGCCTCGATGCCGCCGATCAGGATCGGCACATGCGGAAAAAGCCGCTTCAGGATCTGCGTATAGACGATCGTCGCCCGATCCGGACGCTTTCCCATCTCGCCCCGATCCGTGTACGAGTCCTTGTCCCGGCGGCGTTTGTTGACGGAATAGTGATTGACCATGGAGTCGATGTTGCCGGCAGAGACCAGAAAGCCCAGCCGCGGAGTGCCAAACTGCAGAAACTCCTCATCCCTGTGCCAGTCGGGCTGAGCGAGGATGGCACAGCTGTAACCGAACGCCTGTAAGGTTCGTGTGATGATGGCACAGCCAAAGGAAGGATGATCGACATACGCATCCCCACACACATACACAAAATCCACCTGTTCAAATCCCTGTTCCAGCATTTCTTCACGTGTCGTCGGTAAAAAAGCCATTCCATCCCCTCCGTTTTCTTTCTCCGATTTTATCATGTCGCGGCGCACTTGAAAAGGGCGCAGACAGAAAACCGCATCATCCTTCGTCCAGGATCTTCTCCATGCCGATCTTCTGCGGTCGCAGCCCGCATGATTCATAAAAGCGCATCGCCGCCTCATTGCATGCCCACACATTGAGCGTTACGTTATAACAGCCCTGTTCCCTTGCATGATCCACGACAAACGCATACAGACGCTTCCCGATGTGTGCGCCCCGCAACGCTTCATCCACACACAGATCATCGATGTACAGGGTCCGGATGTCCGTCAGGATGTTATCATCCGGGTGCTGCTGGAAGATGCAGAACGCATACCCCAGCACCTGATCCTCTTCATCGCAGGCGACAAAGACCGGACGTGTGTCATCGGTCAGGATCGTCGCCAGCTGCTCATCGCTGTATTTGCGCGCACCGCTCTTGAACAGATCCGGACGTCCGTGATGGTGCACGTCCTCCACCTGTGCCAGTAGCGCATGGATGCGCGGCATATCCTTTTCCTGTGCTCGTCGAATGTTCATATGATCCCTTCTTTCCCTGCTATTATAACACAGCAGCGTTTCCTGTCGAAAGCGATCGTCCTTTGCTCCGCCTTCCCGCTGTCCATCCGCGATGCATCTCCAAAGAAAAGCTGCCCGCATGGACAGCCTTCCTCCTGTTTCTCTTTTATTCTTTCTCTGCCAGCAGTCCCATGATCTCATCACGGAAGATTCGGGCATCCATCTCTTTGAGGTCTTCTGCGATCGCCACTCGAAACTCCATATGTGCCAGGATGTCTTTCTCCAGCTCCACGCCCGGTGCGATCTCCGTCAGCGTCAGTTCCCCGTCGATCAGCTCGAACACCGCTCGCTCCGTCACATACAGCACCTTCTGACCCGTCTCTTTCGCATACGCCGCACCAAAGGTCACCTGCTCCACATCCCGGATGAACTTCTTGATCTTTCCTTCCTGCAGGATCTGCAGCTTTCCGTCCTTCACTTCCACCTTCAGCCCGCCGGCCGTGAACGTTCCGCAGTACACCACCACCGGTGCCGTCTGCGTGATGTTGATGAATCCGCCGCAGCCTGCAATCTTCGGTCCGAACCGAGAGACGTTGATGTTGCCGAAACGGTCACATTCCGCCAGCCCCAGGAATGCCTGGTCCAGTCCTCCTCCGTCATAGAAGTCGAACTGATACGGCTGATCCAGGATCGCCGTCGGGTTCGTACACGTCCCAAATGCCGTCCCTGCCATCGGTACGCCGCCGATCCCGCCGGTCTCCACCGTCAGCTTCAGCCCCGGCAGTCCTTCTTCGTTCGCTACGTTCGCGATGCCCTCCGGCATCCCGATCCCCAGGTTGATGATCGCCTGCGGATCCAGCTCCATCGCTGCACGACGGCAGATGATCTTTCGCTCGTTCAGCTTCATCGGCGGGATCGAATCCACCGGTACCTTCACCTCTCCGCACAGCGCCGGATTGTAATGCGCTTCATAGGTCTGCCAGTGGTTCTCCGGACGCGATACCACGATCCCGTCCACATAGATCCCCGGGATCTTCACCTTGCGCGCATCCAGCGTTCCGTTCTGTACGACCTTCTCCACCTGCAGCAGCACGATGCCGCCGGAGTTCTTCGCCGCCTGCGCGATCGCCAGCGAATCCAGCGTCGCCGCTTCCTTGTCCATCGTCGCATTGCCATCCTCATCGCAATACGTCGCACGGATCAAGGCCACGTTCACCGGGAAGGACTTATAGCGCAGCCATTCCTCCCCGTCCATCTCGATGAGCTCCACCAGGTCTTCCTTGGTGCGCTCGTTCATCTTCCCGCCTTCCAGGCGCGGATCGACGAACGTCTTCAGTCCGATCTTCGTGATCACGCCCGGGCGATGTCCGGCGATCTCACGGAACATCAGCGAGATCGTTCCCAGCGGCAGGTTGTAGCCTTCCACCTTGTTTTCAAATACGAGCCTCTGCAGCTTCGGGATCAGTCCCCAGTGACCGCCGATGATCCGCTTCAGCAGACCTTCATGACCGATCTTGTTGAGGCCCAGCTTGTCCGTTCCATCACCGATGCCGGCGGAGAACATGATCGTCAGATCCCGCGGATGGCCGCTCTTCAGAAAGCTCTCTTCGATGCCGACCGAGAACTCCTGCGGATGTCCGCAGCCGATGAATCCACCGATGCCGACGGTCGCTCCATCCGGAATCATGGACACTGCCTGTTCCAGGGAGATCACTTTGCTCATGCATCTGCTCCTTTGCCCATCGTATCGACGATGCCTTCCGCCAGCGCATCCAGTTCGCCTTCCTTGTCCGGACGCAGGGAGGATACGACGGTCAGCTCCGTGTTCAGGATGCTCATCTGCTTCATCTCTTCATCTAAGAACGTATGGATCAGCGATCCGGCCTTCGGTGCCCAGGATCCGTTTTCGATGATGCCGCAGATGCGTTTCTGCACGTTCAGCGCCTTCATGTCGATGAGCAGGTTGTGCATCAGCGGATAGATGCCCAGATTGTAGGTCACGGACGCAAAGATGATGTGGCTGTAACGGAACACATCTGCGATCAGATCCGAGAAATGCGTGTTGGACACATCGCGGACCGCGACATGACGCACGCCCTTTTCCGTCAGCTTGGCCGCCAGGGTCTGTGCCACGGATTCCGTATTGCCATACATCGACGCATAGACGATCACCACGCCGTCCGTTTCCGGCGTATAGGTGCTCCAGCGCTGGTATTTGTCAAAGAGGTAGTCAAAGTCGCTTCGCCATACCGGTCCATGCAGCGGACAGATGTATCGGATGTCCAGCCCTGCCGCCTTTGCCATGATCGCCTGCACATGCGCACCGTATTTGCCGACGATGTTCGTGTAGTAACGACGCGCCTCATCCAGCCAGTCACGGTCAAAGTCCACCTCATCATTGAACAGCTTTCCATCCAGTGCGCCAAAGGAGCCGAACGCATCGGCGCTGAACAGCACGCCGTTGGTCGTATCATAGCTGACCATGACCTCCGGCCAGTGCACCATCGGTGCCTGCACGAATGCGATCGTGTGCCGGCCAAAGCGCATCGTGTCACCTTCCTTCACCTCGATCGTCCGACCGTCGATCGGATAGTTGAACTGCCGCATCAGCAGGAAGGATTTCTCCGTGCTGATCACCTGCAGATCGGGGTAGCGCAGCAGCAGCTCTTCGATGCCCTCACAGTGATCCGGCTCCATGTGGTTGACCACCAGATAATCCAGCGGGCGATCCTGAAGCACATGGCGGATGTTCTCCAGCATCTGCCGGCACACGTCCCAGTCCACCGTATCAAACAGAACGGTCTTTTCATCCATCAGCAGATAGGAATTGTACGATACGCCTTTCGGCAGTGGAAAGATGTTTTCAAACAATGCCAGACGATGATCGTTTCCTCCGACCCAGTACAGGTCTTCACATACTTTTCTTACACAATGCATATTGCTGTTTTCCTCCATTACTCGACTTTGATGAAGCTGCTCTTGTCTTCACCGCATTCCGGACAGATCCACTCCTCCGGCAGCTGATCAAACGCGGTTCCCGGATCGATCTCATTTTCCGGATCGCCGAAATCCTGATCGTATTCATAGCCGCAGCCGTTGCAGATGTAGCGTGCGTGCTCCGGCGCGCTCTTCAGGATGAACGGACGTTTCATCTTCTTCATGGCCGGCGCCGGCTGTTTCTCTCCGCAGTTCAGTGCTTTTGCCAACAGCGGCAGCACGTCTTCCAGATTGCCGACGATGCCATAATCCGCATTCTTGAAGATGGCGGCATTCGGGTTATTATTGATGGCGACGATCGTCGTCGCTTCCTTGATGCCCTTGAGATGCTGACCGGCACCGGAAATGCCGCAGGCGATGTAGAGATTGCCGCGGAAGGTCTGTCCGCTCATGCCCACATAGCGCTCGATCGGCACATAGCGCAGTTCCTCTGCCACCGGACGGGACGATCCGATCGCCGCACCGGCCTGACGGGCCAGCTCTTCGATCAGCTTCATGTTCTTCTGATCGCCGATGCCCTTGCCCACGCTGACGACACGTTCGGCTTCACTGATCGGCGTATCGATCGGAATGCCGACCGTAAAATCATGACCGTCTTTCTTCAGTGCTTCCACCAGCTGTGCCACCGCTTCCTTGACATCGCCCTTGAAGATCATCTTCTTGCGCTCTCCGGTGATGGAGGTTCCCTGCCGGCGCACGGCCTTCTTTTTCGGCGGACGGCCGATGATCGACGATGCGATGACCACGCGCTGGATCTCATTGGTTCCTTCATAGATCGTCGTGATCTTCATGTCACGGTAGGCGCGTTCCACCGGCATGCCCTTGAGGTAACCGGTGCCGCCATGGATCTGTACGGCATCGTTGACGATCTCCAGACCGGCCTCGGACGCATACAGCTTGGCCATGGCCGCTTCCTTTCCATACGGCTCATGATGCTCCTTCAGCTCTGCCGCACTGTAGACGAGCAGACGGGCGTTGCGCAGCTTGAGCGCCATCTCGGCCAGCTTGAAGCTGACGGACTGCTGCTGTGCGATCGGTTTTCCAAACTGCACGCGCTCTTTCGCATAGGTCAGTGATTCCTCATAGGCCCCCTGTGCGATGCCCAGCGCCTGTGCCGCGATGCCGATGCGTCCGCCGTCCAGCGTAGCCATCGCGATCTTAAAGCCCTGTCCTTCCTTTCCCAGCAGATTTTCCTTCGGTACACGCACATCCTGGAAGATCAGTTCTGCCGTGGATGAGGAACGGATGCCCAGCTTGTCATAGTGGGTCCCAAAGGTAAATCCCTTCATCCCCTTTTCCACGATGAAGGCGCTGATCCCGCGGGTGCCGCTCTGTGGATCCGTCGATGCGAACACGACATACGTATCCGCATACGGTGCGTTGGTAATGAAGATCTTTCCGCCGTTGAGCACATAGTGATCGCCCTCCAGCACGGCCGTCGTCTCAGTGCCGCCGGCATCGCTGCCCGCATTGGGTTCCGTCAGTCCGAATGCACCGATCTTTTCTCCTTTTGCCAGCGGAATCAGATATTTCTTCTTCTGTTCCTCCGTTCCAAATGCAAAGATCGGCCAGCTGCCCAGCGATACATGTGCGGATAAGATGACACCGGTGCCGCCGTCCACACGGGAGAGCTCCTCGACCGCGATCGCATAGCTCAGCACATCGCCGCCCATTCCGCCATATTCCTTCGGAAACGGGATTCCCATGAGGCCCAGTTCGCCGAAACGGCGGATCTGTTCCTGCGGGAACTGATTCTCCTGATCCAGTCGGAAGGCGATCGGCTTGATCTCCTTCTCCGCAAATTCGCGGACTCTCTTGCGCAGGTCTTCCTGCTCTTTGGTTGTAGTGAATTTCATTGCTTTCCTCCTTGACCATTTCACTGCACAGGACATCGAATGTGTCCGTTGATGGTTCTACCATAACAAGAAGTGAGCGCTTACACAAATGATATGCTCATAAATTTTTACACCATGGACCAAAAGAAAAATTCCATGGGCAAATCGCTCATCAAATCGCGGCCGGCATGATACGATGAAAAAAACGATACAGATGAGGAGATGACTATGGAGGTAATCAAACGAGATAAGACGCGACAGGCATACAGCCGGGAAAAGATCAAACAGGCGATCCGCAAGGCGTTCATCGCACAGGGAGAGGCGATCGATGAGACGCTTCTGACGACGATCACGACAGCGGTGGAAACCGCTCTGCCTGCGATCGTCAGCGTCGAATACATACAGGATCAGGTCGAGAAACAGCTGATGGCACACGGCTGTTATCCACAGGCAAAGGCCTACATCCTCTATCGAGAGGAACACGCCAGGCTGCGCCATGCGATCGAAGAGCTGGCAGCGCTGGCACAGGATGTGCGGCTGATCCCGCTCTTCAAACAGATCCGGCGGGATTTCCCCGATCCCCTTTACAGCCTGCCGACCCTGCTTGCCAAATACCGCACGCTGATCAAGGAAGACATGGACCGCGACTATGCCTATCAGATGCTGATCCGCGCCTGTGTGGAGCTGGTCAGCAGAGAGGCGCCGAAGTGGGAGTTCATCGCTGCCCGTTTTCTGAGCTGGCAGATCGATCAGAGTGTCGATGCCCGCATGGAACAGCTGGACATTCACTGTTTTTATGACAAGCTGCGCTATCTGACAAACGAAGGTCTCTATGGAGCCTATATCCTGGAACACTACACCCGGGCGCAGATCGAAGAGCTGGAAGCATACCTGGATCCGTCCAGAGATCAGCTGTTTACGTACAGTGGGCTCGATCTGCTCGCACAGCGCTATCTCATCCGCGATCATGCGCATCGCTTGCTGGAAAAGACACAGGAGATGTTCATGGGGATCGCCATGCATTTGTCCATGGAGGAAACACAGAAGGTCCGCCGAGCCAAAGAACTCTACGACGTGCTGAGCACCCTGAAGGTCACGATGGCGACACCGACCATGTCCAATGCGCGCAAGCCGTTCCATCAGATGAGCTCCTGTTTCATCGATACGGTACCGGACAGTCTCTCCGGCATCTACAGATCCATCGACAGCTTTGCCCAGGTCAGCAAGTTCGGCGGCGGCATGGGCCTGTATTTTGGAAAGGTGCGTGCCAGCGGCAGCGACATCCGCGGTTATAAGGGAGCCGCCGGCGGTGTGATCCGCTGGATCCGTCTGGTCAACGACACCGCGGTCGCGGTCGATCAGCTGGGCGTGCGCTCCGGTGCGGCTGCCGTCTACCTGGATGCATGGCACCGCGATCTTTTGGAATTTCTGCAGCTGCGCACCAACAACGGCGATGAGCGGATGAAGGCACATGACATCTTCCCGGCGATCTGTTATCCCGACCTCTTCTACAAGCTGGCAAAGGAAAACCTCAATGCGCCGTGGTATCTCATGTGTCCCCATGAGATCGAACAGGTCAAAGGGTACTGCCTGGAAGATTTCTATGGGGAAGAATGGGAGAAACGCTACCTGGACTGCGTACAGGACGAACGGATCCGCAAGCGTGTGCTGCCGATCAAGGAGGTCATCCGCCTGATCATCAAATCTGCGGTGGAGACCGGAACGCCGTTCGCTTTCAACCGGGACCATGTCAACCGCATGAATCCCAACAAACATGCCGGCATCATCTACTGCAGCAACCTCTGCACGGAGATCGCACAGAACATGTCCGCCATGGAAGAGCTGGAAAGCGAAACGATCGAGATCGACGGAGAGGCCATCGTCATCGAACGGCACAAGGCCGGCGACTTCGTCGTCTGCAACCTCGCATCGCTCATCCTGCCCAACATCGATACGGAAGATGAGAAACAGTTGCGTCAGGTGATCGACATCACCGTACGTGCGCTGGACAACGTGATCGACCACAATTTTTATCCGATTCCCTATGCGAAGATCACCAATCAGCGCTGCCGCGCCATCGGTCTGGGCACCAGCGGCTATCATCACTGGCTGGTCCGACACGGCATCGCTTTTGAGAGCGAAGAACATCTGCAGGCAGTCGATCGTCTCTACGAACGCATCAACTATCATGCGCTGCAGGCGTCCTGTGCCCTGGCAAAGGAAAAAGGGCGCTATCGCTTTTTTGCGGGCAGTGACTATGACAACGGGGACTACTTCCGTCTGCGCGGCTATGAAAGCGAGGAATGGCAACAGCTGGCCGATGAGATCCACACATACGGACTGCGCAACGCCTACCTGCTCGCCATCGCTCCGACCAGCTCCACATCGATCATCGCCGGCACGAGCGCAGCCGTCGATCCGATCATGAACAAATTCTTCATGGAAGAAAAAAAGGGCATGATGATCACCCGGGTCGCACCGGATCTCAGCCCGCAGACATTCTGGCTGTATAAGAATGCCCATCTGATCGATCAGTCCTGGGTCGTCCGTGCCGCCGGCATCCGCCAGCGTCACATCGATCAGGCACAGTCGATCAATCTCTACATCACCAATGAGTTCACGTTCAAAGGACTGCTGAACCTCTACATCCAGGCATGGGAAAACGGCGTCAAGACCATCTACTATGTCCGCAGCAAATCGCTGGAGATCGAGGAATGTGAGTCCTGCAGCGCATAAGGAGGCGACATGGAACAGTTAAAGAAGAAAGCTCTGTTCAATGAACACGGCGATATCGAAGTCACGAAACGAAGGATGATCAACGGCAATACGACCAACCTCAACGATTTCAACAATATGAAATATCCCTGGGTATCCGACTGGTACCGACAGGCGATGAACAACTTCTGGGTGCCGGAGGAGATCAACCTCAACCAGGACGTCAAGGACTATCGACGCTTAAGCAAGGCGGAGAAGACCGCCTACGACAAGATCCTCTCCTTCCTGGTCTTCCTCGATTCCCTGCAGACGGCCAACCTTCCCAACGTCTCCGCCTACATCACCGCCAACGAGGTCAATCTCTGTCTGACGATCCAGGCGTTTCAGGAGGCGCTGCACTCCCAGAGCTACAGCTACATGCTGGATACGATCTGTGAGCCGCAGGAACGCAACGACATCCTCTATCAGTGGAAGAACGATCCCCTGTTGCTGGAACGCAACCGATTCATCGGCGACCAGTACAACGCATTTCAGGAAAACAGGGATGCCTTCCATCTCGTCCGGATGATGATGGCAAACTACATCCTGGAAGGCATCTATTTTTACAGCGGCTTCATGTTCTTCTACAACCTGGGCAGGATGGGAAAGATGCCGGGATCGGCCAGTGAGATCCGCTACATCAACCGCGATGAAAACACCCACCTGTGGCTCTTTCACAACATCCTCAGAGAACTGCAGAAAGAGGAACCGCAGCTCTTTGCCCCTTCGTATCAGAAGATCTATACGGACATGCTGCGCACCGGCGTGGAGGAGGAATGCCGCTGGGCCCGTCATGTCATCGGCAGTGACATCGAGGGACTCAACATCGACATGGTGGTGGATTACATCCGCTATCTCGGCAACAAACGCGCCCGGGATCTGCAGCTGGGCGACCTGTTTGAAGACAACCGGGAAGAACCGCAGTCGATGCAGTGGGTCAGCGTCTATTCCAACGCCAACCTGATCAAGACGGATTTCTTTGAAGCGCGTTCGACCGCATATGCGAAATCCAGCGCGCTCATCGATGATCTGGATGACTAGTTTCTCTGATCCACACAAAAAGCAGGCACCGCCTGCTTTTTGTCATCTTCGCTCATCCGTATCGCACATCGGAGATGGTACGGGTCATGGAGATCCCCAGATCCTCATACGCATAGGTAAATGTCTGCGGCAACCCGTCGGCATCCACCGTGAGGGTCGCCACATACGTATTGCCGGCATCGGATGAACCGGTGATCGTCCACTTGTCGCCGTCTTTCGTATAGGTGGCATCCTCCAGGTTTTCCATGATCAGGAAGTACTGCTGCGACATGCGTTTCTCTGCGTCCATCTCGTAGCCGTCACTGTGTACGACGCTGCCATCCGCAAACGTATGCACCATCTGACACCCTTCGCTCTGGTCGCTGTCCTCCAGCTCCGTCGCATTGCAGGTCACATCCTCTTTTGTCCCATCTTCATATACGAAGTAGATGTTCGTCGTCTCCTGTGCCTGATCGCTCTCTTCGCCGACGCTGACATCGGTCTGAGACTCTTCCAGGTACTCATAATCATCGGCATAGGCATGATCGTATGACTGTGTGAAGACATGATAGCTTTTCAGCTGATCGAGCTGTTCGATCGTTTCACGGTATGCCTCATAAGAGGCATCTGCCGCCCCTTCCCTGACGCTCTCCGTGGTCGCCGTCGCGCATCCAGACAGCGCCAGGACGCTGATGATCGACAATAACCGCCGTCCGTTCATAATGGATTCCCC
>DWYK01000223.1 GCA_019118705.1 Candidatus Merdibacter merdigallinarum | reverse complement strand
AAATTATCTCATGTGGAGTTTTTTATTACAAGATAATTTAATTTACATGCTTATTTTTCACAATAGGATGTTTGCTGAGATAATCAGATAGAGTAATACTTTTTGTATCATGAAATACGATATCCTTATCTTCATCTACATCTCGATACACAAGATGATTTTGTTCATCTATCACATCATAGAGAAATAGAGAAATATGGTTAGTTTTTTTGTATCTTACTTGTCGCTTACCGTTTTTAATTTAAAAATATACAAAAAAACTCAAATCGAGTTTTAGCCGATAAATAAAGGCTTTTGCTGATTTGAGTTTCTTTGAATTGTTCTGGGTATTCCCAAAAATTAACGTTTTGAGAACTGCGGCGCACGACGTGCAGCTTTTAAACCGTACTTCTTACGCTCCTTCGCACGCGGGTCACGCGTAACGAATCCTGCTGCCTTCAATGCCGGACGGTAATCCGCACTTGCCTCCATCAGGGCACGCGTGATACCGTGACGCATTGCGCCAGCCTGACCGGTGTATCCACCACCGTATACATTGATCTTGATATCAAACTGATCCAGGGTCTCTGTCAGTTCCAACGGTGAACGAACGACCATGCGCAGTGTTTCCAGCGGCAGGTACTCTTCCAGCGTCTTTCCGTTTACGACGATGTTACCCTTTCCAGGAGTCATAAAGACACGAGCAACGCTTGTCTTACGACGGCCTGTGCCAAGGTAAGTTACTGTATTCTTCTTAGTTGCCATCTCTTATCCTCCTATCCTTTGATTACCAGTTCTACTGGCTTCTGAGCTGCATGCGGATGCTCAGCACCCTTGTAAACAAACAGATGCTTGCGCTGTACATTGCCCAGCTTCGTATGCGGAAGCATACCATGGATCGCACGCTCTACCCATTCGATCGTGTACTTTTCTTTCATGACACGAGCGCTGCGCACACGCAGACCTCCGGCATAACCTGAGTGGTTGTAGTATTTCTCGCCATCCAATTTGTTTCCAGTCATCTCGATCTTGTCCGCGTTGATCACGATCACATAATCACCGCAGTCTACGTTTGGTGTATAAGTCGGTTTGTGCTTTCCTCTTAATACAGCTGCTACTTCCGTAGCCAGACGACCTAAAGTCTTTCCTGCACCGTCCACGACATACCAAGTGCGTGTGACCTCTGCAGGCTTCGTCATTGTAGTTTGACGCATTGTTCTTTCCTCCTTGTGTTTGAGATTGTACCGGGTCTCAATAAAAGAGAGATTACGCCATTACGGCAGATTCTATTTTAGCTTTCAAATGCGAAAAAGTCAATGTTTATCGCATATTTTTACGATCTTTTGTTTCCCTGAGCGCACGGAAGTCCACCCGCGGCAGTTCATCGGTGATCGTCATGCCCAGCGAGCGCAAAAAGCGCAATCCTTCCTCCCGCAGATCATCGCTCATCAATGCCCGCGGATCGTGTGCATCCACACCGATGATGGCCGTATTTCCCACCTCGGCAGCCACCTCCCAGAACGCGTGATGCGGATACGCCTCCTGATGCATGGAATGATTATAGGCAGCACCGGCCAGATTATACTCCAGCGGCATCCCACATTCCTTTGCACAGCGACACAGCGTATAATAGGCTTCCCTCACCGTTTCATCCACACACTTGATTCCGCGCATGAACAGTTCCGGGTGGCAGAAATACGAATACATGCCGGTTTTCATCGCGCTCACCGCATCTTCCACATACAGCTGCAGCGACGCATGGTCTCGTATCCCGCCGAAATAGATGCGATCTCCCTGATCGCGATTCTCATCCGTGCGATAATAATGATGCCCGAAGATGATATAATCCACTTCATGCTCGATCAGATAATCCAGCAGCCAGTCCATATATCCCGGGAAATATTCGCATTCAAATCCACAGAGGATCTCGATCTTTCCCTGATATTTCTCCTTCAGTGCAGCGACACTGTCCAGGTACCCCTGTGCCTGATCCAGGCGCATCCGCATGTGAGCGACAAAATCCGTCTTATAATTCCATGGGGTGTGATCCGAAAAGCCCAGTGTTTCATAGCCGTTTTGCAAAGCGGCAAGGACATATTCCTCATCACTGCCGCAGGCGTGCATACACCGTTTCGTATGCGTGTGATAATTCGTCTTTTTCATCTGTCTTCCTCACTTTCCCCATACCAGACCTTCACCAGGTACAGACCGTTCGCTACGGCCTTGTATCGACAGGCGTGTTTGTCTTTTGCCTCCAGGATCGCTTTCACATCCGCCTCATCCAGACGGCCCCTGCCGGCCTCGATCAACGTACCGACGATCATCCGCACCATATAGCGCAGAAAGCTGTTCCCTTCCAGCTGGAAACGGACACCATTCGCCTCTTCGATCACCTTGCAGCAATACAAGGTACGCACCCGTGATTTGCGCGGATCGATGCGGGCAGACGTAAAGCTGGTAAAATCATGCGTGCCGATCAGGACATCCCCACAGCGCTGCATGCGTGCGGCATCCAGCCGCCCGTGATAGAGCGCATGATACTTGTAGGCAAACGGATCGTTGTCCGCATAGCTGACCAGATAGTCATAGCGCTTGCGCACGGCGTCAAAACGGGCATGGAACGTATCCTCTGCAGGCTGTGCATCCTGCACCCGGATATCGAGCGGCAACAGCGCGTTCATCGCCCTGACCCAGTGCTCGTTCCCCATCGTGATCTCACTGTCAAAGTGGATGACCTGTGCCAGTGCATGTACACCGCCATCCGTTCTTCCGCTCGCTGTCACCTCGACCGGATGATGGTGCAGACGTTCCAGTGCTTCACGGACGATCGTTTCGATGCCCAATGCGTTGTTTTGACGCTGCCATCCGGCATAACCGCTGCCATCATAGGCCAGCGTCATCTTTATGCGCATCCCAGTGCTCCCATGGCGATCATCATCGTCAGCAGCAGCACACCGCCAAACAGCAGGGCAAAATCATAGTTCTGCATCTTCAGTTTCTTATAACGCGTTCGCGGTTTGCCCGGCACATAGCCCCGGGCCTCCATCGCATCGGCCAGCTGCACGGCGCGATCCCAGGCAGAGACCAGCAGCGGCACCAGAAGTGACAGGATCGCCACGACCTTTTCCTTGATCGATCCGTTTTCCAGATCGACGCCTCGGGATGCCTGTGCCTTCATGATGCGCTGTGTTTCCTCGATGAGCGTCGGAATGAAACGAAGTGCGATCGAGATCATCATCGCGATCTCATGTGCCGGCAGTCCGATCTTCTGAAACGGTTTGAGCAGATCTTCAATGCCCAGCGTCAGATCCAGTGGCTTGGTCGTCGCTGTCAGGATCGTCGTGATCGTGACCATCAACGCCAGACGGATAACGATGTACAGTGTCTGTGAAACCGCACCGCTGTACACGCGAAAGCTGCCGATGGAAAACAGGACATAGCCTTCGTGGATGACCAGCAGATTGACGATCAGCAAGAAGACCAGCATGAACAGCATCGGCCGCATGGCTCGCCAGACAAAAGATAAGCGGAGACGTGCCAGGACGGCGACCGCACAGACGACGATTCCCAAAACGGCATAGCCGCTGTATCCGGCCGGAATGAAGATGGCGATCATCACGATCAGCATCGCGGCGATCTTCGCCCGCGGATCCATACGATGAACGATCGAATTCAGCGGCAGGTACTGCCCCAGTGCAATGTTATTCATGACCCTTCACCTCACTTGCGACGGCCGCTGCCAGCGCCTCTATGCTGAGCAGATCATCCGCCAGAGAAAATCCGCGCGCATTCAGTGCTTCCCGCAGACGAATGACAGCCGGCGGTGTGATCCGCAGTTCCTTCAAGATGGAAGGATCTCTGAAAAAGTCTGTCACGCTCTGATGTGTGCAGATGCTGCCGTCCTTTACGACGACGACATCGTCACAATAACGAAGGACATGTTCCATATCATGTGTGACCAGCAGCACGGTCTTATGAAACTCCCGGTTCATGCGCACAAAGAGCTCCATCATCTCTCTGGCTCCCTGTGGATCCAGACCGGCCGTCGGTTCATCCAGAACGAGGACGTTGGGATCCATCGCCAGGATACCGGCAATGGCGACCCGTCGCTTCTGTCCGCCGGAAAGTTCAAAAGGTGAACGCTGCAGATACTCCTCTCCCAAACCGACGTATGGCAGTATGCGTTTTGCGATGGCACTGGCTTCTTCACTGCTGGCACCGAAATTCTTCGGTCCAAAAGCGATATCCTTCTCCACTGATTCCTCAAAGAGCTGATATTCCGGAAACTGGAAGACCAGGCCGACATTTTTTCTCAGCTCCTTCAGGTTTTTTGGTTTTTCCTTTGCGCTGATCCGCTTGCCGCAGACCTCCAGTTCTCCCTGTGTCGGCAGCAACAGCGCGTTCAGATGCTGGACGAGCGTCGATTTTCCGCTCCCGGTCTCACCGATGATGGCTGTGATCTTCCCCTCTTCCAGAGTCAGATCGACATTCTTCAACGCCGCATAGGAAAACGGCGTCCCGCTGTTGTATGTATGGGCTACGCCCCGAAACGCAATCGACATAGTTCTTCCACCACCTTTTCCATCTTGATCTCATCCTTCAGAGAGATGCCGTTCTGTTCCATCTCCCGTATGAACTTCAGTGTGAACGGCACATCCAGCTGTAGTTCCACCAGCTCCTGTTCCCGTTTCAGGATCATCTCCGGTGTTCCATCCATCACGACCTGTCCCTCGCTCATGACGATGACATGGTCACTGTTTGCCATCTCCTCGATATCGTGTGTGATCGATACGATCGTCATCCCGCTTGCCTGGTGGATCTGACGGATCAGACCATTGATTTCCGCCTTTCCCTGTGGATCCAGCATGCTGGTCGATTCATCAAAGATGAGGATCTGCGGAGCGATCGCGAGCACGCTGGCGATGGCCACCCGCTGTTTCTGCCCACCGGATAGCTTTGTCGGCTCACTGTTGAGGTATTTGCTCATGTTGACCTGCTGCGCAAAGCGCTCGATGATCGTCTGCATCTGTTCCTGTGGCACCTGGTGGTTTTCCAGACCAAAAGCGATGTCATCCGCCACCGTTGCGCCGATGAACTGATTGTCGGGATTCTGAAACACGATTCCGATCTTATCACGGATCTCATAGACGCTCTTTTCGGTGAGCTTGATCCCATCCACGGTGATCGTTCCGCTCTTCGCCTCCATAAGTCCGATCAGCAGTTTGGCGATCGTTGATTTTCCGGAACCGTTATGCCCGACGATCGTCGTGTAGCTGCCTTCTTCGATCTGGAAGCTGACATCTTTTAATACATCCTGTTCTCCATCATAGGAAAAGGTCAAATGCTCGACTTCAATCTTCTTCACATGGATCACCTCAACAATTCGACTGTGTGAACGATTTAACTGTTTTATTATACAACACGAAGGTGCGGAAAACAAATAAGAAAAGGGCATCTGTTGTATCAGATACCCGTTTTTTCATCTGTTGTTTTTAATAGACCGGATCGCAGTGCCATCCCTCATAGGTTCCATTGTTTTTCTTGGTCTCTTCATAGAGATACAAGACGTGCTGCAGCATGATATCCGCATCGATCGGTGCGATATGCATGACGACCGCGACCTTCGGATCTTCGCCCTTGGTCACGACATAGCCACGTTTGATGATCGTATCCTTGAAGCTTGCCAGCGCCTCTTCATTCGGGAATGACATCTGGTGTTCGATCGGACGTTCCGCTCCGTGTACATCGCCGACGGCACTTAATGCGGTGATCGCATCTTCTACGTTCTTTCGGATCTTTTCCTTTGTTTCGTCATCCATCACAAAGGGGGGCTGTGCATTCGCTTCCTCCTCTTTGAATGCCGGAATCTCGACATCGACATCTGCCGCATCGGATGTGTTCACCTCATCGATGTGCATATCGTCAAAGGATTCTCCTTCCTCATCCAGCAGCAATCCTTCGTCCAGCTTTATGATCTCCTTTTTGTCCTTCTGCAGCTTATATACCGCAAGCGCAACAGCGCCGCCGACCGCAGCGATTGCCGGAATCAGTCTTGATAACTTCATAAGTATGACCTCCTCATCGTTAATCTTATTGTAACACACTTCTGTTTAATAATTCGTGTGATTTATCTTTTTTTGGAAACGGCGATCCCATCTCCGATGGAATAAAAGGTCGTCTCATAATCCGGATGTGCCTTCAGATAATCATTGTACTTCCGGATCTTGCGCACCAGCGCCCGGACGGAACGGCTTTGCGGGATCACGTCACCATCAACCATTCCATGAAAGCCCAGGTTATCGCTCAGCACGTAGCCGCCAATGACCAGATGCGGCGTATATCGTTCAAAGAAGCGGATGTACTGCGCTTTTGCCGCATCGATGAACAGGAAGTCATACGTCCCCTCCACGGTTGCCTCCAGTGCATCTGCCAGCTGAATATGCACCCGATCTGCCAGACCGGACCGTTGAATGTTCTCCACGGCGATCTGATAACGTTCTTCGTCCCGCTCGATCGTATCGACCTCGATCGCTTCATCGACAAGTGCCATGCGGATGGCGGAATAACCGATGGCACTGCCGATCTCCAGGATACGGCGACAACGATGCTCCTGAATGAATGCCAGCAGAAACTCAATGCCCTCTTTCTCCATGATCGGTACGTGATGTTCCCTGGCGTATCGTTCCATCTCTGTTATCAGTTCCAATCTGCTCACTCCATCCTTCGTTTCCTTTTCCACCAGTATAGCACATTCCTTCTTCATGCGCCAATGGATCGATGCCGACCAACCAAAGGACATCCGTTACAGCATATCCTCTGTTTGAGGGATCTGCATCTGCTTTGGAGCGCTGACGATCGCAGCGATCATATATGCACCTGTTTCTTTCTGCCCTGCCATCGTGCTCTTTCTCCATTTTATTGCCTGACGACAAAAAAGGACACCTGTCGTGTCCTTTCTGCGTGATCCGTATAATTACTTAACGAATTCAACGATCGCCATCGGAGCAGCATCGCCGCGACGGATACGTGTCTTGATGACGCGCGTGTAACCGCCCTTACGGTCTGCATACTTCGGACCGATCTCGTTGAACAGCTTCTGCAGTGCAGTCTGTCCGCTCTCTTCGTCTACAACGACGTTGCGAACGTAAGCAGCCGCCTGACGGCGTGCATGCAGATCGCCGCGCTTAGCGAGCGTAACCAGTTCATCCATTACGCTGCTCAGCTCTTTCGCCTTCATTTCTGTTGTCTCTATCTGTTCTGCCTCGATCAGAGAAGTGACCATGTTGCGAAACAGCGCTTTACGATGATCGGCAGTACGTCCTAATTTACGATTCCACATTTGGTAGTTAACCTCCTTCAGCCTTATTCGTAAGATTTAAAGCTAAGACCCAGCTCGTAGATCTTGTCTTTGACTTCTTTCAGTGATTTCTTTCCA
>DWYK01000222.1 GCA_019118705.1 Candidatus Merdibacter merdigallinarum | reverse complement strand
ATCGGTTCGACGATCCCACAGCCACTGTGTCTCCTCTTCAAAACAAAGATGGTTGACCGTTTCCAGCATGTGGATCTCCTGTGCAAAAGGCAAAGAGCCCAGTGCCCCGCACAGGCCGCATCCATCACAACAACGACATTGTTGTTGAGGATCTTATGAATCTTCATACGTCCCTCCTTTCCAAAGAAAAACCTGCACAAAAATCCCAAACGGAATTCTCATGCAGGTTTAGCTTGAATGTCTGAATAATTCAGTAACTATCCTTACAGATAACGTATAGCATCCCCTATTTTGAAAAACAAGGGCAATCTTGGTTTTCTTTTATTCCACGCTGAGGATGAACGAGTAGACCGGCTGTCCGCCGTTGTTGACCTCGACCTCCACATCGCTCGTTTCTTCGATGTGCGCTGCCACGCGCATCGCTTCTTCCTCGCTGGTGCCTTCGCCATAGATCAAAGTGACGATCTCGCTGTCCGCATCGACCATCGCATCGGCCAGTCGGCAGGCCGCTTCGACCTTGTCCTCCACGGAGACGACGATGTCCTTCTCCCGGATGCCCATGAACTGTCCCGCCTTGATGGCAAGCCCCTCATAGGTCGTATCCTTGATGGCATATGTCACCTGACCGCTCTTGACGTTCGCGATCGCTTCGTTCATCTCGGCCAGATTGCTCTCCACATCCACATCCGGATTGAACATGATGCAGGCACACAGGCCCTGCGGGATGCTCTTGCTCGGGATCACATGCACATCTTCCTCTTCACAGACGGTAGCCGCCTGCTGTGCAGCCATGACGATGTTGGAGTTGTTTGGCAGGATGAAGACATGATCCGCATTCACCTTGCCGATGGCCTCCACGAAGTCTTCCGTAGACGGGTTCATCGTCTGTCCGCCGTTGATCACATGATCACAGCGCAGCTCCTGGAACATTGCCTTGAGCCCTTCTCCGGCAGCGACCGTAATGATCGCATACGGTTTGCGCTCTGCCTTCGGAGCTACAGTGGATGCCGCTGCCGCCTCCATGGCCGCATCATCGATCAGATTGTCATGCTGTTCCTGCATGTTCTCGGCCTTCAGCTTGATAAAGGATCCGTGCCGTCTTCCCATGCGTACGGCCTTGGCCGGTTCCATGGTATGCACGTGGACCTTGACGATATCATCATCTCGGACGCACACGATCGAATTGCCGATGGTTGCCAGTTCCTCCCGCATGCTGTTCTCATCAAAATTACGGGCACCGTGGGCCGAAAGACGGATGATGAACTCGGTGCAGAAACCAAATTCTTCGCTCTCCATCGCCGCACCGGCGGTTTCGCCGCGTTTCTCAACGGCCTGCGGTTGGATCACCTCACCGCGCATGGCCGACAGAAAGCCTTCAAAGATCGTGCACAGTCCACAACCACCGCTGTCGACGACACCGACCTCGGCCAGCACCGGCAACAGCTCCGGCGTCCGCTCCAGCGACGCCTTAGACTCTTCGAGCATCTTCGCCATGACCGCCTCACAGCTGACATCTTCCTGATCCATCGCATACGCATACGTATAATCCGCCGCCTCACGCACGACGGTCAGGATCGTCCCTTCCACCGGACGCATGACCGCACGATACGCCACGCGTGAACCGGTCACGAGCGCACGGGCAAGCTGTGCACCGTTGACGACATCCAGTCCTTCCACGCCTTGATAGATGCCGCGGAAGATCTGAGAGGTAATCACGCCGGAGTTACCGCGGGCCCCCATCAGCAGGCCCTTGGAGAGCACCTTCATGATATCGCTGACGCTGTCGCTCGCCACGTTGAGCGCATCCCGGACACCGGCACTGAAGGTCAGCGACATGTTCGTTCCCGTATCGCCATCCGGTACCGGGAACACGTTGAGCGCGTCAATTTCGCCGGATTTGTTGGAGAGGTGGTTCATTCCGCTCTCCAGCATCTGTTTCAACAATATTCCATTGATCGTTTCCATATCCATCATCCTATTTCATAACCTTGACGCCCTGCACATAGACATTGATTGCGTTGAACTTCAGTTCCAGCGTCTTTTCCAACATATATTTTACTTTTTTCTGAGCCTCATGCACCACTTCACTGATCTTGATACCATGAGAGACGATAATATATAGGTCGAGCTCCAGTCCGTTTTCTTCCTGACGGACGACGACACCCTTCGAGTAATTCTCCTTCTTCAACAGCTCCGCAATGCCGTCCTTGACAAACTTCTGACTGGCCATGCCGACGACCCCGTAACATTCCGTCACGACACCGCCTGCCAGCGAAGCGATGGCATCCAGAGAAATATTGATGTTTCCAAATTCGGTACTCTTAGAGATTGACATATGATTACCTCCTCCATATCAGATTAATTATATATAAAACCTATGCAAAATGCAATCATTCCCGCGTGTTCCAAAGGAAAAAGCCGTTTGTCTGCCGCTCATTTCTCCTTTGAGGAAGCATCCTCATCCTGGAATTCGCTGCAGGAGATCTTGGACATCGCACCGTTTTCCTCATCCATGTACAGGCAGACATTATTTCCCTGCAGCTTGGCAAGCACGCTCTCATAGATCTGCAGGACCCCGGCCGCCTCATAGCTGCCATACAGCGTATTACCGTCCCGCATGACGACGCGCATCATATTCTCATTGAAACTGGTCTGATACGGCAGGATCTCTGAAATACGGGAAAGCACATCGATATCGACCTGGTCTTTCACCGCATCAAAGGCCGCCGCCAGTGCACTGAGCTGATCCTCATCAAAGCCGCTCAGCAGCGGAAAACGTCGGGCAGATGCCTGCTGATCTTCGTCCACCTCGACCTGATTTCCCTCACTGGTCAGCAGATAATACCGGTCTTCCTTGATCAGATAACCGACGATCAGTTTTTCTTTCACTTCAATGTGGATGACGCCGCTGAAATCTTTCTGTATCTCCACTGAATCGATGAGCTCATCGTTTTGCAGGCCGCTTTCCATCAGAAATGCCGGCTTGAGCAAATATCGGGTCTCATAGCTGACCCCGGCACGCGCATAGATCTCCTCATCGCTGTAAAAGAAATTGCCGCTCACGCTGAGGGAATGCACCTTGGAAAGATCGCTGACAAAATAAAGCACGATGCCCGCCAGCAGCACCAGCAGAAAGAAATTGCGGATGTGCCGGCGCTTGCGCATCTTGCGCTGCCGCTGCGCCCGGATCTGACGCAGGCGTTCCGCACGTTCATCGTAGAGGAGCTCTTCCTTGCTCAGCCCTTCCAATTAAACCGCTCCACTTCCGTGATCAGCTCGATGCCATAGCGTTCAGCGACCTTTCCCTGGATCTCCTCAATGAGCTGATGCACCTCACTTGCCTTTGCGCCGCCGATATTAACGATGAAATTCGCATGCTTGTCGCTGACCATCGCCCCGCCGATCGTCTTTCCCCGATAGCCGATCTCCTCTACCAGCTGCCATGCCGGATGATCCTTTGGGTTGCGAAACACACTGCCGCAATTTGGCTTATCCAGGGGCTGTGAGCTCAGCCGACGGGTGCGCCGGGCATCCATCAGTGCACGGATCTCACGCTGATCGCCCGTCGTCAGCTGCAGCCGTGCGCCCAGAATGCTCCAATGCGGATGCCGCTGAAAGGCCGAATGCCGGTATGCGTAATCCAGCTCCTCTTTGTCCACCCATTCCAGGCGTTCCTCCCGATAGACGAGCACCTGACGGACAAAGGATGCGATCTCGCTTTTGTAGGCGCCGGCGTTCATATAGAGCGCTCCGCCCAGCGTGCCCGGAATGCCGCTGGCAAACTCCAGCCCGCTGAGCGAACGGCGCATCGCTTCCTGCGCCAGCAGGATGATCGAACATCCGGCCTCCGCTACCAGCGTTCCATCCGCTTCAAAGTAAAAGTTATTCAGATAACGGTCCAGACAGAGGATCACGCCGTGAAAGGCATCATCGCTGCACAGAAGGTTGCTGCCCTTGCCGAAGATCCGATACGGCACCTGCTGCTCCTTCAGCACCTGCATGATCCGCAGGAAACAAAGCATGTTTTTAGGATAGACGAAATAATCGCACGGTCCACCGATGCGAAAGGTCGTATGCTTCGCCAGCGATTCATCCGTCAGCACATCCCCATATTGCTGTAAATATTCGATCAGATTCATTTATTCATTCCACCTTCTAATTGCTCACACCAGTCCAGGATATCCCGGCAGGCGTCCGGCTTGCCCAGCTTTCGGGCACATACACGCATATGCTCCATGCGGATCGGATCGCGCAGGATGGAAGCGATGGCCTCATGCAACGTCTGCGCATTGAGGTTTGCCTCTTCGATCATCACTGCCGCATCCGCTTCCACCAGCACGCTGGCATTGTAAAACTGATGATTGTGTGCCACATAAGGGCTCGGCACCAGGATGGCCGGCACCCCCAGCGCCGTGATCTCCGCCAGCGTCGTCGCGCCTGCACGGCAGACGATCAGATCGATATGCGAAAGGATGGCCAGCTGCTCCACATAGTCCACGACATGAATGTGCGGCTGTCCCTGAAAAGCAGACGGGTCCATCGGGTTGTTTCGTCCGCAGACATAGAGGATCTGACAGTCCTCCTTCACCTGCGGCAGTGCTTCTTTCATGAGATCATTGACCGAGCTGGAACCGAGCGATCCCATCACGACCAGGATCGTGCGGCGCTTCGGGTCCAGTCCCAGCGAACGAAAATAAGCTTCGTCAAAAGCGGCCTGTGCCGCTACGCTCGCCCGGGGATTTCCTAACAGCCGCGTCTTCTGGGCATCCAGCTGCGAAAGGCAGCGTTCATAACAGCAGACGATCGCATCCACCTGCTTCATCACCAGCTGATTTGCCTTGCCGACGATGGAATTCTGCTCATGGATCATCGTCACCACGCCCAGATGGTGGGCTGCCAGGATCAGCGGTGCGCTGACATAACCGCCAAAACCGATCACGATATCCGGACGAAAGCTATGGATATAGCCCTTTGCCTTCCGATAAGCGGCCAGCATCTGCGCCACCGCCTTCACCTTGCCGCGCACGCCGCCGACCAGTCCGCTGGTGTGTAGCGGATAAAACGGATAGCCTTTTTCCGGTATCAGGCTCGCCTCCATGCGGTCATCATTGCCGACAAACGCGATCTGTGCCTGTTCACCATAGCGCTGCTTTGCCGCATCCGCCAAAGCCAGGGCCGGATAGATATGCCCGCCGGTCCCTCCGGTAACGATCATCATTCTCATAGGCGACACTCCTCATACCAGTCTATTCAATCTTTCATCGATTGCGTATTCTTTTCCTCATTTTGACGCTCTTTGAACAAGAGCGCACTCGTATTATACCACAGAACACCTTGTTTGCCAGTCCCAAATCATGAAAATGGAGTCCTGCGCCTGCAGGCCTCCCCTTCCTTCGCTCACTCCTGTGCCGCGCTGTTGGCGATGCTGATCAGCAGCCCCATGCTCGCCATCATCACCACCAGCGAGCTTCCTCCATAAGAGATGAACGGAAGCGTGATGCCGGTGACCGGAAACAGTCCGACCACCACCCCCAGATTGATCATCACCTGAATGGCGAACAGCGCCGTGATGCCGATCGCCGTATAGCAGAGAAAGCTGTCGCTCTGTGCCAGCGCGATCTTCACCCCCTGATAGATCAGCGCCAGAAACAGAGCGATCAGGCCCAGACAGCCGATGAAGCCCATCTCTTCCGCTATGATCGCAAAGATGAAATCCGTCTGTGGCTCCGGCAGATAAAAGTGCTTCTGCATGGAGCGGTCAAAGCCGACCCCCAGGATCCCGCCGGGCGCGATCGCAAACAGCGACTGAATGATCTGAAATCCACTGCCCAGCGGATCCTGCCAGGGATCGAGGAAAGAGACGATCCGCGCCATGCGGTAAGGGGCCGAGACGATCAGAGCGCTCAAGGCCGCCAGCGCCAGCGCACCCAGACGGAAGAAATAGCTGAGCGGCGCATCCGCTGCGAGGATGATGACGACGACCGCGCACGCCATGACGATGCCGCTGCCGAAATCCGGCTGCAGCAGGATCAGCCCAAAGCCGATGCCGAGCCACAGAAACGGCAGCAGCAGATCCCTGCGAAAGCGCTTGATCCGATAACGCCTGGACAGAAAATCCGAAACATAGAGGATGATCGCCAGCTTGAAAAACTCGCTGGGCTGGATCAGGAAGCTGCCGACCCCAAACCAGCTGCGGCTGCCGTTGCGCAAGACGCCGATGCCGGGGATGAGCACCAGCACCAGCGTGACGACGCTGATCCAGAACAAAGATCTGGCATGTCGCTGCAACCGTTTGATCGGAATGCGGGAACACAGAAACATCGCCCCAAAGCCAAACAGGGCAAACATCCCCTGCCGCCATGCGTAGTACAGCGGATCATCAAATTTATAGGCTGCCCATACGCGGGAGCTGCTGGCGATCATCACGATGCCGATGATCACTAATGCCAGCACCTCCAGCGTGAGCAGACGGCACCTGCGCGTCCACATCTCCATCACCTTCGCTTCAGTATATGAAGATGCCGCACCGCTTCATGACCGCACATAAAAAAGACCGGCTTTCCGGTCTTGTTCACTGCTCGTAGGTGATCGTTCCTTCCCATGGCACCAGCCGTGCATGCAGCAGGATGCGGTATTCGGAGTCCAGTCCGTAATCCAGATCACAGGTGCTCAGCATGACGATCGAATCCTGTGTCTGCAGATCCTCCACTTCCCTGCTGTGCAGCGCCTGTGAATAGATCAGCTGCAGATAGCTCTCCCGCTGCGCATCATCGCCAAACCACGTCTGATACAGAGCGGAATCCGAGGTCGTCTTGGTCAGCGCCAGGATGTCACAGCGATACGTCTGCTGCGGTGTCAGGATGTAGAGATACGGGTGCGCCTCAAAGAAATCCGCATCCGCAAACTGTGCCACCTGCGTCAGCATCGCCGAGCTGTTGAGCACGCTGTGTCCGTAGATGATCGAGTGAAAATCGGAAAGATCCGCGGAAGCGTTCGCATCCAGAAAGATCGAACCGATCGTGTTGGCCTCGCCCAGAGAGGAGTGATCCAGGTAATAGTCATTGTCGCTTCCCTGTACGATCGGATAGTTGATGACGGTATCCGGCACATAGATCCAACCGATGATCTGCGGATTGGCTGCCTGCAAGGCTTCCCAGTCCGGATCGAGCGTGACGATCTGCGTTTCCTCTTCCACCTTCTCCACCATCTGTTCCATTTCCTTCTGGGTCTCATTGTCCGCATGCTCCTGCATGAGCAGCGGCACCAGATTCCACAGGGAGAATACCATGATGCCCAGGAAAAAGACGATGGCGATGTTATAGATCCAGTTTTTTCTGCGTTTTTTGTTCATATCTGATCCCTCGTATCATTTATACCATAAAAAAAGTCATAACTCCACCCGAAAGTGAAATTATGACCGTATGTGCGTCGCTTACTTCGACAGCTTGGAAGCGGCTGCCTCGTCAACGATGACGACGACATCCTTGTGGTTCTGCAGTACCGATGCCGGGCAGTCCGTGGAGATCTCACCCTCGACCATCGCCTTGATCGCATCGGCCTTGTTTTCACCGGTAGCGACCATCAGGATCTTCTTCGCCTTCATGATCGTCGCGATGCCCATCGTGATGGCGTGCGTCGGCACCTTGTTGATGTCGCCCTCAAAGAAACGAGCGTTGTCCTGACGGGTCTTTTCCGTCAGCGTTACGATGTGGGTCTCCTCATCGAACGGTGTGCCCGGCTCATTGAAACCGATGTGACCGTTTGCGCCGATGCCCAGCACCTGGATATCCACGCTGACATCCTCCATCGCTTTCTCATACGCTTCGCAGTCCGCCTTGGTATCTCCGTAAGGCACATGCACGTTCTCTTCTTTGACGTCGATGCCGGAGAACAGGTTTTCATGCATGAACGTCCAGTAGGACTGCTCGTGATCACGCGGAATGCCGACATACTCGTCCAGGTTGAACGTGCGTACATCCGCATAGCTCGTACCGTTTTCTTTGTGATCCTTGATCATGTTCTTGTACAGACCGATCGGGCTGGACCCGGTAGCCAGACCGAGCACCGGCTCTTTCTTTCCGGTCACGACTTCCTTCATGACCTCGAACGCTTTTTGGCTGACTGCGTCATAGTCCTTCACAATAATTACTTCCATGTGATAATTCCTCCTATTTCCCTCTCTTTTCTTATTATAGCACAGCCGTGGAAACACGGCAGCGTTTTTTCTTCGTTTTCAAAAAATACGGCTTACAGCAGTTCGATCGTATACGCACAGGTAAAGCTCTTTCCGCCGGAGAGGATCATCGTTCCCTCACGGTGATAGAAGTCTTCTTCCACCGGTGAGAAGTCCCCATGTCCGAACCACGGTTCCAGACATACGAACGGTGCCCGTGCCTTCGGCGTCCAGATGGCAAACAGCGGGAAACCGGTCAACGAGATGCGCACACCATGACCCTTTGGACCGGACAAGGTCGCACAGGCGCTCTTCATCCCTTTGTAGATGAGGGTCGGATGCTTTTCAAACAGCGCATAGTCCAGGTCGATGTGCTGCAGGCGCACCTCTTCCTCTTCATAAGGTCGTTTTCCCTGCGGATCGACGATGATCTGTCTCAGTGTTTCCGGATTGTCGAAGGTGACCTTGTAGTCCTCAAAGCGTTCCCCTTCGCACAGCGGACATAAGAAGCCCGGGTGCAGACCAAAGCTGAAGGGCATCTCCTTCTCTCCGGTGTTGGTGATGACATAACGGATGTTCAGACGGTTGCCCTCCAGCGTATAATGGATCTCGTAACGGAAATCAAACGGGTACTGGCGACGGGTCTCCTCGCTGCTGTCCAGCGCAAAGACGATCTCATCGTCCTTCCCTTCGACCGCCGTCAGCGTCATGTAACGGATCAGACCGTGATTCTTCATCGCATAGGTCTTGCCGTCGATCACATAATCCTTGGTATAGGTGCTGCCGACCATCGGAAACAGCGTCGGGTTCTTTCCGCCCCAGTAAGGCGTATCGCCCTGATACATGTACTGGATCCCGGTCTGCTTGTCCAGAAAGGACGTGATCTCTCCTCCCTGTTCCGTAAACGTGGCCACATAGCGTTCATTTTCTAATTTCATATGCGTTCTCCTTTTCCTTGTATCTTCATTATACATCATTCCCGTACCCACAGCGAAACAATCGGCAAAAAGAAAACCGTGCACATGCACGGTCAATCTGCATCTTTTACCAACAGCAGCAGGGCACCGCCGACGATCATCATCGGGATCAGCCCCAGGATGCCGATGTTGGTCTGTCCGGTGATCATGATGATCAAAGAAATGATCATCGGCCCCAGGATCGAAGAGAACTTGGAGAACACCGAGAAGAAGCCAAAATACTCGTTGCTGTCTTCCTTATCCGGGATCAGACGGGTGAAATAGGAACGGGAGGTCGCCTGGATGCCGCCCTGGAACATGCCGATGAGGATACCGACCACCCAGATGAAGTTGACGTTGACCGGAATCAGGGAACCGCAGATGATGATGCCGACATAACCGAGGATGCTCACTATCAGCATCGGCTTGGAACCAAAGCGCTTGACGAGCTTGCCAAACCAGATGGCGCACGGGAAACAGAACAGGTTGATGACGATGACGAGCACCAGGCTCATGACATCGCTGACCCCCATCTCCGTCGCCAGCGAGACCGCCATCTTGATGACCGTGTTCACACAGTCGATGTAAAAGAAATATGACAGACAGAACAGGAAGATGTTGCGGTTGCGGCGCACGTTGCGAAAGGTGTTCCACAGACGGCGAAACGACTCTTTCACTACATGCTGCACCGGCTCATGATACTGTCGCTGCCGCACGTTTTTCAGTATCGGACGGGAATAGATCAGCCACCAGAGGACCGCCATTGCCATCGTCAGACCGCAGCCCCAGCGATACGTGAGCAGGAACGGACCGATCTGCACATCCCCTACCAGCGTGACGATCGCAAACGGGATCACAAAGATCAGAAACGGCAGAGTAGAACCGATGTAGCCCCAGGCATAGCCGGCCGCCGACACCTTGTCCACCCGCTCATCGTCCTCACAGACATCGACGATGAACGCATCATAGAAAATGATGGAGCCATTGTAGCCCACCATGGCGATGACGAAGATGACCAGCGCCATCCGATAATCGATGAACGGCAGGGCCAGCGCAAAACCACCGACGATACCGATATAGAGGAAGAAGCGAAACAGCTTCATCTTCATCCCCTTGTAGTCCGCCACCGTTCCCAGGATCGGTGACATCACCGCCAGCAGCACCCCATAGACCGTATTGGCCCAGCCGACATACACGCTGGAATCGCCCGGTGTGATGTAGGCGATCAGCAGTGGAAAGATCACCGTGCAGGTGGTGAGCACCTGTGCGGAGTTTCCCACGTCATAGAGGATCCAGCTGGCTTCCTCCTTCGTATATCCCATACGTTCCAGCAATCTCATAAACATAATCAAATCCCTCGCTTTACAACGAATCTTATTATAAAACAATTTTCAAAAAGAAACATCAGAGAAATATCAAATATATGCGAATTTTCACAAATTTCTTTGAAAATCGAAAAATCGGACCGACGGAGCTTCTTCTCATCCGATGATCGAGTAGAGACTAATCACTAGCCCCTCTCACACCACCGTACATACGGGACCGTATACGGCGGTTCAAATCTATGCTAAACATGTTTTATTGATTTTCTGATATAGGTCTGTCATTGATGCCAGACCTCTTTTTGCTAGTCTCTTATTCGTGACCGTGTACGTCAGTATCGGTGAAGATGCCACACGTGCATATCCTTTTCGGCTGTTCGCCCATTTCCATGCTGTTTCTTTCTCCATCCCTAACTGCCTGAGCGCTTTGTACCTTCTTCCTACCGTCTTCCACTGTTTCCATATACACATCCTTAGCCGGTATCTCAGATTTCTATCGATCCTTCCGCAGATTTCCTTGAATTTGCCGATCCTAAAATAATTGACCCATCCTCTCAGCACCTGCTTGATTCGCCTTAGCCGATGGTCCATGTCTACACCCCAGCTTCGGCTCGTAAGCTGCTTCAGCTTCTTCTTCAGCTTCTCCACTGATTTCTGATGTGGTTTGGCCTTCCACAGCTTGCTCCTGTTGTCTCGGAAAAATCCAAATCCCAGATACTTGATGTCATTCGGCTTCGTCACCTTGCTTTTCGTCATGTTGACCTTTAGCCCAAGCTTCTTCTCTATAAATT
>DWYK01000221.1 GCA_019118705.1 Candidatus Merdibacter merdigallinarum | reverse complement strand
CCAGCAGATCGGCCGTGTCGGCGAAACCGGCTATGCAGACGGCGCGCACCTGCACTTTGAGGTCATCACGGCGACCGGCAAGGTTGATCCTGCCGACTATCTCACCAATGACGCTGAGAGGCGCTTCGAGGAGCTGCTGGAATCCTACGGCGGCTACATTGGAGAGGATGGAAAGCTCTACACGACCGACGACCGCAGCGCGATCGACAAGCCGCTGAATGAGATCGCCGCAGAAGCCGGGCTCGATCTACCGACCTTCTATGCAGGTAGTGTAACGGTCAGCGAGCCGACGTCGGGCTATATGATCAACATCGGCTACACGTCCAACAACGGCAGGCAGCTCGGCTGGGGCCAGAAGCGTATAAACGGCAAGGTCGCCTACTGTGTGGAGGACGGTGTTGCAATCGGTCTCGGTGACAATACCGGTTACTCTGAACGCGAGCTGACAAAGGAGCAGCAGGACAGACTTACCCTCATCGACTACTGGGGCAGATACAAAAACGTCGCCAATATCCAAGGCTCAAGCAACGCTGTAAACCACGACTGGCAGACAACAACCGTATCCGGCCAGTACATCGCTGAGTTTTATACACAGCTTCTCATCTGGGAAACCATCGCCGATTTCGGCGGGGACTTTATCGGCGCGACGTCTATTTCCATCCCGAATGATGTCGGCGGTATGGGGTGCATTGCCTCGCAGGCTGAGTACGAGCGCTTCAAAAAGGCTGTGCTCGAAAAAGTAAATCAGTTTTACACCACGCCCAGTATTTCCGGCCAGACGGTAACTTTGAAGATGGGCGAAACCGTAACGCTGACGGATAAGACTGGTGCGCTTTCGTGTTACAAAGATACTCCTGTAGTCAATACATCTGGTGTAGCCGTATCGAAATCCGGAAACAAGGTCACACTTACGGCAACCGGCAGTCCCAACGAATCCGGTATAGTAAGCTTCGGCTACAGCATAGATTTAAATTACCTCTTGCAAGAGCCGGGTTATTATTACGAGCATGCCGTTAGTCAGGACGTTACTACCTGTGGTTTTAGTGGCGGCGATCCTAAATCGATGTCTTTGACCGTCAAAGTCCAGAAAAACGGCGCTCTGAAGATCGTCAAGACCTCGGAGGACGGTGTGGTATCGGGCGTCCGGTTCCGGGTGACGGGCAACGGCGTGGACACGACGGTGCAGACCGGCTCGGACGGCACCATCACCATCCCGAACCTGCAGGACGGCGCCAAGCTGACCATCACAGAGCTGACCTCGACCGCGTATGTACAGCCGCAGTCGCAGACAGTGACGATCCGGGCAAATCAGACCGCTACGGTGAACTTTGCAAACGTCCTGAAGAAGTGGACGGCCACGGTCACAAAGCGTGACAACGCGACCGGCACTGCGCAGGGCGACGCCTCCCTCGCCGGTGCGGTGTACGGCGTGTATCGCGGCGCCACACTCGTTGACCGCTATACAACCAACGCCAGCGGCCAGTTTACGACCAAGGAGTACGTCTGCGGCGACAACTGGTACATTCAGGAGATCACGCCCTCGGATGGATACCTGCTGGATACCACGAGATACCCGGTCGGCGCTTCGGCCGGGAATTTCACGATTGAGCACAACCAGATCCCCATCACGGTGCACGAGCAGGTGAAGCTCAATAAGATCAGCATCACCAAATACGCCGACATGGTAAACGGCGACGATCAGCTCGAGGAGGGCGCGGTTTTTGAGGTGTACCTCAAATCCGCAGGCAGCTATGCCAATGCCGACGCGGCCGAGCGCGACCGCATTACCACAAACGCGAGCGGCTATGCGATCACAAAGGATCTCCCGGCGGGCACTTATGTGCTGCATCAGGTGGCGGGCAGCGACGGCCGCGAGCTCGCGCCGGATCAGGAGGTGACGATCACCGAGGACAAGTCTGCGCATGCGACCTACGGCGTTTCGATCACCAACTCCCTTAAACTCGGCAATCTCGAAATTCGGAAGTCGTCCGAGGACGGGATCATCGAGGGCTGGGACTTTGAAATCACCCGCGACATCGACGACTGGTCGCTGGTCGTCACGACCGGCGCTGATGGCAGAGCAGTTGCGGAGGATCTTCCGGTCTATGCCGACGTTGCCGGCAAGCAGCCGATCCATTACACCGTGACGGAGATCAACGTCGAGGACAAGTACAGGCAGCCCGAGCCGCAGACCGTGACGCTTACGGAGCATGCGGTCGTGACCGTGGACGTCGAAAACCGGATCGCCCGGGGCAGCATCCAGCTGCTCAAGGTCGACCATGACGGCGTGACGCCTCTTGAGGGCGCGGTGTATCGCTTCTGGTACGAGGACGGCACAGAGATCACGACTGCGACGACCGACAAGGACGGAAAGATCACGGTTGAAAACATCCTGTACGGCAAGTTCTACTATCAGGAGCAGACAGCGCCTGAAGGCTACGACCGCGACGAAACCATCTACGAGGCCTCCGTGGACTACGACGGGCACGTTATCACCGTGACCCGCGAGAACACGCCGAGCGTCGGCTCGATCACGGTTGCGAAGGTGGATTCGAACGGCAACCCGATGTCCGGCGTCTCTTTTGCCATGCAGTATTCGACGGACGCCGGTGCGACATGGAACTTTGTCACCGCCCGCGAGGAGGGCAGCAAGGTCTCCATCGGCGGGTGCGACAGCCCCGGACTTGTGAACGGCGTCCTTACGACCGGCGAGGACGGCATTGCGGCCTTTACCGGCCTGCAGGTCGACAACCAGACGGTGACGATCCTGTATCGGCTTACAGAGGTTGCCACGCAGGATGGCCACATCCTGATGCAGAACATCGTT
>DWYK01000220.1 GCA_019118705.1 Candidatus Merdibacter merdigallinarum | reverse complement strand
ATCCGCTTGAAATCCCGGATGCCGGTTTTCTCGATTTCAATGTTGGTGGCCCCCTGGTCCTGCCGCAGCAGCTGCTTGACGCTTTGCTTGCCCACCGGTTTGCCGTGCACCTTACCCGCCCGCCACTGCAAGAACTTACGGGCCGCCGCCAGGATCGTCCGACCCGTCAGCTTGGTGGTGCTGATGGCAAAGTTGATCGTTCTGTTCTCCACATCTTCCTGCATGGGGGTCATCCTCCTTTCCCGCTTGCATCAGGGCCACGATGAAGAAGCCGAACCAGGTGCCCGCCGCAAAAAATACCGCGCCCGTCCACATGGTCAGTCCAGCCGGATGGCGATAAAACTCTCGCCGCCCTGCATCAGGATGATGCTATGCTCTTCCAGGAACTCGGCCAGTTGATACAAGTCTGCCACCTGAAGGGAGACGGTGCAGCCGTCCCGGTCGATGCGGAAAAAGACCATGGGGCCAACGAGGTAGGATTCCTCTCCGATGTCCATGACCTGTTCCAGGCAGTAGCTCATCAGGATGGGCAGGCCAGGGATACCATACAGCAGGTCAGCCTCGTCGAAGCAAGGCAGATAGTTGGGAGCGTCCTCCAGCCGAATGACTGAGAGCGGCATCTCAGGGCCGGCCGTCGCCAGATAGAGGGGACGCTTCTGCATGGGTGTGCCGCTGTCTGCCAGCAGGCTATTCAGGATGGTTTCGATGGCGCAGAGCTTCTCATAGGTCTGCTGTGCGAGGGTAGGTTTCTTGTTCGTCATAGGCGATTCCTCCAAATTTGTTCTTTGTGTTTTGTGATTGATGCCAGTTGGTCAGCGCTCCTGACTGCGCTGGCGTTTTTTCTGCCACTGCTCCAGCAGCTTGATGATGGTGTCCTGCATCTGCTTGGGCGTGTAGGATTTCGGAAAATATTTCCGCAGCACCTCGTTTTTGATGGTCACACGGTCCATTTCCGCTTTCTTTTCCTCCCCCATGATGTCGAACATGGCATCGTAGCTGCATTTGCCCTCCTGGCTCAGTTTTTTGATGCGCTGGGCCTGGGACAGGGAGGGCGCGTTCTGGGTGTCCTGCATGGCCTCCAAAAAATCCTGCTGTTCAGCGGCCGTCAGATACGACAGCTCTACAGCGGGATTGAAGGAGATTTTCTTTTGGTCTACCAGGTCCAGAAGTTCCGGGATAAGGTTGGTAAGCCGGATATAGCGATGAACTTGGCGTTCGCTTTCATTAGCAGCTGCGCCCACCTGAGTTACGCTCCATAACTTCTCGCCAACTTGGCGAGAAGTCAAATCAGACCTGGCACCTTGATTTTTTATAGCTTCCAGCTTCATTTTGTAGGCGAAAGCCCGCTCACTGGGCAGGATGCTCTCCCGCTGCAAATTGCTGTCCACCATCCGTATCACCGCCTCATCGTCGCTCATATTGCGCACGATCACCGGCAGAGTTTTCAGCCCGGCCAGCTCTGCTGCGTGCTGCCGCCGGTGCCCCGATATGATCTCGTAACCTCCTTCCTCCCGGGGGCGGGCAATGAGCGGAGCCAACACGCCAAACTGGGCCACGCTCTCCACTGTCCGCTGCATAGCCTCATCGTCCAGCACCTTGAAGGGATGGTTTTTAAAGGGGTGCAGCTTGGTGATAGGGATTTGCTGGATTTGCTCAGTCTGGCGGCTCTCTTCGGTAGAGAAAATGTCATCGTAGCTGGTCAAGCTGATATTTGCGCCGCTTTTCGGCACTGTGCACCACCTCCTTTGTCAGGGCGCGGTAGGCGTCCGCCACCTTGCCTTTGGGGTCGTGAACAAAGATGCTTTTGCCTTCGGCACTGGTTTCCGCCGCCCGCACCGAACGGGGTATCCCATGGACAAAAACCTTGATTTTGCTGCCATACACCTGCCGGATCAGATTGTCGATCTCCTTCCCAAAATTTGTCCGGCTGTCGGTCATGGTCATGAGGATGCCCTCAATCCGCAAGCGCGGATTGATCTGCCTTCGCACTTTGCTGATGGTCTGCAGCAGCTGTTCCAGGCCCTTGGCAGGCAGATATTGTGCCTGCACCGGGATGAGGGCACTATCTGCTGCAGCCAGAGAGTTGATTGTCAGCATACCAAGGCTGGGGGTACAGTCCAAAAGGATGAAGTCATAGGAACGTTTGGAGCTTTCCAACACCTGCTTCAAAACCTTTTCACGGCTCATGACATTTACCAAGCCTACTTCCATCCCTGCCAGCTCGATGCTGGACGGAATCAGGTCCACCCCTTCGGTGTGGTGCAGTATCCCCTCCCCTAGCTGGATGGGCTTGTCCTCCAGAACCTTGTCCATGAGGGTGGAAAGGGTCGTATCCAGTTCATCCGGCCGGGGCCAGCCCATGCTGATGGTCAGGCTGGCCTGGGGATCGGCGTCCACCAGCAGTACCTTTTTGCCCTCCATAGCAAGGCCCACGCCCAGATTCTCGCAGGTGGTGGTCTTGCCGGTGCCACCTTTCTGGTTGACAATAGCGATTACAGTTGCTTTTGGGGCCACATCGTCCTCCTTCCGTTTCATCACTCATTTATAGTCATCATTTTGATTGATGTAATGATGGATGTGTGTTGCAATCTGGAGGTCAATTCCGGCAAGTATTGGGCCTACCGGCTGCCTTGACCGGACCTCAACAACCATCTTTCAAATCGTGCTGTACCCGGACGGCGTAGGAGGTGGACAGATTATCATTGTAAGTGCAACAGGGAAAATAAAATAGACAGCATAGCCGTCTTTGTGTAAAATGAAGCTACCACACACCAAGTCACACAAAGGAGAAAGCTATGCTGTCCTATAACCATTTTACACTAGATGAGAGAAAATATCTACAGGAACTTTTGAGCCAGGGTTACAGTATACGGAAAATTGCCGGCTTTTTGGGCAGAAGCCCCCGTTGACCTACTCTCTTTCCTCTGCCTGTTCAAAAAGGCATGGCAGAAGCAGAGCTATTTGTCATTGGGCGGCGTGGGAGAAAAAGCCCTGTTGCGTTTCCTTTCTGACCGTCCGAACATCAAGACCGTTTACCTCTGCCTTGACAGCGACCAAGCCGGAAGCGACGCTTGCAGCCGCCTTGCGGAGCTTGTGCCGGAGGGCTTGACCGTCCACCGCCTTAT
>DWYK01000219.1 GCA_019118705.1 Candidatus Merdibacter merdigallinarum | reverse complement strand
GACTGTTCATCGGATGAAACAAGAGTGAATGAAAGGGTCGTGAATCGTTTACATTTTTCCATAAAATCTTACATTGTGGGATAAAAAAGGGAATGAGACTTGTTAAGCAAGCGGAAATTATGCTATTATATCTCAAGTTTTGAACGAAAACGCCAGAAAGCCTTTATCTATAGGCTATCTGGCGTTTTCTCTGTGTAGTGATATTTTGGCCGCTTTGTCAGTATTTTAAAATTCTTCGAATTTCTTCCTTCGTGCGATGCTTTTTGCCCGTGTCGATGTCATGCAGCGCTCCGCACTGTTTCAATATCTCATTCGTATATGTCATCCTGTATATGTTGGAGCTTATGTTGACGCAATTGAATTGTCTGAGCGATTCGATGATCTGCGGCGCTGGATATTTGTTCCCTAACGAGATCTCCAGCAATCGTAATAATGTGATCGCCGCAAAACATGTCGTAAAATGAGATTCGATGTGCTCGTTTGTCGTCACGTGGATCGGTCTTGTATCCAGTTCGGATTTTGTGATCCGGAAGGTCTCTTCGATCCTGGACAGCCCTTTGTAGATTTTCCGGATCTCGATGTCTGACATGTTCAGCTCACTTGTGACGATGGAATAATACCCATCGTATTTTGACTCTTCTTCTATTTTTTCTACATCCAGCTTCAGGTTCAGATCGATCACTTCGCCGGTTTCTTTGTTAAATGCAATATTCTTCACATATCCGCTCGCGCCTTTTGCGGATACTTTATCATATTTCTTCGGATGCCGGATCAGATCCTCGGCTCGCTGTATGGCGCGCTGTCTCTCCAATGCCTGTTTTTCGGCATACTTTTGTGAATAGTAGACCATCTGTTTCTGATCCACCGTGATCTCCTTTTTCTTTGGATGATCCGTGTCCTTATCTACATTGACATGGATGGTCTTCGGATAGATCCGTGATTTATGCCTGAAGATGATCGTATCACATCCATCAGTGATCTTATCATTCTGATAACCTTCAGGGTCGATACACCATTTCTTGAATTCTTTGTCAGCGCCCCGTATGGATTGGCCATATACATAACCGTCTCTTGGATTATTCTCTTTTTTATTGTTTCCGTTGAGGTAGAAGATGTTGTCGGAAGTATTCAGACCTCGGTCAGCCACGACAATCGTCCTTTCAAGGCCAAATCTGCTCTTTGCCTTTTTGATGATCGGAAGCATGTTCACTTTTTCGGATTCATTGCCAGGAAACAATCCATAAGATAAGGGGATCGCGTCTGCATCGATCAACAGTCCCATCTCGATGATCGGGTCCTTTCTGTGATTCTTTTCCGGACCATACTTTCGGTATCTCTTTTTCAGGACGTTCCCATCTTCATCGAGCTCGTCGATATCAGGTTTTGAAATATCATAATAATAGTTGGTACAGTCAAAATAGGTCGTACGGATATTGCGCTTATAGAGGGGAGCTGAATGATCATACAGCCATACCTGGAATTCAGCATCGTACTTCGTGTAATAATCCAGCGCTCTGTAGACATCATCCAGTTTGATGTCATCAAAAGATTCGAACAACATATCTTTGTGCTCATAAGTGTCTTTTTTGGAACCAGGGCGGATGATGCGCATGAAGACGAGCAAGGAAAAGATCTTTTCCAGGTCAATATTGGTATTTTCTTTCTTTGTGACACCTTTCCAGAATTTATCGATCTCAAGAGCCTTATAGATACGTTTGATGAAGCCGTATCCAACATTTTTGAGATCAGAGGAATCAGGAACGAGGGCTTCATCCATATCGATGAGGACAGAAAGTGAAGAAACATGTTTCTGTTCTTCGTTCATCTGTTTGACGACATCCCTGAAATGAGCGATGGGATCATCATAGAGGTGATCATAGGTATCGGCGAAGCCTAGGGAACGAATGATACGATCCTTAGGCTTACGAGTGATGGGATCGCGGTATTTTTCACAAATCGAGAGAGAAGCGCGACCTTTGGCGTTACGGCTAATTTTAAGATACATAGGCAATCAGTCCAATCAAAAACAAGTACAGGAATATTATATCATAAAAGGCCACAAAAGGCTACACAGAAACAGAAAATAATTGACAAAAGGAGATAAAAAAATCTGCCTAAATAAAGCAGATTCGGAACTTTATGTTATATGCGACGTTCAAAACTCAGGAGATCCGGCAGAAACGACTGTCAAATTTATGGACAAACGGGCAAAAAAATGGTATATATAATATTATCTATCCGTTTGCCCTTTTTATGCTGCGCAAATGGGCAGAGAAATGAGAAGATACATGGAAAGGGGCGTTTTTTGTGAGCGAAAAAACATTCGATACGATCGTTTCACACATGAAGAACTCGGGCTTTGTCTTTCAGGGCTCCGAGATCTACGGCGGCTTGTCCAATACGTGGGATTATGGTCCGCTGGGCATCGAATTCAAGGATAATGTGAAAAAGGCATGGTGGAAGCGTTTCATACAGGAGGATCCAAACAATGTGGGCATTCAGAGCGCGATCCTCATGAACCCGAAGGTATGGGAGGCCAGCGGTCATGTCGGCGGCTTCAGCGATCCGCTGATGGACTGCAAGCAGTGCAAGACCCGTCATCGTGCGGATCAGCTGATCGAGAATGCCAGCGGAGGGACGGTCAATCCCGGCGGCTGGTCCAATGAAGAGATGATGGACTACATCCGTGAGCATCACATCGCCTGTCCCAACTGCGGTGCGCATGATTTTACCGACATCCGTCAGTTCAATCTGATGTTCAAGACCTTTCAGGGTGTCGTAGAGGATGCGAAGAGCACGATCTATCTGCGTCCGGAGACGGCACAGGGAATGTTTGTCAACTTTAAGAACGTGCAGCGTTCCATGCGTAAAAAGCTGCCGTTTGGCATCGGGCAGATCGGAAAGAGCTTCCGCAACGAGATCACGCCGGGCAACTTCATCTTCCGTACACGTGAGTTTGAACAGATGGAGCTGGAGTTCTTTACCCGTCCGGGCGAGGATCTGAAATGGTATGAATATTATAAGGCATACTGCCTGCAGTTTTTGGAAGATCTGGGCATTTCTAAAGAACATCTGCGGCTGCGGGAACATTCCAAAGAAGAGCTGGCCCATTATTCCAACGGTACCAGCGACATCGAGTACAACTTTGGAGCGCCGATCGGCTGGGGCGAGCTGTGGGGCATTGCGGACCGTACGGATTACGATCTGAAGGCACACATGAACACGAGCAAGCAGAGCCTGGAATACTTTGACCAGGAGAGCGGGGAAAAGTTCGTTCCATACTGCATCGAGCCAAGCGTTGGCGTCGAGCGCATGATGCTGGCACTGATGTATGAAGCATATGAGGAACAGCAACTGGAAAAGGATACGCGCATCGTCCTGCATCTGCATCCGTATCTGGCACCGATCAAGGCCTGTGTATTGCCGCTGAGCAAGAAGCTGAGCGAAGAGGCAATGGAGGTCTATCGCCGTCTTTCTAAATTTGCAAACTGCGAATACGATGAGGCCGGCAGCATCGGCAAGCGCTATCGCCGTCAGGATGCGATCGGGACACCGTTCTGTGTGACGGTCGACTTTGAAACACAGCAGGATCGCTGTGTGACCATCCGTCATCGTGACTCGATGGAACAGGTGCGCATCCCGCTCGATCAGCTGGAGGAATACATCACTTCACGAAACGGCTTTTAAAGGAGCCTGCCATGGCGCGTTTGAGTGAACAGGAAATCGCGTTGGTACGCTCGCGTGCCAGCATCGTCGATGTGATCTCACATTACATTTCTCTCAGCAAAAAAGGGAGGAACTATGTGGCCCTGTGCCCGTTTCACGATGATCACAACCCGTCGATGAGCATCTCAGAGGACAAGCAGATCTATAAATGCTTTGTCTGCGGTGCCGGCGGCAATGTGTTCACCTTCGTATCCAATTATGAAAAGATCTCTTTTCTGGAAGCGGTCTATAAGGTGGCGGAATATACCGGCATCACGCTGAGCGCCCCTCTGGAACAGACCAGCACACAGCGCATCGATCCGCATATTGCCGATCTTTACCGGCTGATGAAGGAGATGATCCAGTATGCGCAGTATGAACTGGATACGGAAGACGGTCAGCACGCAAAGCAGTATTTGCAGAAGCGTTCGCTGAGCGAAGAGATTATAAAAAAGTTCGAAATTGGGTACAATCCTCATGAGGACAGCGTTTATCAGTATCTGCACGCAAAGGCGTTCAGCGATGCGGATATGGTGGAATGCGGTGTCGCCAATCTGTTTGGATCACGGATGATGGATCGCTTTGCCAACCGGATCCTGATCCCGATCCACGATGCCTATGGCAATCCGGTCGGTTTTACCGCAAGACGGCTGGATGATCGCTCACAGGAGGCAAAATACATCAATACGGCCGAAACGACCATCTATCAGAAAGGAAAGCTGCTGTTCAACTATCATCGCGTCAAAGAGGCGGTGAAACATGAAAAGCGGGTCTTTCTGGCGGAGGGCGCGATGGATGTGCTCGCTTTTGAAAAGGCGGACATGCATACGGCGCTGGCGACGCTGGGCACTTCCTGCACGAAAGAGCAGCTGCAGCTGCTGAAGGCGCTGCATGCCCCGATCACGATCTGTTATGACGGTGATGCGGCCGGACAGAACGCCACTTATAAATTTGCCAAGCAGGCAGTGGCGGCCGGGATTCCCATCGAGATCGTAAACAACACGACCGGCCTTGATCCGGATGAGATCGTGGATACGTATGGCAAACAGGAACTGCGTTCTCTGTGTGAGAAGACGATTTCGTTTATCGATTTTCTCTTTGCCTACCTGCAAAAACGCTACAACCTGGAGAATTACACCCAGAAGAAAGAATATGCGATGGAGATCGCTCAGGAGATCGCCCGCGTATCCGATGCGTTTGAACGAAAGAACTACTATCTTCGTCTGAAGGAGCTGTCCGGCTTTGACATGGAGATCTCACAGGAAACATTGCAACAGCCGGAAAAGAAAGTGTCTCATCCGAAGCGAAGCTATCTTCGACTGCCGAAGAGCGGTCGGGAGCGCGCAGAGTATGAGATCCTTTCACAGATGCTCCTGGGGGTCAGCGCGGTGGACCTCTTCAAGGAAGAACTTGGTTTTTTTAAAGATGACGACAGTAACAAACTAGCTATGTATATCATTGATTATTATCGCACTCATGACATCCTTTCGGTATCCGAGCTTTATGATCAGATTGCGGAAGGAAGGGTGCGGGATCTGCTTTTGAGTGTTGCGCAGTGGGAACTGGCCGCTCCCGGCGTGGAGCAGGCAGTCCTGCGGGAGGCCATCGGCAAGGTGAAGGCATGCATTCTGGAGGATAAGATCCAGGCCTTGAATGAAAAGGCGAAAAACGCAAATGATCCGATCGCGAAGGCGGCCGTCGCCATGGAGAAGAACCGGCTGATCGCAGAGCGCAACGAGTTGATCCATAAGGAAGGAAGTAGATAGAATGAGCACAAAAAAAGCACAGGGTGGAAAGCTTTACAAGACGCTGGATGAAATCAAAGAGGAACTTCTGGCGTCCATGGAAAACGAAGATACGGTCGTTACACAGAAGGAACTGATGGATTCGATCGACCATCTGGATCTCAGCGACAAAGATGTGGATGACCTGTTTCAGTGGTGCGAAGACCACGACATCGCTTTTGCGGATGGCGAAGAGGACGATGAGGATCTGCTGCTAGATGTCGACGATGATGACGAGGTCCTCTCGGCAGACGACAGCCTGGATTTTGATGATGAGGACAGTGATCATGCGCTGGCGAACGAACTGGAGAACCTGGAACAGTCGTTTGCGAATACCTCGCATACCAAGATCAATGATCCGGTCAAGATGTATCTCAAGGAGATCGGACGAGTGGATCTGCTGGATCCAAAGGATGAGCCGGAGATCGCCCGCCGCATCCAGGCCGGTGATGAAGAAGCGAAAAAGATGCTCATTGCGGCCAACCTCCGTCTGGTCGTTTCCATCGCTAAAAAATATGTCGGCCGCGGTATGCTGTTTCTGGATCTGATCCAGGAAGGAAACATGGGTCTGGTCAAGGCGGTCGAGAAATTTGATTACACGAAGGGATTTAAGTTCTCTACTTACGCAACCTGGTGGATCCGTCAGGCAATCACCCGTGCCATCGCCGATCAGGCGCGTACGATCCGAATCCCGGTACATATGGTCGAAACGATCAACAAGCTGACGCGTATCCAGCGACAGCTGGTACAGGATCTGGGACGTGATCCGACTGCTGAGGAAATTGCGGAGAAGATGGAGAACATCACGCCGGAAAAAGTGCGTGAGATCCAGAAGATCGCTCTGGAGCCGGTATCGCTGGAAACGCCGATCGGTGAAGAGGATGATTCTCATCTGGGCGATTTCATCGAGGACAAGGAAACGCTGTCCCCGGATGAATATGCCAACAATCAGCTACTGAAGGATGAGATCAACACCGTGCTGCAGGGGCTGACCGAGCGAGAGGAGAAAGTGCTCCGTCTTCGTTTCGGCTTGCTGGATGGCCGTACGCGCACGCTGGAAGAGGTCGGCAAGGAATTTAACGTCACCCGAGAGCGCATCCGTCAGATCGAGGCCAAGGCGCTGCGCAAGCTGAAGCACCCGACCCGTTCCAAGCGGCTGAAGGACTTTGTCGACAAGCCATAATGGTGCGTCTGGGAAAACGGCTGCAGTGCATTCATGACCTGGTCGATCCCGGCAGCGTCGTCGCAGACATCGGCTGTGACCATGCGCTGCTGAGCATTGCCCTGATCGAAAGCAAAAGGGCCTGCTTCTGTTATGCCTGCGATGTTGCCGAGGGACCGCTGGAACGGGCAAAGGCGGCGATCGTGCAGGCGGGGCTGGAGGATGTGATCACACCGCTGCTCAATGACGGCATCTGTGGTCTGCCGCAGACGATCGATACGATCATCATCGCCGGGATGGGCTTTGAAACGATCCGCAGGATCCTGCTGGAGGGAAGGGAACTCTGGGGAGAGGAACGCACCTTCTTGCTGGCCAGTCATACCGATGTCGAAGAGCTGCGTCAGTTTCTGAATGAACAGCACTTTGTCATCGATGAAGAGCGCATCGTCTTTGAGCGGCATTATTACCAGATTATAAAAGCCCATCATGATCCACAGGCGAAAAAGATGGGCGCTGATGAACTGCTTTTTGGCGTACATACGAAAAAGGAAGCACTCTTTGTGCCTTACTGGCAGAAAGAACTGTCAAAATGTGAAACGATCCTGCAGCGAATGCCATCGACGCATGAACGTTATGCACCACTGAAAGAGCGAAGTGAGCGAATCCGGGACATGCTGCAGCGATATGAGGAAACAACGGACGAATGCTCGATGGTCGTAAAACAGTAATATGTGAATTTCTTGGAACAGGCATGATTTCGGTCATGCCTGTTCCGCTTTTATCAGTTCATCCACGGGGATGTAGCCCACAAGGTCATATTCGATATGTACCTTCTGCTTGCGCTTACCGCTGGACTTGTCGGGTGCTTCTACATAAACCGCCTTTACAAGCTCTCTGAGAGCGTATGGCGTGAGTTCTGTGAGTGTGGTGTATCTGCGTACCCGCTGAATAAACTGTT
>DWYK01000218.1 GCA_019118705.1 Candidatus Merdibacter merdigallinarum | reverse complement strand
AAACGCTTACTATATTATGCTTTACTGCTTTCAAGTGATTTCAGGGGAAATAAGGAGGATACGACGGTATGGCGATTTATGACATCTTAGCTGCTCACAGAGATCAGCGCGACGGGGGCGACATCTGTTCGTTCAACGGTTACCTGGAGGACTATCTGGGAATCATCGAAGAAGACGAGACAAAGAAAAAGGAGACGGAAGTACTGCGTTATCTGCATACGCTGGATGAAAATCTGCGGGTCTGCACGGATCTGCATCTGAGCATCAACCGCGAGGCGATCGCCAATCAGATCATTCGTTATAAGGATGCGTTCAAGATGCCGGACGGGGAGATCTGCGTTCCTTATATTATATACGGAAAAGATGAGAACAGCCAGCGAGCCAGCATTCTCCTGTTTGGAGAAAGAGAGGATTATATCTTCGCAAAGGCATATTACTATGTCATCAGCGAACCGGACAACATGTACGAAGGAACGCGCAATGAGATCATCTCGATGGTCTATGATGAAGAGATGGAGGATGTGTTCAAAGAGACGATGGAACGCTACTTCGTCAAGAAGGAAAAGGCAGGACTGGTGCAGCGGGTGGCCGATCGCCGGCTGTTCAAGGATTATGACGATATGATCGCTCTGGCCAAGGAGCGCGGCGATCAGCTGCAGGAGGAAGCGAAGAAAGAGCTTCCGACCCTGGGCGATGACGCGCAGCCGGCCATCTATCGCTACATCATGAAATGGTTCCTGCTGAAAAAATTCAGCTATGTGCAGTTCATGATGGATAAGCGCAAGCTGCAGGATGTCTTTGAAGGCAATGTGAAAAAGCAGCGTCACGGTGCGAAGGATCGCAGTGATGCGATCAGCTTCATCTCCTATCGTGAGATGTGGCAGATCGCCAAGGGGCTCAGTGATGGATCACCGCGTGATGCGCAGGCGGAACAGGATGCATGAGAGGGTGTGAAAACACCCTTTTTTTCGCGAAAAAACACAGTTGGTCGAAGGGGCGTGGATCGCCTGCGAAAAATGTTAAAAAATTCACAGGAAGCTTCTTTCATAATTGACAATGAAATAGCAAATCCTTATAATATAAGGTGTCAAAAGGAGGACTTTTAAAATGACAGTAAAAGTTGCTATTAATGGATTCGGACGTATCGGACGTCTTGCATTCCGCCAGATGTTTGGGGCAGAGGGGTATGAAGTAGTTGCCATCAACGACCTGACTTCACCGGCAATGCTGGCTCACCTGTTGAAGTATGATTCTACACAGGGACGTTATGCATTGGCCGACACAGTAGTGGCTGGTGAAAAATCCATCACTGTTGACGGAAAGGAAATCACAATCTACGCTGAGGCGGACGCAAAGAACCTGCCTTGGGGTGAGCTGGGAGTAGACGTAGTATTAGAGTGTACTGGATTCTACACTTCCAAAGCAAAAGCAAGTGCACATATCGAAGCCGGTGCACGTAAGGTCGTTATTTCCGCACCTGCCGGAAATGATCTGCCTACGATCGTTTACAACGTAAACCACGAAACACTGAAGCCGGAAGATACAGTAATTTCTGCAGCTTCCTGTACGACAAACTGCCTGGCTCCGATGGCAAAGGCACTGAATGATCTGGCACCGATCCAGAGCGGTATCATGACGACGGTTCATGCATACACTGGTGATCAGATGACACTGGACGGACCGCAGAGAAAGGGTGACAAGCGTCGTTCCCGTGCTGCTGCAGTCAACATCGTACCGAACTCTACAGGTGCTGCAAAGGCAATCGGTCTGGTTATTCCGGAACTGAACGGAAAGCTGATCGGTTCTGCACAGCGTGTTCCTACGCCGACAGGTTCTACAACGATCCTGGTAGCTGTTGTTAAGGGCAAGGTGACAAAGGAAGAGATCAATGCGGCTATGAAGGCTGCTCAGACAGAGTCTTATGGCTATACGGAAGAGGAACTGGTTTCCAGCGACATCGTTGGTATGCGTTACGGATCTCTGTTTGATGCAACTCAGACGATGGCTCACGAGATGGAAGACGGCAATACGCATGTTCAGGTTGTTTCTTGGTATGACAACGAGAACAGCTACACGAGCCAGATGGTTCGTACGATCAAGTACTTCTCTGAGCTGAAGTAATTGAATAGATGAGAGTATCTCTGTATGGAGATGCTCTTTTTTTTGTGCCAAAGGAGGGGAATTGCCGGAAGATGCGGCGGGCAGGATGGTTTGTTGAGGAAAACAGATGCACGGACGTACGACCTGTGGTATAATAAAAACACGCCGAATCAATGAAACGAGATAGGAGATGATCATATGCCGATCAAAGAGCGTTTGGGGGAAGAGCTGGAGGATTCTCTGGCGGAAGGTGTGGACGACCTGGACCGCGCATATCTCAAGGAGCTCAAGGAGAGTGGGGTCAGCGACAGTTTGCTGGAACAGTTTCGAAGCATGATGATCGAACAAAACGAAGAGGAAAAGGAGAATCACTAAATGGATGTTTGGATGATCGTACTTGTGACGCTCATCGTGGTCGCCGTGATCTTTGGCGGTAATGTGCTGCTGCGGCGCCACTACACGAAAAAGATCGTGATCGCGATGTCACAGGAAGATTATGATGGGTTTTTTAAGGTGCTGGATTCATCCGGCTGCAAACTGATCCTGCGTCCTTCTGAGCGGGAGATGATGCGCCTGAGCGCATATCTGACGCTGGGAAAGGCAAAGGATATCGAGGAACAGCTGCAGCTGATGCTGCACATGCGCCTGAAGAAAAAGGAACGCGCAGCGGTTGCGACCCGCGGTTTCTATTATTACGTTGAGGCAAAGAACCGCCGCAAGGCCAACGATATGATCAAGATCGTCGAGGAGAACGGTGCGCCGGGATCCGCAAAGGAACTGAAGATGATCGCCAGCGTGCTGCTGCGCAAAGAGGCGAAGTACATCAAGGAGTTTCAGTCGTATTACGACAATGCCAAGGCAGATGAGCAGCGCGGCATGTTCGCCTATCTGCTGGGACTGCAGTACAGCTATATCGATGATGAGAAGAATACGTCCCGTTACCTGAAGGAAGCACAGCAGCTGTTGAAGGGAACGCCGTATGAAGAAGTCATCCGTGATCTTTTAAAGGAAAGAAAGAAAAACCGATGAAGAAAAGAGTAGGTTCGTTTCGGCAGGTACAGCGATCTCCGGGCGGTGGAAGCGGGGAGCGAAAGGGCGGACCGAATGCATTTTGGAGGGCCTTTTCGATAATGTAGAGAAGGACGTTGCCGGCGTTAACGGATCGAGAGGAAAGCATCTTTCAAGCAGAGTGGGACCGCGCGCAAGCGTCTCTGCATAAAGAGGCTTTTTTTGTGTAAAATGAAGAAAAGGAGCGAGAGATATGAAACTTTACAACAGCATGTCGATGAAGATCGAGGAATTTGTGCCGCTGGAAGAAGGCAAGGTCAGCATGTATGTGTGCGGACCGACGGTCTACAACTACCCGCACATTGGGAATGCCCGGCCCATCGTGGTGTTCGACACGTTAAAACGAACCTTGCAGGCACTTGGCTACGAAGTGAAGATGGTGAGCAACTACACCGATGTCGATGATAAGATCATCAACGTGGCAAAAGAACTGGGAGTCAGTGAGAAGGAAATAACGGATAAGTTCATAAAAGCATATAACGAGGATCGTCTGGGGCTGCATGCGATGATGCCGGATGCGGCGCCGCGCGTCACGGAGACGATGGATGCGATCATCGCTTTCATCGCTCTGCTGGTGGAAAAGGGCTATGCGTATGTGGTCGATGGAGATGTGTATTTCCGCGTCGGCGCCATCAAAGATTATGGGGCGCTCTCACATCAGCGCATCGATGATCTGATGGTCGGCGCCCGGATCGATGAAAACAGCAAGAAGGAGAACCCGCTGGATTTCACTTTGTGGAAGGCGACCGAGGAAGGCATTCGCTGGGATTCGCCATGGTCCAAGGGACGCCCGGGCTGGCATACGGAATGTGTCGTCATGATCCATGACGTATTTCAGAAGCCGCTCATCGATATCCATGGCGGCGGGATGGATCTGAAGTTCCCGCACCATGAAAATGAGATCGCACAGTCACAGGCTGCGTATGGTACGAGCATTGCCCGTTACTGGATCCACAACGGCATGATCAACATCAACGGTGACAAGATGTCCAAATCGCTGGGCAATGTCCTCTGGGCAAAGGATATGATCCGTGAATACGGCGGCAACGTCATTCGCTGGATGATGTTGTCCGCACACTATCGGGCACCGCTCAACATCAGCGATGAGACGCTGGCCACCAGCCGGAAAGAGTACGAGCGCGTGGCCGGGTCGATGAAGCAGGGCTATGTGAAGCTCGCCTTGAACAAGGCGTGCTGCGAGGGAAGCGTGCTGGAGGAATGCTATCAGCCGTTTTTGGAAGCGATGGCAGATGACCTCAATACGCCAAATGCCCTGGCAGCGGTATTTGATGTGTGCAAGAAGCTCAATACGGCCATCCGTCAGCGCACGATCGATGAGGAGCTGGTCGCATCGCTGCTGAAGACGATGCAGGCGATGATGCAGGTGCTCGGCATCGAGATCGAGAAGTGCTGCGTCAGCGAGGAAGACTGCGCACTGTATGATACGTGGCGTGCTGCGGTTCAGGCGAAGGATTTTGAACAGGCGGATGCCCTGCGCTCACAGCTGATGGAGAAAGGGATCCTCTGAGATGGAGGTCGTCAACTACAACGGCACCTCCCTGGCATTCATCGGCGATGCGTGGATGAGCCTGCAGGTGCGCCTGTACATGCTGGAGAAAGGCTTTCAAAAACCCGGCATCCTGCAGAAGAAGTGCAGTGAATGGGTGTGTGCCGGTGCACAGGCGAAGATGCTGCTGGAACTGCAGGAACAGGGCTTCTTCACCGAGGAAGAGGAAGCGATCATCCAGCGCGGGCGCAATGCCAGCATCCGGACGTTCGCAAAGAGCGCGGACGTGATGACCTACCGGCATTCGACGGCCTTTGAGGCGGTGATCGGATATCTGTATCTCTTTCATAAAGAAGCGCGGCTGGCGGCGCTGTGGGATGAGATCCGACGGATAGGAGAGACGTTATGACACAGATCGTATATGGAAAAAATGTCGTCACACAGCTGCTGAAAGGAGAGGAGACGATCCATGAGCTGCTGTTGATGAAGGGATGGAAGGACCAGCAGATCGTTCGAATGGCGAATCAGCGCCAGATCCCGATCCGCTGGCTGACCCGTGCACAGCTGGATGCCAAAGTGAAGGATCCGCATCATCAGGGGATCGCTGCCCGCATCGATGCGGTCAGGACCTATTCGATCGAGGAACTGCTGGCAGCGGTGCCAAAGGACAGACACGGGCTGTTCGTCATGCTGGATGAGCTGGAGGACCCGCATAATCTGGGGGCGATCCTACGCAGCTGCGATGCAGTGGGGGTCGATGGGGTCATCATCGGGAAGCACCGCAGCGTGTCGCTGACGCCGACGGTCGCCAAGGTGAGCACCGGTGCCATCCACACCGTCAAGGTGAGCGTGGTGACCAATCTGGCGCAGACCTTGCAGCAGCTGAAGGAACAGGGCTACTGGGTCGTCGGTGCGGACAGAGAAAACGCCCAGGATTATCGAACGGCCAGCTACGATGTGCCTTTGGTGCTGGTGATCGGCTCGGAGGGCTTTGGCCTGCGTCCGCTGGTGAAAAAGCAATGTGATTACTTCGTCTCCCTGCCGATGGTCGGAAAGGTCAACTCGCTCAATGCTTCGGTAGCATGTGCGATCCTGCTTTATAAAATTTATGAACAACGGAATCCTCTGTAAATCTGTGCTCCCCTTGGGAGAAAATGATGAAAGAGAACAGTTACAATGAGAATGAACTCGTCTACATGGTCCGACAGGGGGATGAGCGCAGTCTTCAGCTGTTGCTGGAGCTGTATCGTCCGCGCATTCGTTCGATCATCCGCAAAAACTGCACTTATCAGCTGCAGTTGCGCCATCAGGAAAAAGATCTGCAGCAGATCGCTGCACAGGCACTGTTTCGTGCGGTCTTTGATTATCGTGAGCATCATGGCATTCGTTTCAGCACGTTTGCTGCCAATGTGATCCGCAATGCGCTGATCGACTATCAGCGAGCGCAGTATCGCCGTGATTTTTCCCTGCATCACGATCTGCTGGCCTTGGATGCGCCGGTTCTGGGGAACCGATATGGTACGCTTGCCGATCAGCTTCCCAACCCGCGCATCGAAGAAAACGGGTCGTATCAGATCTATCTGAGCGCCTTGAAACAGCAGGAATCGATGTTGAAGAAACACCTTTCTTCCGTGGAATATGAGATCTATCGTCTGCGCAACCTGGGCTATACCTATCCGCAGATTGCTGAACGGGTGAAGGTCAATCGGAAAAAGGTAGAGA
>DWYK01000217.1 GCA_019118705.1 Candidatus Merdibacter merdigallinarum | reverse complement strand
AATTTCAAAAGAAATCCTCGCGAAGCGAGGACTCATCAGTTGTTTAGACTACTATTTGAATTGAACCGCCGTATGCCGAACGGCACGTACGGTGGTGTGAGAGGGATTATAAATCTCTACTCGATTGTTGTCTGGCATCTTATTACCACATCCCCACACACTTGCATTCGCTCATTCGCACACACGGTCCTTCTGTCGGTACGCCTTTGACACCGTTGGACATGCAGCCCTGTATCGACAGATTTTCGTCCTCTCTTCATTGCGGACGCCTTTCCCGTCACATGGAAAATGGTTCGGAAATACGAGCTTCTGCATATGTTTTCCCTTTCTTGTTCAGGTCGTTTCAGGAAGGGGCTTCGCTCTGGCACTGGAAAGCATGTGCTCCATGACGATCAGCTCCCGTCCTTCCTGAAAGGAACGATCGATCGCGTGAAAGTCCATGGCCTTCCAGAATGCCAGCCCTCTGCCATTGTCCGCATAACAGGCAAGCTGTATGCGCTCATGGTGCGGATGGGCGGCGCACAGCTGTTGGATGATGGAGCGGCCGATGTGCCTGCACTGCAGACATTCTTCGACCAGGAACAGACCGATCCAAAGCGATCGTTCATCGTGACGCATGGAGTATCGGTAACCGTCGTAATAATCGAGGTAGGCGATCATGACACCATCCTGAAAGATCTCGTAGTGACTGTGACGATCCTTGGAGAATCCGGGAGGTGCCTGAAAGTCCATTGCGATGTATTCCGGTGTTACCTGTTGGCGGGCCAATGCATAATAAGTCTTCTGCCGCCGGCAAAATGCGCAGAGCGCTTCATCCGGCTGTGCGATCTTACGATATTCCATACGTCCTCACTCACTTTCTGTCTGGGTATCCGTTGTTCCTATTGTAACATAACGGTCATCGGCGTGATGCAGGAGCGCAGAGGAACAAAAAAAGAAAAAAGCCGGACGGCGGAAGATCCATCGGGCCGGGCCCGGGATCTCCTGTGATCGTTCGGCTTTATGCGTTCTTCTGATAATAGTCTTTTAAGAAGTTTTCCTTGTACTGGTCGAAGGTACCATCCAGGATGGCGGCCCTGGCTTCTTCGGTCAGACGGATGATGAAGCGCAGGTTGTGGATCGATGCGAGGTTGAAGTATTTTTCCCGGTCTTTTGGATCCGGGGATTTCAACAGGGCCCGCAGCTGTCCGCGCGTCCATCCTGCCTGACAGGTCGGACAGTCACAGCCCTCTTCGATCAATTCATCGCTGTCCGCGAATTTCTTGATGGCGATGTTGCCGTGTCGGGTGTAGATGCGTCCATGCCGGGCCTCTCTGGTCGGTGCGACACAGTCGAAGGTATCGGCACCCATCTCCGTACCGATCAGGATATCATCGGGATGAGACAATCCGAGCAGGTGACGCGGCTTGTCTTCCGGAAGCTCTTCACAGCACCAGCGAAGGATCTCGCCCAGGCTCTCTTTCAGGAAGGCACCGCCCAGACCATAGCCGTCGAAGTCCATCGCGGCGAGCTTTCGAGCGGTGGAGCGGCGCAGGTCTTCCCAGCGTCCGCCTTGTAACACACCATACAGCGCCTGATGATAGCCCAGATCATCACAGTGCTTTTTATGTACCTGCAGGCTGCGTTTGGCCCATCGCTCGGTGCGTGCCAGCGCTTCCTTATTGTATTCATAGCTGTCGGCCAGCGAGGTCAGCTCATCATAGGCCATGTGGATGTCTGCGCCGATGCGGCACTGGATCTCCATGGATTCCTTCGGGCCGATGAAGTCGTCCTGATCGGTAAAAGGATCATGGAAGTGGACACCGTCCTCACTGACATGTGCCAGACGGTCTTTCTTTTCTGCATTGGTTACATTGCGTTCTTTCTCCATGCTGACGACCTTGCCGCAGCCGGAGCCCAGGGACATGACCTGAAAGCCGCCGGAGTCGGTCAGGGTCGGACCGTTCCAGCCGGACCATTTGGCCAGTCCGCCCTGGTCGGCGATCTTCTCGGAAATGTTGCGGAGATGATAGCCGTTGCTCAGCATGGCCTGCGCCTGGATCGACTTCAGATCCTTCATGGAGAGATAGCGCACTTCGCCACGGGTACCGACCGTCATGAAGGCCGGTGTCTGGATATCGCCATGCGGCGTGTGAATGATGCCGGCCCGTCCCAGCTTGCCGGGAATGCGCTTGGTGATCTCAAAGCTGAACTGATTGTTGTTCTGATATTCGCACAGCCGCGGGCGCAGCTTTTTGGCGATCCACGCTTCCACCGGAGAAAGGATGAGCTCAAAGCCGATGCCCAGCAGATAAGCGAACACCGCCTGCGCGACGAAGTCCGCAAATGGCAGGACACCAAGGAATGCGATCGTCTCGAAGATCGCTGAATCGATGATGTGCGCAAAGGCGGAAGATCCCAGAGCGCGGGCGATGAAGCTGTTCTTGAACACGGAATGCCCGTTGCGCAGCCGGGTGAACAGATAGTTGTTGGTAAAATTGGAACACAGGTAGGCGATCAGGGATGCGCAGATGATGCGCGGCGTAAAGCCCAGCACGCTGGCGTAGGCGCTTTGCAGCTCCCAGCCTGGATAGACGGGCAGCGCAATGACGATGTAGAATACCGCGACTGCGATCACATTGACCAGAAAGCTGGCCAGGATGACGTTTCTGGCGATGCGCCTGCCATAGAACTCCACGATCAGATCGCCGATAATATACGTCAAAGGAAAGACGACCACACCTCCGTCAACGGCGATACCGAACAGATCCCACAGCTTGATGGCAGCCAGGTTGGATAGAAGCAGCGCGCCTGCACTGACCGCTGCGAAATAAATCAAAGTTCTCTGCTTAAAATTTGACATGATGGCATTATACCATAAATGAACGAAAATGCGCAGCAATATTTGAAAAGGACGACAGAAGGAAGAAGACCGGACAATTCTCGGGAGTTTGACAGTTATAAAATCGAAAAACATCGGAAAGCCGCTTAAATACGGCTTTTTCTTTGTCAAGTTTTTATTTTTATATGTTGTATGTGTTGTAATTATGATATAATATTCCCAGGAAAGGTACGTTCTTTATGAAACTTTACTATGATAAACGGCTTAGCGATCCCACCTATTATGTTCAGCAGGGATTCCGCAACGGCAAGAAGACCACGACCCGCAACATCCGGAAGATCGGTAAGCATTCCGAACTGCTCAGGATCACGGACGATCCGCTGGAATACGCTAAAAACGAGGTCCGGAAGATGAACGAAGAGGCCCGTTCAGGGATCTCCGAATTTTCCGTATCCCTTGACTTTAACGAGAGGCTCCCGCATTCCGGCGATGCCGTCTCCTGTATAAGCACGATCAATATCGGATATCTGTATTTAAAGGCCATTTATTCAAAACTGGATCTTAAACAATTTTTCAGGACGGTCTCTTCCCGTTCGAACATCACCTTCAACTGCAGCCAGATCTGCGAGTTTCTCACATATGCCCGGATCCTGGATCCCCGGAGCAAGTACGGAACGTATGATAAACTGGATACATATTACGAAAAGCCTGACATCGAATATCACCATATCATCCGCTTCCTGGATGTCCTGGAAAGGCACGGCGAAGAATACCTTAAATATTTGTTTGAACATTCGAGCTCGATCGTTCCAAGAGATACATCCATCATGTACTATGACTGCACCAACTATTTCTTTGAATCTGAAAGAGCCGATGAGGAGATCTTCGATGAAGTGACCGGAGAATATATCAGCGGGCTCCGTCAATTCGGGCTCAGCAAGGAGCACCGTCCCAATCCGATCGTAGAGATGGGGCTCATCATGGATTCCAGGGGCATCCCCATCTCCATGTGCATACATCCGGGAAATACGAACGAACAGTTGACGGCGATCCCGCTCGAAGAAGAAGTCATCAAGATGACCGGGAACAGCCGGTTCATATATTGCGCCGATGCAGGCCTGGGCTCCTACAATATCCGTAAGTTCAATGACATGGGCGGCCGGGCATTCATCGTGACCCAGTCCGTAAAGAAACTGAACGATGTCCTGAAGAAAGCCGTATTCAATGACTGTGGCTATCGGCTCCTCTCCGACGATTCGAAGGTCAGCCTGGAAGCATTGAGATCCTTTGACAAGCGGAGCGGGGAAAATCTTGCACTGTATAATGACCATGCCTATAAGATCCTCCACGCCGATACGGCCGTAGATATAGGTTTGTTCGAATACAGGGAATCAAAGAACGGCCGGATCCGCAAGACGAAATCAAAGGGAACATTGAAACAGCGGATCATAATAACTTTTTCCAGGAAGATGATGGAATACCAGAGAACGGTACGGAACAGACAGATCGAAAGAGCGAAGAGCCTGTTGAAGCTGAAGGATCCGGAAAAAGTCAAAAAGGGACCGCATGATATCCGGCGTTTCCTGAAAAGCACGGCAACAAATACGGCAGGATATATCCTGGATGAAGAGAGGATCCGTGAAGAAGAAAGATATGATGGATTCTATGCCGTGGCGACCAACCTGGAAGATGATGCAAGGACGATACTCGAAGTGGCACGTAAAAGGTACAGGATCGAAGACTGTTTCAGGATTCTAAAGACGAACTTTGATGCAAGGCCGGTCTACCACAGAAAACCGGAAAGGATCCGTGCACACTTTTTGATCTGTTACACGGCCTTACTGATATACAGGCTGCTGGAATGCCAGCTGGACGATCAGGGAACACATGTAACCACAAACAATCTGATTGAAACATTAAAAAACATGAACATAAGCAATGTGCATGACATGTATTACATGGCCTTGTATAACGGAAGCCGAACACTGGATTCTCTGGAAAACAGATTTGGACTGCAGCTAAACCGGAAATACTACCGGCCAAAAGATTTAAACAAGATCGTAAAAAAATCATGAAGATTAATCCACATACAACAAATCCTGAACAAAAGAAAGTGCTAGATTTCCCTTTATTCAAAGGTGTTTCTAGCACTTTGTCTTTCTTTAACTGTTAAACTCGGGATTATATATACCATTTTTTTGCCCGTTTGTCCATAAATTTGACAGTCGTTTCTGCCGGATCTTGATCGTCTTTATGAGCGCTGTCCTTCCTGCATCCGGACGACCTGTTCAAGAAATGCAAAGCTTCGGATGCGGATGCCGCTGTATTCGCGAAAAAAAGCAAACAGCCGACAAAAATCAGAAAAGTCATACCGCTCACAGGCACGCAGTTCGTCCAGCTGATCCATCCCGGCATGGCAAAGGCGGCGAAAACGCTGCAGCTGCCGGCGGGTCCATGGCACATCCTGCAAACGGTCCATGCACTCGACGCACAGAAAGCCCCCCTGGCGCAGAGAAAGCGTCGTGATGCGGTCTTTGCGCCCGCAGTTGACGCAGCTGTCCACCCAGGGTGCGATCCCTTGCGAAAGACAGAGCTGATTGAGAAAGACACAGGCAGAGGTAAAACAGTCCGCCTGCTCATCCAGATCCGCGAGGGCCGCGGACAGCAGCGCATAGCCATCCGCCACATCCTCGGTCCTGAGCATCAGCTCACAGTACAGCGAAGCCAGCGCCTGCTTCAAAAGCGAGGCAGAGATCTGCCGATGATGGTGCAGCATGCGGGCTCCTCGAAGCGTATGCAGTTCTCTTCCTTCCTGCAGCTGCAGCGTAAACAGCGAGAGTGTCCCCGCCAACAAAGCGCCGGCATTCTTGCTGGTGATCTTCTGCACGCCGCGGGCGACCATCCGCAGCTTTCCCTCCGTCTTCGTCAGCACGGTCACCAGCGCATCGTTCTCCCGATAATCTGACACCGAAAGAACGATGCCTTCCAGTTCCCGTTCCATCATTCCTCCAGTTCACGATAACCGAACTGCTTCAGCTTGGATTCCCGGTTGCGCCAGTTCTTTTCGACCCGCACATAGAGCTCCAGCTCCACCGGTCTGCCTAAGAGCTGTTTCAGCTCTTTCTGCGCAGAGAGGCGCACGCTGCGGATCATGGAGCCCTGCTTTCCGATCAGGATCGCCTTCTGGCTGGCACGCTCCACGATCACCAGCGCCTGCAGATGGACCCCGTTTTCGCTGTCCTCTCTGTTTTCGATGACGACCGCAACACTGTGTGGCACTTCTTCCTGCGTGCGAAACAGCACCTTTTCCCGGATGATCTCTGCGATCCGAAAGTTCTCCCCGTGATCGCTCACCATCTCCTGCGGGAAATAAGCGACGCCCTCCTTGAGGTAAGAGCGGATGACGGAGAGCAGCTCATTGAGATTTTCCTGTTTCAGAGCAGAGAGCGGAATGATCTCATCAAACGGATACACGCTCTGCCATTGCAGCAGTCGCTCCATCACTTCTTTTTTCGGCAGCAGATCGATCTTGTTGACGAGCAGCAGACAGGGAACCTCACTTCCCCGCAGCCGTTCCAGCAAGAACTCATCCCCGCTGCCATAGGGTTGAGTGATGTCGATGATCAGTGCGTTGATGTCCGCTTCCGCGATCGCCACATAGGCGTTTTTATTCAGCGTCCGCCCCAGTTCGTGTTTCGGTTTGTGGACGCCCGGCGTATCGATGAACACATACTGTGTATCTTCCGTCGTCAAGATTCCCATGATATTGTTTCTGGTCGTATTCGGCTTTGGTGACATGATGGCGATCTTCTGTCCCAGCAGCGCGTTGATCAGCGTGGACTTGCCGGCATTGGGCCGTCCGATGATAGCGATAAAACCAGATTTGAAACTCATTGCATATCCTCCTTATCAAAAGCCCCCGGCAGCAGTGAAGCGACATCCATCTCCTTCACACCGCCGCTCCCCGCCATGAGGACCAGCGCGTCACCAGGCATCAGTTCGCTCATCACCTGACGACAGGCGCCGCAGGGAGCCGGCGGCCGTTCACGTTCGCTGACCACCACCAGCGCATGGATGTCTTTGGGGCGCACACCGGCAGCGATCGCCGCAAACAGCGCATTTCGTTCTGCACAGCAGCACAGACCATACGATGCGTTCTCCACATTCGCACCGCAGAAGATCCGTCCATCCTTTGCGAGCACACACGCACCGACGCGGAAATGCGAATAGGGCGCATAGGCATTTTCTAAAGCAGCATATGCTGCTTTGATCAGTTCTTCCTTGCTCAAAACAGCTTTCCTCCTATGATGATGACGGCCACACAAAGCGCACAGATCGACATGAGCAGCACCGCAGCGGCAGAGAGGTCCTTGATCCGTTTTGCCATCGGATGACGCTGCAAAGAGATGTAATTGACCGTCTCCTCGATAGCGGAATTGATGAACTCCATCGTGATTACCAGAAAGATCATGATCAGGATGAGGCACCACTCGATGGCCGACAGCGGCAGAAACAAACAGACGATGATCGTCACGGCTCCCAGCACACATTGAAGGGCGATGCTGGAATCCTGCCGGATCCCTGTCCAAAGTCCGGCAAACGCATAACCGAACTTATGGATCAGCTTATCTTTTAACCAGTGCATCCAGGATCTCATCCTGCAGTGCAAACATCACTGCTTCCTCTTCTGGCGTCATGTGATCATACCCCGCCAGATGCAAAAGGCCATGCGTAAACAGGAAACAGACCTCACGGCGCAGGGAGTGTCCATATGCCTGCGCCTGCGAGCGGACGGCTTCTACATTGATAAAGATATCCCCCAGCTGCGCGTCCTCTTCCATGACCTCATAATCGTCCGCCGCATCCTGCAATGCAAAACTGATCACATCGGTCGGCCGGTCGATCCCTCGATAGTCACGATTGATCGCATGGATCTGTTCTGCGTCCACAAAGATGACCGACAGACACGCCTCCGCCGCGATATCCACCACCTGGGCGCCTCGCTGCAGGATCGCCTCAAAATCCCTGCGATACCGGCTCCAGTTTTTTTCACCGCTCTGATTTACGATCGTTATCTCCATTTGTATCACCTGTCCATTTTCGCCCCTCATTATACCATATTCCTCACAAAAACGAGAAGCCCCCAGACAAAAGAAGCACCGTGTGCATGCCGGATGTCCCATCCGCAAAAGAGACCAAACAGACCGCTTTGAACGAACGCAATCCGTTTCCGGACCTTTTCCATGATCCAAAAAAACGCCGTGTACCTGTACACAGCGATCCATCATTCATTTCAGAAAAGCTTTCGAGCTATCAGATGCCGCAGCCAGAGCGGCAGTGATGACAGGCAGCGGAAACGGCACCGATGCCGAAGTCTCCTACATGGTGATCAGGCCCAGGACATTTGCGATCGCACTCAGCAGGATGATCGCAATGCAGACAGGCGCCAGGTATTTCAGGAAAAAGTGATACAGCTTCTTTCTTCTGAACGCGGAAGAGATCTCCACTTCTGCATCGATTCGTTGAAACCCGACCACCCGCAGGATCAGGAAGCAGGTGGCAAGCGCCGCGATCGGCATCATCACCGAATTGGTCAGGAAATCGAAAAAGTCCAGAAACTGCATGCCGAAGATGCGCACGCCATCCCATACGCCATATCCCAGGGAAGAGGCCGTACCAAGTACCAGCATCACGACCGCCATGAGGACACAGCACTTCGGACGGCTCCATCCCAGTTCATCCTCCAGCGTCGAAACGCTGGTTTCCAGCAGTGAGATCGCACTTGTCAGCGCAGCGAAGAGGAACATCAGGAAAAAGGCCACACCGACCAGTGTTCCAACGCCCATGCTGGCGAAGATCTTAGGCAGTGTGATAAAGGTAAGCGAAGGTCCTGCCTGCAGCGTTTCCATGTTTCCGCCGGAAAACGCGAAGACGGCCGGAATGACCATCAGCCCCGCAAGAAGCGCAACACCGGTATCGAAGATCTCCACCTGTGCGGTGCTTTTCTCGATATCGACATCCTTATCGATGTAAGAGCCATACGTGTAAAGTACGCCCATCGCGATCGAAAGCGAATAGAACATCTGTCCCATCGCAGTGACGACGGTCATCCAGGAAAAGTTTTCAAAATTTGGAATGAGGAAATACTTGACCCCTTCCAGCGCACCCGGACGTGTCACCGAGTAGATCGCCACAAAGATCGCAAGGATGATAAGAAGCGGCATCATGATTTTCGATACCCGTTCCACCCCGTTCTTGACGCCGGCCAGGATCACGAAAAAAGTGATCGCGGCAAACAACAGGAACCAGAACTCCACATTCGCAGAAGAAGAGAGAAACGAAGAAAAATACGCATCACCCGCGACGACCGCCACGTTTCCGCTCAGATAGTCAAACAGATACTTGAGCACCCAGCCGCCGATCACGCAGTAATATGGCACGATCAGCATGGGAACGATCGCATTCATCCAGCCGCCAAAATGAAAGGGCAGCCGCTTTCCAAACGCATGAAATGCCCCGATCGGGCTTTTTTTCGTCATACGGCCCAGCGCCGTCTCGGAAACGATCAGCACATAGCCAAACGTAACGACCAGGATCAGATAGATCAGCAGGAAGATGCCGCCGCCATATTTTGCGGCCAGATAAGGAAAGCGCCAGATGTTCCCCAGACCGACCGCAGAGCCGGCGACCGCCAGCACATAACCGATGCGACCGGAAAACTTTCCGCGCTTCTTTGTGTTTTGTGATGAATCTTTGGAAGATGTGACCTCATCCATATCAATGCCCCCTAATATCATTCTAAAATAAGATTACCATCGTATCTGCATAGATGCCATGCCCTCCTGTGCATGTGTCAAGAAAGAACGATCGAACCCGGTCTTTTTCCCTGTTCTCTCTGACACAGCCATGTCAGCATCGCTGTCCGATGATCGACAACAAAAAGAACCAGGATACCGAAAGAACGCGCTCCGGTATCCGCTGGTCCTCTTTCATCATCTGATTATCGTGATCCTCACGGATCAGATCTTGCCATAACGGATCAGATCGTTGATCGTAACGAACTGATAGCCTTTTTCTTTCAGTTTTGGCAATACGCGTTTCATCGCTGCCACGCTTTCCGGATGGATATCGTGCAAAAGGATAACAGCGCCGTCACAGACATATGTATCGATGATCGATTCGATCGCTTTTGGATCATGACTTTCCCAGTCACGGGTATCGATGCTCCATAAGATCGACTCCCGTTCGACCGTCGCATCGTAGAGCTTGGACATGCTTCCGTATGGCGGACGGACGACACCTGCGTCGTGTCCGCAGGCCTCAAAGATCGCATCATCCGCTTTCTGATAGCTTTCCAGGATCTCGTCCGCACTGTCCATCGCTCCCAGATCCTCGTGTGACCAGGAATGATTTCCCAGCTCATGCCCTTCCTTGCAGATCCGCTCCACCACTTGCGGATAGTTGGTCGCATTGGTGCCCACCATGAAGAAGGTCGCGCGGGCATCGTATTGCTTCAAAAGGTCCAGCAGTTCCGGTGTCGTGTTGGGATTTGGTCCGTCATCAAAGGTCAGCGCGATCATCGGTTTGTCCGGATCGATCTGCTGCGGCTCAGCGATCGTCAGCGGTTCTTTCTGATACAGACTTGGGATACCAGGATCCGTCAGAGCGATGTATGCTTTGTGCTCGTCATAGCGGATCGTTGTATTGCTGCCATCCGTCAGATAGACGACGGTATCTTTCTCATTGATCTCGATCGCCTGGATCGCATCTGCCTCGGCACCCTTGAGCAGATCGCGGCGATACTGATTGCGAAGGATATCTTCGACATCCATCAGCTGCTTTGTCTTTTCATCATAATTGACGCTGTGATAACGGATCGTTTCACCTTTTTCCTCTTGTCGCGTCTCCTTAAAGAGCACGCTGGTATAATGATCGAAGACGGTCTTGCTGCGATAATCCAGCATCACCTTCGCATCCGGGCCACTTCCCTTGCGGCACTCGTCCACGACCTGTTCGATCGCCGCATCCAGCGCTTCATCCTCGAAGTCCGGATAACGCGCCATCCAGCCGTTTTCCTCATCGATCTCCTGCTGAACGCTGCCGGCGCTCTTCGTCAGCGACTCATCCTGCGGGAACGGATCATAAAACATCGTACGGTATATAAACCAGCCGGCGCCGGCCAGGACCGCAATGGCACAGATGCCGGCGAGACCGATCACCAGCAGATTGCGGTAGTTCACTTTTCTGCGATAATGCCTGGAATTCTTTTTCATCATTCTATCACCTTCACCATTGTATCACGATTCGGCAAAAAATGATGTTAAATTGCATTATTGTTATAAATGTTACCTCTTGTTTTGACCCGGGTCATCCAACATAGAATACCTCCATCGTGTCCAGACACAAACAGGCCAGACGGCCGTCGGGATACACCGCGCCGCAATCGATCATGATCAGCTGCTCCCCGCGGCAGATCTCCGCCTTGCCACTGATGCTCAGCGTCGGTGTGTGTCCGACGATCACCCAGGAGCGATCATCGTCAAAATAGCGTGTCGAAAGCGCAGGACGCTCCCAGACCAGCTCTTCCAGCGTATAATCCGTCAGCGCCTTTTCCGGTTCAAAACCGCCCAGCCCGGCATGCACCAGCAAATATCTGCGATCATCGACCAGCACAATCGCATAAGGGATCAGATCCATCATATAGTCCAGGACTGCCGTTCTCTGCGGATCGCTCAGACGCTGAAATTCTGCGATCGTCGTCATCGCCCCGTTGTTGAGCCAGAGTGACAGCGCCTGGATCTGTTCCTCCTGCAGCTGCCGCAAGAATTCTTCGGTGATCTCTCGCTGCAGCCATGGCAGACAGCGTGCCGCCATCCATTCATGATTTCCGATCAGCGCGATCACATTCGGCCGCTGCATCATATCCAGCATCGTCTTCAGCCCGTCCCTGCCCCGGTCGATGACATCGCCCAGCACATACAGCGTATCCTGGTCACTGAAGTGGATCTGCTTCAGCATCGCTTCGTATTTTTCATATTCGCCGTGGATATCGCTCATCACATAGATCATCGTCCGTCCTCCATCCTGCCATCGGATATTCAATGCCTGCGCCGGCCCGAACCTTTCAGGCACGCTTGCCGGCAAGAACGATGACGGTTCAAACCGCCCTCTTTCCGATCGATACAATTATTATCGCACATATTGCGATGCGACACCAGAAATAAAAAAGTCTGTAAGCATCGCTTACAGACAGTTTTTCAAATGGTACCGCGTACGGGACTCGAACCCGTGATACAGCCTTGAGAGGGCTGTGGCTTAACCGCTTGCCGAACGCGGCGTGAATGCTCTAATATAATAGCATTCACCTTAAAAAAATGCAACTGCTTTTTTACATTTTTTTATATTTGTGAAATGAAAAAGTAAATGCAACTCTAAAGGGGACAAAGTTGCATTTAGTCTCCACGAACTGCAAGTTGCATTTACTCTTCCTGCGTGTATCATTATCTTTGTCCAGATCTGGATGCCTCGCTTTGATC
>DWYK01000216.1 GCA_019118705.1 Candidatus Merdibacter merdigallinarum | reverse complement strand
ACGAATGGGTAACCGCTGCCAAAGGAATCGCCGTCTTTTGAGATGCCGTTCTGCATTTCGCCAAGGTAGAGCAATGGTGACATTCCCCAAGTTGAAGGAATGCTACCAAGATACTCATATCCGCTCGGCTTCATGTCGACAGTGAGATCCAGCCCTTTGGTTACCGTCTCCTGAATCAAGGACTTCCGGTAGCCATCAAGGGTCTCTAACTGTCGTGAAACCAAGTTGATTGCATGGTCAAGTTCTTTCGTTCTCTTGTCGAGCTCCTCGGCAATGGCTTCCTGCTCTTCGATTGGGGGTGATGGATACACGAAGTGTATGAAATCCCCCTGGAAAAGATGCTTGATGGTGCTTGCACCAGCATCTATCTCGCGATACCAGTCATAAAATACATCGGTTTGCAGCACGTAGTAGAGATACTTGGTGATGTATCCATTCGAACGTGGCACGATTCTCATCAAACCACTGTTGAGCGAGGCATGGCCAGGTAAGTCACTGACGATAGCAAGCTTTCCGATGGTTCCGTCCTTGGAAATAAGCAAATCGCCTTCTTGCAGCTTTATTTGCCAAGCTTCTTCCCACCGATCTTCTGATACATGCACGCAGCTCGACCAGTCTATGTAGCCGTCTCGGAAATCCGTTCCGGTAACGAGATATGCTCCTTCGTCCGTATACTCGTCGCTGGTTAAGCCCTGCCAACCAATTCGCCCGAATAATTCAGCAACGTTGTTGAGCCGCTCGAGCTTCCAGGACACAGGAATTGCTCCAATGGCCGCTATGCCCGTCTCTCGCACTTTAGCTGCCATGCTACTTCAAGCCGCCAATCAATTCCGAAAGCTCGTCTTCCATCTGCAGAAACTCATCGAGCAGTTCGTCTGAAGAACGAGGTGCTTCGTACTGGTAAAAGTAGCGCGTGAACGGGAACTCCGCTCCAGTCCGTATGACCTTGGGCGTTTCCTCGTCAAACCATTGGGCGTCAGGCACGTACGGGTGAACCTCACGGGCAAAGTAGTCTTCGACGGGCTCGGCCAAGCGTACGATCTCTGTGTCCTTGGTCGCCGGATCGTACTCGACGCTGCCGTCGCGCTTGTACCGAAGCGGTGCCTCCTTGTCGATGACCGAGAGGGCAAACATGACCTTCTCTATGACGGCCTTGCGCTGGGCAGGCGTTTCGCCCTTTCGATAGTCCGGCACGTCAGCAAAGAGCGTTTTCAGGTGTGCCTCAAACGCCTTGTGGTCGTACCAAACTTCATCACTCACGTTGTCGCGCAGAATCTGCACCATCTGCTCGAAGACCGGCTCGGCTGCCTCAAGATCGGCCAGCAGCTTCGCTTCCTTGTCCTTGCGATCCGCCTCGTCGATGAGTCGCAGCTCCTCCACCTTCGCGGGGTCGTGCATGCCGCGCATGAACTGGCCCTCGCACATAGCATCAATGCGCTCGTCGCAGATGCAGTAGCTTCGCTGAAGAGGCTGGTAGACCGCATACTCCTTGTAAAGGAACTCTTCGCAGGGGAGAATGTGGCTGCGCTCGTTTTCCTCGAAGGCGTGATAGAGCCCCGTGATCTCCTCGGCCTGCTCTTCTGAAATGAACTTGCGCTTCTTGCCGAGCGAACGCCTCATCGGCTCCCAAATGTCGGTTGCATCGATGAGTTGCACCTTGCCGCGACGTTCCGCCCGCTTGTTGCGTGAGATAACCCAGATGTAGATTCCGATGCCGGTGTTGTAGAAGAGGTCGGTCGGCATGCCGATGATGGCTTCGACGTAGTCGTTCTCCAGCAACCAACGGCGCACCTGGCTTTCGCCCGATGTCGTTCCTCCCGAGAAGAGCGGGCTGCCGTTCGAGATGATGCACGCACGCCCGTATTGCGGATCGAGCTTGTAAATTACGTGCTGCATGAAAAGGAGCTGCATGTCGCCCTTCGCGGGAAGTCCCGCCGGGAATCTCCCGTTGGGCTTAAGGTGCTCCTTCTCCACGGCCTTCTCCACGCCCTGAGAGGCATCTTTGCCGCCCCACGGCTGTCCAAACGGAGGATTGATGAGCGACAGGCGCATGAACTCGCCTGGGAAACAGTCTTCCTTCATGGTGTCCGCAAGCTTGATGCGGTCCTCGCGCTGTCCCTTGATGAGCATGTCGGCAAGGCAGATGGCATGCGATTCAGGGTTGACCTCCTGACCGTACAGATAGACCGTCGCATCGGGGCACATCTCGGCGAGCTTCTCCTGGGCGCAGGAAATCATTCCGCCCGTTCCGCAGGCGAAATCCCCCACATTGATGTTCTTGCCAGGTTCGGTTAGGTCGTCGCATCCCTCGGCAAGGGCAAGGCGAACCATGAGTCGCACGATCTCGCGCGGAGTGTAGTGATCACCAGCCTCAGCATTCTCAGAAAAGCGTCGGATGATCTCCTCGAACATGTATCCCATGGCCACGTTGCTCACGGTATCGGGGTCGAGGTCGAGGTCTGCGAACTTGCGTACCACTCCCGTGAGCTTGGCCCCCTTCGCCATCTTGTCAATTTGCTTCTTGAAGTCGAGGTCGCTGATGATCTGCTTGATGTTGGGCGAGAAAGAGTCAAGATAACTCTTGAAGTTTCGCGCAAGCGACTGCGGCTCAGCCAAGAGCTTGGCGAGCGTCCAGCGGCTGTAGTTGTAGAACGGGAATCCCGAAATCTTCCGTAGAACCGCATCGGGTGTGTGCTTGTTCTTCTCGTATGCGGAGCAGACGGCATCACGCGTATCCGCCATGGCGCATTCCAGTCGACGGATGATAATCATCGGAATGATGACGTCCTTGTACTTGTCCGACTGGTATGTTCCACGAAGACTGTTCGCTATGCTGAATACGGCATCTACCTGCCGCTTGACGTCGATGGAGCTCTCGCTTGCCACTGCTCTCGCTCTTCCCATAACAGACTGCTGCCGCAGAGGCAAGCAGAAACCGATAAGTATAACCAAACCATTTTACCAGCGAGAAGAATCGATGAGAATGAGGCAATAGGCGGGTTATACTAGCGATTCCACAGGCGGGATAATCCGCTGCTGGTGAGCCAGCAAAACAAGCGCGTCTGCTCTTCTCGAGTTTATTTTGCCGCCATCCCTGGCTGCTGGCCTGGCCGTGCGCTACCAACCTCGAGTTGTCCGCAGCCCGGCCGCCCACGCTCCGGGTGTGCCCGTCCAGTCCATCAGCCAGCGCGGGCGGCAAAGGCTTCGCTGCAGCGGTTGTTCAGCTGCAACCACATACCACCGGATACCACTTCCCAGCTGCTCAATCTGCAGCCAGAACTCACCAGCGCCCACCAGAGGTCGCTTTAGGGCTGCGACGGCCATGCTTGCAACCCACCCACGCCCAGCTCCACAAGCGAGCGTCTGCGGGCTTGCAACACCTACCTGCAGCCCGATGCTGTGACGCTACCGACGGCGCCTCTTGAGCTCCGGCAGCTCGGACAGCATCGCCTCGACCATCGCCGAGATCGCCTCGGCATCCTCGACATCCACCAGGAGCATCGGCGGCGCGCCCTCGTACGGGACCTCCTCGACAGACAGAACGGCCCGCGACGCCTCGGTATCCTTCACCAGGAAGCGGTCGTCGTAGACGCCGCCGAAGAGCTTGCCGGACGCGTAAAGAAGGTACTCTCCCATCATCTTGCGCGACGAGACCTCCGGCACGCCCGCCAGCAGATCGAGCACGTACTCCAGGTATTCGGGTGTAGACGCCATGCGATGCCCCTTCCATGAGCCCATGGTGACAGTCTACGCGCCAGATTCCGCCTTGCATATCTCCCTAGCGCGAGATCGGGCAGTCTTCTCGTCTTCGCCGTACCATTTGGCGCGATACTCCCAGGCGTTCATGGTGACGCCCACCTCTGCCATGTCCTGCGCCTTCTCGGCCGCGACGTCCTGGATAATCGAGTCGTCGTACATGACGCTCATGACGCCCTCGTCGGGGATGCCCTCGCCGAACCCGCGCGACACACACATGACAGCCCTGGCGATATCGACGATGGGACCCTGCAGTGCGTTCTCATGCCTCCTGATGTTGCGCATGAGCGCGGAGTTGTCTGACGATACCTCGGTCGCCGTGCGCACATAGCCATGGGACTCGTCGAAGTCGAAGTAGCCGATGCCGAAGCTCGTGAGATCCCCGAGCATCTGCAGGGCGATGCGGAAGGCCTCGCTTTGCGAAGAGGTGCGCAGCGCCGGCGCGAACTCCTGGATCGTGTCTTCGGTCGACATCACCTTTCGGAAGACGGTGCAGTCCTGCTTACCGAACGGTATGGAGATGGCCTTGTCACCGGTCTTCTCGCGATCGAAAAGTACGTCGGAGAGAAACACGCGCATCTTGCTCACGTCTACCTCGTTGATGAGAGCGTCGAAGGTGAGGTCCACCGCCTGCACGGCATCCACCGCATCCGCGAAGACTGACTGCCCGTAGGGCGACATGTCCACACGCGTATTGGTGACGGCGGG
>DWYK01000022.1 GCA_019118705.1 Candidatus Merdibacter merdigallinarum | reverse complement strand
TATAGGTATATACCTAGATACTGATTGTAAGATGACAGGATGACGATGGGGGTGCTGTGACCTCTGACGCTCAGAAGAGGGCCGACCGTAAGTACAAGCGAGACAAGACCTGGCAGTTCTGCCTGCGGTTTTATCCTGCTGAAGCTGAGGTCTGGGCCTTTCTTTCTGAGCACGAGAACAGGCAGGGGTTCATCAAGGAGCTCATCCGTCGCGAAATGAACGGTTCGGCGATTGTGGGTGCGACGGAGGAGCGCGACTATGACACTGCAGGTTGACAAGGCGAGCGTCATCCAGCCGGAGACGATTCTCGACTTCATAGACGGTGTGACACAACGTCGCGATACGCCCGAAGAGCGCGTTCGACAGGAGATTCTCAAGTCGCTCGTTCGTGAGTATGGATACAAGAAAGAACAGATCGAGGTCGAGTTCTCAATCAAGTTCGGCAGTAACCGCAAGGCGGTGGACATCGCAATCTGGCTGCCGGGTCAGGCGCACACTCAGGAAAGCGTTTTCATCATCGTCGAGTGCAAGGACCCCAAAACCAAGAGTCGGGGCAAGAAAGACGGCGTCGACCAGATGCTGTCTTATGCCGCCGCTTGCGCTAACGTCGCTTACGGCATGTGGACCAACGGTGATGAGCTGCTCACCTATCGGTTCGTCGTGGACGAGGCGGGCAAGCGTGTGCACGAGGCGGTAGCTGACCTCCCCCTTGCGGGGGCCCAGTCCTCCGTGGACGCCCCGTCCTTTGAGGACCTGCGTCCCGCCGCGAGCGACTCGCTGCTCTACGCCTTCCGGCGCTGCCATAATTACATCGCAGGCAATCAGGGCATCCAGAAGTCGGATGCATTCCTGGAGCTGCTGAAGATCATCTTCTGCAAGATTCAGGACGAGCGGGATTCTCCGACGCCCACGTTTTATATCACGCCCACGGAACGGCACGATGCAAAGGGCAAGGCTCTCTGTCGCAAGCGGCTAACGAGGCTGTTCGATGCCGTAAAGGGCTCCTATGAGAGCATCTTCAAGTCGGACGAGCGCATCGAGCTCACCGATGATGTGCTCGCCTACATTGTGGGACAGCTCCAGATGTTCTCGCTCCTCGAGAGCGACGTGGACATCAAGGGACATGCATACGAGACCATCGTTGGCTCCAACCTGCGCGGCGACAAGGGGCAGTTCTTCACGCCGCGTAACATGTGCAGCATGATGGTTCGCATGGTCGACCCTTCCGAGGAAGACTACATACTCGATCCCGCCATGGGGACATGCGGCTTCCTCGTGACGGCGATGAACTACGTCATCGAGAAGATTGGTGAATCCGTAGACGCAAGCGGGCGCTCCGAGGCGGCGAAGCAGCAGGTGCGTGAATCCCGCAAGAAGGGCTTCCTGGCAAAGCACATCGTTGGCATCGACTTTGACCCCATCCTCGTCCGCGCGTCAAAGATGAACATGGTCATGAACAATGACGGTACAGGTCAGCTTTTTCACACCAACTCGCTCGAGCCCTTCTCAGCGTTCTCTCCTGAGCTGCGGAAGGCCCTGCGGCTTGATTCCAAGGACGTTAAGAGCAACTCTGCGCTTGCAGAGGGCCACGGCGTGACCGCGATAGTCACGAACCCGCCGTTCGGCTCGAAGATTCCCATCGAGGACCCGGCGATCCTTAGCACGTTCGACTTCGGGCACTCGTGGAGTTACGACGAGGCCGAGATGGAGTGGGTTATGGAGGACAAGCTGGTGTCGCGCCCTCCGGAGATTCTCTTCATCGAGCGCTGCGTGAAGCTGCTCGAGCCCGGCAAGGGAGTTGCTGCCATTGTCATCCCCAACGGAATCCTCGGAAACCCCGGCCTCGGGTTCGTGCGGCAGTGGCTCTTCCGTAAGACACGAATCCTTGCTTCGGTGGACATGCACCCGGATACGTTCCAGCCGAACGTGGGAGTACAGACCTCGGTGCTCATGGTGCGCAGGCTGGATGCACAGGAGGAGGCCTGGTTTGCAAGCGGGTCGATTCTCGATTATCAGATCTTCATGGCAATCTGCGACCATGTGGGTCATGACAAACGAGGTGTGACGACCTACGTACGCGATGACGATGGCTACCCCATCGTGCAGGAGCAGCCTTCCGCCGTTACGGGTATTGTTGCCTCAGACAACGAGAACGTGCATTCATCCAAGGAGCGCGTCGTTGACGATGACACCATGAAAATCGCGGAGGCGTTCATCGAATGGCGGCGAGACCAGTGACGCGCGAGATTGACGCTAAGCCGGTTCGAGTGTCCGCAATTCTGGGCGGAGACATAAGGCTGGAGGCATCGACATACCTACGCGAAGGGTATGGACTTACTCGACTCGCCAACTTGGTTCCGGGACACAAGACGCTTGGCGAGCTTGCGGAAATATGGCAGCCTAACAGGCTAACGGGCTACACGGTGCCCGAGGGGAAAGGCCTGCCTTTTCTCACCGCTGGCCAGGTGTTCGAAGACTTCCCGAGGGTGAGGAAATGGCTTGCAAAGCCGTTCGTGCCGCAACTGGAAAGCCGCTATGTCGATAATAGCTGGCTGCTCCTGACATGTTCAGGTGTGGTCGGTAACGTGACCGCTGTCTATCCGCACCATTTGAACACCGTGATTACTCACGACCTTCTTCGCATTGTGCCGAAGAGTCCTGCTGAGTACGGCTGGCTCTATGCTTACATGAAGACGCAGTTCTTTGCGCAGGTCGCGCAGGCGGCACAGTACGGTCACATGATCAAGCATATCGAGGTGGCGCATGCGAGCGCCTTCCCCGTCATCATGCCCGAAGATACTGTGCGCAGGGAAATAGGCGATAAGGCGGTGAAGGCAATTCGACTGAGGACTAGGGCATGGGATCTTCGTGATGAGGCCTT
>DWYK01000215.1 GCA_019118705.1 Candidatus Merdibacter merdigallinarum | reverse complement strand
GCATTATTAAGCTGACGGTAAGAAATCGTACCATTTATGAAATCCTGTGCGAACGAAAAATAGCTGTCATCGGCACGATATCCAATGATTGCGTCGTAACTCTCATAATCGATGGAAAAATTAGCAAGCAGATATTCTTTTGCATCCAATGCCAGACCGGAAGGAACATCAAACTCGCGGTTTTGCAGCAACACTGTAAGCCAATGCAAAATGCAATATTCCGGTGCATTCAGTTTAAGGATCCGCAGGCCATAACACTCGATTTCATAGCAGTTGGCATATCCGTCCTGGTCCTTGCTAACTCCCCATCCCTTTGCCATCTCAAGGCTGTCTGTGCAATAAAAGCCGAGACCGTAATCATTGTAGGGCTTGCCGTATCCAAACAAAGGTTTCTCAATGATATTTGAGGAACCGTGATAGAGCTTTTTAATCATGGGCATGGCATCTCCTTTTCTCTATCGATTGTACTCCCAAAGGAGTAGTATGTCAATGCGTTCCGGGGAATTCAGAAAAAGGTTGTATTGATTTCTTTGAACCTATGACACATTTCAGAATTTAATGGGATTGATAATTTCCATGTAATTATTACTTGATTCTCTGATAATTACTTTATTTAGTATTTTATTGTGCGGGATTTTCCGTATACGGATTTTCCAGATATTGCGTCAAAAGGAAAAATAAGCGTTTTAGCCCGTGAGCAGCTTTATTCTGTACTGAAATACTGGGATATATAACAAAACGGGCAAGCGCCGCTCACAGCGAAAGAAATATCCCAAAATCGACCTTTATCCTGACAGTAAATCTGCCCTATCTGCCTATCATTCAAGACAAAGAAAACCGCTTGTCCCACAGACCGATTAGCTCGCCAAAGGGACAGGCGGTTTGGATTTTCTGATTGTTTGCGCATTGCCGATTTTGTGTCATTCTTTATTCGAGGTTGTCGTTCTTATTCTACAATACTTCTCTGTGCTTTGTCATGTGTGTGTCTGTGCAATACGATGAAATGACCGCTCTCTCCTGTAAACATGTTGCACACCAGAGAAAAAAAGCATTTCTTCGGGATGTGTTTCGTCCTGAGAAATGCTTTTTCTTTCGTTATCCGATCCGATGGAAGAGCGAGTTATCCTCGGATCGTCCGTCTTTTGCGAATGAGGAGGATCGCAGCGCCGGCAGCGATCGCCACAGTGGCCGTCAGCGGTGCGGCCGCTGTGGAAGCGCCCGTATCCACCGGTTTTTCCGTCCGGACATCATCGCCGTCCGTCACCGGATCTTCTCCCTTCTCTGCCAGGGTCAGCGCAGCGCCGGCACGTGCCAGTGCATCCGCTGCCGCATCGACCTCTTCCTGTGTCGCTTCGCTGTCTGTGGCAACGGCGCTCGCGTTCTGGTAAGCGGCATAGAAAGCGTCCCAGCTCTCTTTCGTGTAATCACCGGCTTCATAACCATCGTACTTCTCCAGCAGATCCCAGAGGGCATCCTTATCGACAACGGCCGCCTTCTCTTCCACGGTTACCGTGATCGTCTTTTCGACGGAACTGCCCTGAAGGTCGCTGACACGATAGGTCACATGATAGACACCGGCCTTCTCTGTGTTGACATCGTTGTATACGACGTTGTCCTTCGTCAGGAGGATCTCACCGTCTTCCTTGTCGCTGGCATATACGCCGGCCAGCGGATCGAACGGATCGCCTACGGTCAGCGTCTTGTTTTCCGCATGGATCACGGGCGCCTCATTTTCGACCGGAGGCGTCGTGGAAACCGCACTGATCTTGATCTTTGTGAAGGAGTGGGCCGGGAAGGTGAACATCTGGTCTTCCGGCACCGTGGTCACATTGGTCTCGACCGTGACATTGTCCGGATCATCCAGCGTATTCTCATCGGTGAAGTTCTCTGCATTCAGCACCTGGATCTCCATCTCTTTGTTGTTCAGATCCATGCCTGCCACATTCAGCCGTACCTTGCGGTCGGTCGTCCGATCCACATTGGCTACGGTGATGTACAGGTTGCCGGCATCATCCTTGCTGGCGAGCGCCGTCAGCGAAGTGACGCCGTTGTTCATCGTCAGCGTTTCATCAAATGCGCTCTCCACGATGTAGTCACCAAAGCCGTCGTTCATCATCTGGAAGACATATGCGCTCGGCGTGAGGAAGAAGCCGAAGTTTCCTTCACCGGTCGTCGTATCGGCACCATCCAACGGTACTGCCTGGATCACGGCCTGCTGCGTCGGTCCCAGTGAATCGCCGCCGCTGCTGTAATAGTCAACGAGGCAGTGTTTCTGGATGTACGGACTGCCCAGACGGACATATTCCATCATCACCTTCGCGATGTACATAGCATGCGCATGAGAGCGGACCTTGGTGTTCGTGTCGCGGAAGATCCCAAATTCACTGATGACCGGAACCTTTCCTTCCGGCAACATATCCACATACTCCTGCACACGTCCGATGCCGGTATTCTCCGCCTTCTTCATCGCATCGTCATACCAGGCCTCATCGCTGGCGCCGTTCGGCGTTCCGGAATACGGATGGATCGTCATGCCGTCGTAGAGAGCGTTCGCACCCAGATCTGCCATCTTCGTGATGAAGGAGTGTGATTCATAGCTGGAGTATACATGTGCCTCATAGCTGCTTCCCTGTGCTTCGTTGATCTGCTCGGTCGTCTCTTTCAGCGCCTGTGAGATCTCGATGAAGCCATCGCGGTCCACCTTGTAAGTGACATAGATCTGCTGTCCCTTGGCCGGGATCGCACCGTGCGTACCATCGCCGAAGTGGATGGCGCCGGTCGCATAGTCGATCTCCACCACTTTTTCATTCGCTCCGGCCGCAGCCAGTGAATCGACGATCTGCCATTCCTCATCTCCGACATAGACGTGGACGCTGTCTTTCTGTACGGCTACGAAATCCGGATCATCCACCAGATTGCCTTCGTCATCCAGCATCTTCGGGTTGACGTTCGCATAGCGCATATAGCGCACCAGGTTGGCGCTTCCATCGCTTACGGAAGCCGTCTTGTTCCAGTCTTCCTCACAGACGGCATACTGTTTCGTGAAAGAAGCGGTTCCACCGGAAATATAGGCATTCTCTGAACCACCGGATACAAATGCGGTCCAGTACTGCTGGGAAGCCGTACCGTCGCCGCCGCCCTGGTTCATCTCATTGCCGATCTCAAAGTAACGGATGTTGTAAGGGTCCGGATGGCCGTTCTCTGCACGGACGGCCGCCCAATCGACACCGCCGTTTGGATTGGTTCCGACCTCAGCGTTCAGATATTCGACCAGATCGGCGGCATCCTGCGCATTTCCACGCGCCAGGCTGTACACATAAACGACCTCGGAACCGACCTCATCGGCAAACGTAGCGATCTCTCCGATACCGAAGTTCGGTTCGATGCCGCCCTGTCCCGGATTGTTGTAGAACCCATGGATCTGTTTTTTGCGCTGTTCCTTCGCTCCCAGCGTCGTCTTCCAGTTGAACAGGTTGGAGATCGTACCGCCCGGATAGCGGATCGAACCAAAGCCGACCTGCTCATACAGCTGCTGGAAGTCTTCCTTTACCTGCATCGTCTCCGGGTCAAAGCTGCCATAGCCATTGAAGGCGTAGCGGTGATTGATGCCGAAGATCGAATCGCTGTCGATCGTACGCTCGACATTGCCCATGTTGATCGAGAGCACGACCGGTGCGGCCGCCTGATAGAGCGCGACTGCCTCGCTCAGCTTTGCCTTCGCCGCCAGGATCGCATCCAGGGATGGTGCATCCTGTTCCAGCAGTGCCTGTGTCTCCAGGATCACCTTGTACAGTTCCGCTGCCTGCGGTGCGCTCACATCCAGCTTCCCGCTGTTGTAGAGCTCCCGTGCTTCCTGCAGAGCCTGTGCCAGATTCGCTTTTTCGATGTCGCCACCCTTTTCCGCATAGATCGCCCTTGCCTCTGCGTCGGTCAGCACCTTTTCATAAATGCGCAGTTCATCGACATCGCCCCGCATCGCGTGCGGATCGCCATTGTTTGTGTTTTTGTGCCGGCCGATCAGCAGCGCGGTCGTCGCGTTCACGACATTGTCATTCAGCGCTTTTTCGCAGTCCAGCACACCGTTGATGTAAAACTTCACCTTGTTGTTTGTCTGATCAAAGGTGATCGTGATGTGCTGCCAGCTGCCGCTTGAGACCGTCGCATCGCTGGTGACATCCTGTCCGTTGACAAACGTATGATAATTTCCGGAAGCCTTTAATGTCAGCAGGGAACGTCCGCTGCCATCCTGCTGCAGCAGGACCGTGGATGCGCTGGACTGATCGCCGGAGTGCGGTTCATACCGATACCACATAGAAAAAGAGGTATCGCCGGAAGTGTTGATATAATCGCTGATCTTCATGCAACTGTCGTTGACATTGCCAAAGTGCAGCACCTTTCCAAAGACTTCATCGCGCTGTTCGATCGCAACGCCGGATCCTTCCAGCACTGCATTCGTGTTTTTTCCATCATTGCTCGGAATATCGGTCGCACCGACATCGACATTTTCAAAATTCCAATAGTTCTTCAGACCGTCATCCAGATTTACCTGCTCTTCGGCCTTCAGAAAAGACATAGAAGAAAATACCGTGCTTCCCGCAATGCATGCGGCCAGCAGAGTATTTGTGAGCCGTTTCATTCTTTCACCATTTTAACCTTTCTGTCTGCTTGTAACAGCTTCCGTCCATCCCCCTTCTTCTGTTTTGGATCCTCCTTTCTTCACAATATCGAGGGAAGCGTTTACAAACTGATTGTAACAGATACTGTTTCGATTGCTACAAAAAGTGCACCGATTCAAACGTTTCGGTGTGCGGATTCCATAGGATAATCGATAAAATCTATGAAACATTTCATTCAGGGCCATATTTTCTATATAATTTTGCGACCTTTTATTCGTTGTGGAACATGGACTTCCACGCCATGCAGCTCGATCAACAAAAAAACGGAAGCTGACCGCTCCCTGTGATCCGCTCCATGTGTTTCCATGGAGAGATCCGGCGACAGTTTCCGTTGATGAATGGATCAGGTGGCAAACTGACTGTTGAACAGCTGTGTATAGGCACCGTTTTGGGCCAGCAGTTCCGCATGGGTCCCTTGTTCGATGACCGTTCCCTGTTCCATGACCAGGATCTGATCGGCATCGACGATCGTAGAAAGACGATGTGCGATGATAAAGCTCGTCTTTCCTTCCATGAGCAGTTCCATCGCCTGGTTGACGTGCTGCTCGCTGACCGTATCGATGCTGCTGGTCGCCTCATCGAGGATCAGGATGTGCGGGTTCATCAGCAGCACCCGAGTGATGGAGAGCAGCTGGCGCTGTCCCTGGGAGAGGATGTTGCTGTTGGCGTGCAGCCGGGTGTCATAGCCGTGGTTGAGACGGATGATGAACTCATGCGCACCGCTCTTTTTCGCAGCAGCGATGATCTCTGCACGATCGGCCTGTGGTTTTCCATATGCGATGTTTTCGGCGATCGTCCCTTCAAAGAGGTAGGTATCCTGCAAGACCATGCCAAACTGTGCGCGCAGGGAATCCCGCTTCACCTCATCGATGCGCTGGCCGTCGATGCGGATACAGCCGCCGTCCACATCGTAAAAGCGCATGAGCAGGTTGACGAGCGTCGTCTTGCCGGCACCGGTCCTGCCGACGATGGCGACCTTGCTGCCGGCAGGCACCTCCAGGGAAAGATCTCTCATCAGCGGCTTTTTCGCATCGTAGGAAAAGCTGACATGATCAAAGGAGACCGCCCCTTCGCGGATCTGCAGATCCGGCATCGACACATCTTCGCTCTGCACCGGCAGATCCATGATCGCAAAGATGCGTTTGCCGCTGCTCAAAGCGCTCTGCAGCTGGGTCATGACGCCGGTGATCTCGGTAAACGGCTTGGAGAACAGGTTGGAATACATCAGAAAGGTAGAGATATTTCCGATGGTGATCGAACCGTAAAAGGCCGACAAGGCACCGATGGCACCGACGAGGGCATACGCGCTGTTCATGACGAAACGCGTGCTCGGATTCGCCAGTGAACCATAAAACTGTGCCTTGACACCGGCGCCATACAGTTGCTGATCATATGCCTCAAACTGCTGCTGTGCATCCTGCTCAAAGCCGAAGGCCTTCACGGTGCGGATGCCGGTGAGCATTTCTTCGCTGAAACCGTTCAGCTTTCCCAGCACATTGGCCTGTTCGTTAAAATAGCGATTCGTCCGCACGGTGATGATGCGGGCCACCAGATAGGTAAACGGCGCGGAGATCACGACGATGAGGGTCATGAGGAGATCGATCTGCAACATGAACACCAGCGTCAGAACGATCGTTGCGATCCCGCTGAGCATGGTCGAAAGCGACTGCAGAAAGCCATCGCTGATAAAATCGATGTCATTGATGAACCGGGAGATGAGATCCCCTCTGGCGTTCTGATCGTAAAATGCGGTCGGCAGCTGTTCCAGCTTTGCGTACAGCTGTCGGCGCAGCACGCTGCTGCTGGAAAACGCGATGCGGTTGCTGGCGGCCATCATGCCCCAGTTCAACAGGGAGTAGAGGAGATACATGAGCACCAGCACCCCGATGTCACCAAGCAGCGAAGCGACATCCGTGCCCGCGCTGATCCGGTCGATGATGCTGCCGATGAACAGCGGTGCCGCCACATTGACGAGGACCGAAAGGGCGGCACAGAGAAATGAAACGATCAGCGATCCCCGAAACAGCCATAAGAATGCAGCCAGACGTTTCAGTACGACTTTCGTGCTCATGCGTGCATCACCTCTTTTTCGATCTTCTGTGTCTGACACAGATTGCGGTAAACGGCACAGGTATCATACAGCCGCTCATGTGTATCGAAGCCGGCCATCCGTCCATCCTGAAGCACGAGGATGCGGTCACAGCTCAGCAGCGTGGATACCCGCTGTGAGACGATGAGCCGGGTACTGTCTCCGTAATGTTTTCGCAGGGCATGGCGCAGGGCGGCATCCGTCTTGAAATCCAGCGCGCTGCAGGAGTCGTCCAGGATCAGGATCGACGGCTTTCGCAGGAGGGCCCGGGCGATGCACAAACGCTGCCGCTGTCCGCCGGAGAGATTCGCTCCCCCGCGTTCCACCCGTGCATCCAGCCCTTTTTTCATCTCTTTGACAAAGTCAGCGGCCTGCGCATCCTGCAGCGCCTGCCAGATGTCCGCATCACTGACGTGTTTCTTCCCGAAACAGACATTTTCCCGTATCGTTCCATAAAACAGCTCATTGATCTGCGGAACGCTGACGACCTCTGCACAGAGCTTCTGGTGTGCGATCGTCCGCACATCCTGTCCATAGAGGAGCACCCTGCCTTTGCCTGTATCATAAAAACGTCTGAGCAGGTGGATCATCGTCGTCTTTCCGGCTCCGGTCCCACCGATGATGCCGATGCATTCCCCGGTGCGGATCGTCAGATCGAGATCGCTGAGCGCATCTTCGCCCTCTCCATAGGAAAAGCAGACATGATCGAAACGGATGGCTTCCTGCGGACAAAGGTGCAGCACGCGGTCTTCTCCATCGCGCATGGACGGCACATGGTCCAGCACCTCATTGACCCGCTGTGCGCTGGCCGCTGCCCGGGTGAAGATCACGATGAGATTGCTCAATGCGACCAGAGCGGTCAGGATCGATGCGGCATAATTGATGAAGGCGACGATGACGCCCGGGGCGATCATCCCTTCCCCGATCTGCCATACCCCCTGATACAGCAACAGCACGACTGCCATGTTCAGGACCAGGGCGGTCAGCGGGTTTAAAAGAGAAGACAGACGAGCGATCTTCATCATCTGCATCTGCAGGCCGTCGATGTGCGCCTCTGCCCGCTGCCGCTCCCGTCGCTGTGAGACAAAGGCTCGGACGACACGGATGCCGGCAAAGTTGTCCTGCAGGACACGCGCAAACTGATCCAGCCGCTTCTGATATTGCCGGTAAAGCGGTGTGGAGAAACGAATGAACAGATACAGGATCAGGGAGATGAACGGAACGGCCGCCACCAGGATCAGCGACAGCTGAAAGTCGAGGATCATCGCCATGACGATCGCACCGATGATGATGAACGGCGCACGGACGACCAGACGGATCAGCATCGCTACCGCCAGCTGCAGCTGATTGACATCGCTGCTCAGCCGATTGACCAGTGAGGAAGTCGTAAAATGATCGATGTCCTGATAAGAGAAGGTCTGGATGTGCGCATACAGGCGATTGCGCATATCCGTCCCAAATCCTTGTGAAGCCAGTGCAGCATTGTACTGACAGACCATCGAAAAGCCAAAACCGACGATGACCATCACGATCATCAACAGCCCCAGCCGTATGACGACCTGAAGATCATGACGGACGACACCGTCATTGATCATATACGCCATGATCGTCGGCAGGATGAGCTCCAGCACTGCCTCCATCCACTTACAAAATGGACCCAGCGTACACTGTATCCAGTATGGCTTCAAATATTTTACCAGCTTTCGCATCTCTTCACTTCCTGTCTGATCCCGCCATAAATCTCTATATAGATTAACAAATTTACAGGGGAAATACAAACAGTTTCGTCCATGGTCCCTGCCCTATTTCCTGTCAGTGTCCGATCTGCAGATCGCTGAACTCTGTATTGCCCTGTATGCGCATCCCCGGTATAAAAGAGCGGGCATACGCATACATACGCTCCGCTCTTTCTTCGCTCCACGATCTGGATGATCTTCTTCTCTGCTATGTCCAGTCAGCTGTAGTCTGTTCGGAAATGACAGCGATGAGACACGACGGATCCAACTTTTTCAGCTTGCGGATCAAAGAGAGGCCGTCCCCCTGACGCAGCTGCAGATCACAGATCACCAGCGCATAGGAATATTCGCCAAAATAGGAGATCGCCTGCTGTTCGCTGTCACATACCGAAGCGATCGTAAATCCATACATCTCCTACGGGATCATCTTCTTATAGACCTGTACCATGGCTTTGAAAGATTCCACCAACAACACATCCAGCATCCGATCACCATTTCCAAGGTCTCATCTCAATTATACACGCAACCCTCCCCTGTGGTGAACACTTCGACAGTTTTTGAAAAAACACGCGTCCGCCGGCCGCAACTTTCTGATTTTTTGCTCTGCCGCCTCTCATTCTGTGATATGCTATTAGTACAACAGACGATACCTGAAGGAGGAAATGATCATGAACTATGCGATTGCGATCGACATCGGGGGAACCAACACACGCGTGGCGCTCATCAATGAGGCCTACGAGATCGAACAGCGTGTCCAGTTTGCGACCGATGCACAGGATCCGCGGGCGACGATCGAAGCGATCCGCCAGGCGATCGAGGGGTTCGGCAAGAAAGCCAGAGGCATCGGCCTTTCCTGTCCGGGACCGCTGGACCTGATCCACGGCTACATCCTCACGACGACGAATCTGGGCAGAAACTGGTATAATTACCCGATCTGCGAAAAACTCAGCGAAGCGACCGGACTGCCGGTCTATCTGGAAAATGACGCCAATCTCGCCTGTCTGGCGGAAGCCTGCATCGGCCGGGGCAAGGACTACCCGTATGTTTCCTTTCTGACGGTGTCCACCGGTGTCGGTGCCGGTCTCGTCATCCACCGGCAGATCTATCAGGGGGCACACGGCTTTGCCCATGAGATCGCCAACATCCCGTTGTGGAAGGACGGGCCAAGCCACGGTACGATCTATCCCGGCGGCGTGGAAGCCATCTCTTCCGGTACGGCGATCACCAGCCGTGCGCAGAAAGCCGGTCTGACGGTCACCCATGCCGGCGAGGTCAATGATCTGGCGGTGGCCGGAAATGAAACGGCGGCACAGATCATCGATGACGCCAAAGAATATCTGGCGAATGCGATCGCGATCATCTATGCGTTCCTGGATCCGGACATCGTCGTTCTCGGCGGCAGCGTCGCACTGAAGATTCCCGGCTTTGTCGAGGATGTGGAGATGCGCGTCCGCTCCAAGGTGTTCTCCACCATCGCACCGCTCGTCCATGTCGTAAAGACCAACCTGAACGAAGACAGCGGCCTGCTGGGCGGTGCCTGCCTGGTGTTCTCCAAAAACGGATAAAGAAACAAAGATGCGAACAGAAAGAAAGCATTTCTTTCCATTCGCATCTTTTATCGTGGAATGTACATGGAAGAACGATCAGAACAGATGTTCTTCACAAAACCGGCTGATGCCATCCTCCCGCACCGAAGGACAACACATATCCGCCACTGCCTTCAGCCGCTTTGAAGCGTTTGCCATGGCGACGCCGACACTGACGGCCTCCATCATCTCGATGTCATTGTCTCCGTCTCCGAAGGCGATCGCATCTTCTCTGGAAAGTCCATACCGTTCCAGAATTCGTTCGATGGCATTGCCTTTTCCGCCGTGTGCGGGAATGATGTCCACTGCCCGCTCCCACCAGGCGGCGATCTTCGCATGCCGAACGTCCTGCAGGACGGCATCGTAGTCTTCTTTGCGGCATCCCATCATGATCTGATAGACTTCCTGCTCTGCGACCTGATCGAAATCCGCTGCGACCTCCACCCTGGCCTTTGCGATCGCAAAGTAATCGACCAGATCTGGATCCTTGCCGTTTGCCGCCAGACGGTCGGCCGTCGCCAGCGCCATTGGTCGATGGATCCTGGTCGCATTGGCGATGATGGTCTGCACATCGCTTTCCGGGATCGGATGGTGATAAAGGACCCCGCTCGCATCGTAACAGTACGAGCCGTTGAACGTCAGATATGCATCAAACTCCACGCCCTGAAAAGAAGGAAGCGTCAGCGGAGAGCGTCCGGTTGCGATACAGATGCGCATGCCCTGACGCTGCAGCCGATGCAGCGTAGCGACCATGCGATCGCTCATCTTCTTTCGTTCCATGTCGATCAGCGTGCCGTCAATGTCAAAAAAGGCGATCTTCTTTTTCATCAGCTTCTGTTCCTTTCTGATTTCCTGTGCTCCTCTATGATACCACAGGATCGCTCTCTCACACAGAAAAGATGTGCACTGTCGGATCCGTATCGTTGCGTCCGAACACAAAAACGCATCGGTCTGCCTGTCAATCCAGGACAGAATCCGATGCGTTTTCTTATTCCAGACGCTGATTGTCGTCATCGTATGGCGACAGAACGACCGTCCCCTGTGACAGAGAAGCCGGTACATCGATGATCCGCTGGTTGCGGCTTCCTTTGAACTTCAGACGATAGTCTTTCTGATCCTGAACGAAACGCCCGTCGACCAGCACATCCAGCAGTTCCAGCAGCTTTCGCTTCGTTTCATCTGCCAGCAGCTGTTCATAGGTGTATCCGCTGTATGCCCACAGCGACAGTCCGCGCTCTTTCGCAGCCCTCGCGATCGGTAACAGCGCTTCGCTCTGTCCAAACGGTTCTCCGCCGGACAGGGTCAGCCCCGTCTGCAGGGGCTCTTTTCGGATCTGACGGATCAGATCGTTCACATCATACAGCTTTCCCTGATCAAAGGCATGGGTCTGCGGATTGTGGCATCCCTCGCAGTGATGCGGACATCCCTGTGTCCAGAGCACCATCCGTACGCCCGGCCCATCCACGATGCTGTCGCACTGCAGGTCCGAAGCCAGACGGATCTGCTCAGGCATGCTTGACACGATCGCTTTCTTCTTCCTTCTTCGCGTTGTTGAAACGATCGACCGTTCCTACCAGATAACCGGTGATCCGGCGGATCTTCTCAAACTTATATTCGCTCTTGGAATCATCTCGTCCGCACTTCGGACAGATGTGTCCTTCGATCACACCGCTGTATCCGCAACAAGGATCACGGTCGACCGGATGGTTGATGCTGCCATAACCGATGTTGTTCTCCTTCATGCAGCGAACGATCGCCTCAAAGGCTTCCAGGTTATTGCTCGGATCGCCGTCCACCTCTACATAGGAGATGTGCCCGCCGTTGGTGAGCGCATGATACGGTCCCTCCAGACGGATCTTGTCAAAGGCGCGGATATGGTAATAGACCGGAACGTGGAAAGAGTTCGTATAATATTCACGATCCGTAATGCCTTCCAGCTCGCCGAAGATCTTCTTGTCGATCCGCGTGAAGCGACCGGACAGACCTTCGGCCGGTGTAGCGATCAGCGAGAAGTTGAGATGGTATTTCTCCGTTGCCTCATCCATGCGCTGACGCATGTGACCGACGATCTCCAGTCCCATCTTCTGTGCGTATTCGCTCTCTCCGTGATGTTCTCCGATCAGTGCCTTCAGACACTCGGCCAGACCGATGAAGCCCATGGTCAGCGTACCCTGCTTGACCACTTCTTCCAGCGTATCTTCCCACTCCAGCTCCTCGGAACCAAGCCATACGCCCTGTCCCATCAGGAACGGGAAGTTCTTGACCTTCTTCTTTGCCTGGATGGCCAGACGCTCCAGCAGCTGTTCGATGACGATATCGATCTTTTCATCCAGCTCTGCATAGAAGCCGTCGATGTCCGGTTCTCCCAGCATGACCTGTCCGTGCTTGATGCCGATGCGCACCAGGTTGATGGACGTGAAGGAGTTGTTGCCGCGACCGGTCGCGATCTCCGGACCGTTGACATTGCCCATGACACGCGTACGGCAGCCCATCGTCGCTACCTCTGTCTCCGGCTTTCCTTCTTCGTAATACTGCAGATTGAACGGTGCATCCAAAAATTCAAAGTTCGGGAACAGCCGCTTGGCACTGACGCGGCACGCCAACTTGAAGAGGTCATAGTTCGGATCGCCCGGATTGTAGTTGATGCCTTCTTTGACCTTGAAGATCAGGATCGGGAAGATCGGTGTCTCACCGTTTCCAAGTCCTGCCTCCTGCGCCAGCATCAGCTTTTCAGACACCATGCGTCCTTCCGGAGAGGTATCCGTACCGAAGTTGATGCTGGAAAACGGCACCTGTGCACCGGCGCGGGAATGCATCGTATTCAGGTTGTGGACAAAGCCCTCCATCGCCTGATAGGTCAGCTTCTCCGTCTCCTTGCTTGCTTCCTTATAAGCAAACGCATCGACCAGCTGCACCTGTCCTTCATCGAGACCGTATTCCTCTTTGAGCATCGCATTCAGCTTCTGCACAAATTTTTCATCCATATGCAGGGAAGGGCGTGCACCCGTCTCCTGTTCGATCGCTTCGATCTTTTCTTTTACATCTGTGTCCAATGAAACCAGCACTTCCAATGCCTTATTCACGTTGTCGATATATGAACGACGGAAGGTCTTGGCAACACCTTCAGCCAGATAGTAATCAAACGCCGGAATGCTCTGTCCGCCATGCTGGTCATTCTGATTGCTCTGAATGGCAATGGCCGCCAGTGCTGCATAGCTGGTGATGCTCTGCGGTTCGCGCAGATGGCCGTGTCCGGTAGAAAAACCGCCCTTCAGCAGCTTGTCCAACGGGATCTGGCAGCAGGTCAGCGTCCCCATGTTCATGAAGTCCATATCATGGATATGGATATCGCCATCATCGTGCAGCTTGGCAAACTTCGGTGTCATCAGATTTGCCTTGCAGAATTCACGGGAAACAGCACTTCCATACTGCAGCATGGTTCCCATGGCCGTATTTCCGTCAATGTTGGCATTTTCGCGTTTGTCATCCGCATCCTTGCTGTCAGAGAATGTGATCTCCTTAATGGACTGCATCAATCGCGATTTCATATTACGGATACGCGTACGTTCCGCGCGATACAGGATGTATGCTTCGCTGGTCTTGGCATGTCCACATTCAATCAGGATTTTTACAACAGCATCTTGGATTTCCTCTACATTCGGGATTTCATCCTGGTAGTGGCGATTCAGATAATTGACCACCTGATCGGTCAACTGTTCGGCAGTTGCATAATCTGCCACCTGCCCTTCATCCTCAGCCACCTTGGAGGCCGCTAAGAAAATAGCGCGTGTAATTTTTTCGGGAGCGAAGTAGTTCTCTCTACCATCTCTTTTTCTGATTTTTGTAATCATGAAGATCCCCTCCTTTACGCGGTCGCGTGAAAAAATATAAGACATCGGCGTTTTGCCAAGTCTCGCGAATTCTCATATTGATCCACAGATTAGATAACGTTTTGGACTCTCCTTCGTATATCATCGCGACAGACTACTTTGAATCCGTATCTATTACGACGCTGAGAACATTATACAACAGTTTCTGTCGCTTTGGCGCTGAAAATGCCTTACATTTTCTTGAAAATTCAGGGAGGGTGTAGCCTTTGTCGAAGCACTGCCACAGACTATATCTTTTCCGTTCATTTGATCGATCTTTCAGCTTTGGATCTGCTTCTTCTCTGTGTGTGAACGCGACATCTGTCAGAAAATGGCAGGGAGCCACCTCCCTGTTTTTTTCACCGGTCACTCCCACAGAAAGAAACGATGCACAAAAAAGCAGAAGTCCCCGGTTTCTTTTGATGCCCCCTTTGGAACACACCGGAAATCAGGCGCTTCTGCCTGTATCACGATTCGTTTTTGTGGTCTTGTTCTCCTTCGCCGTGGATCTTCATCGTAAACCAGAAAGTACTGCCCTTTCCTTCTTCACTGTCCACGCCATACTGCGCACCGTGCAGCTCCAGGATGCCCTTGACGATGCTCAGCCCGATGCCGGATCCCAGCTTTGCCCGCACATGTGCCTTATGTCCTTTATAATAACGGTCCCAGACATACGGAAGCATCTCTTTGCTGATGCCGGCACCGTAATCCTGTACGGCAAAGTGATACTGACCGTCCTTCACTTCCTGATGGATCACGATTTCCTTGCTGTCCCCGCTGTAATTGACCGCGTTGGTGATCAGGTTATAGATGACCTGTGTCAGCTTGATCTCGTCCCCTTCGACCAATACCGGATCGATCGCTTCCATGCGAATGTAAAACTCGCCCTTCAGCAGCTTTTCGATACGGTCGCAGATCTGCTTTACCTGGGCAACGATGTCAAATGTCGTGATCTCCAGCGACTGCACGCCTGCCTGCAGCTTGCTGACATCCAGGATCTCATTGACGAGACTGGTCAGCCGGTCGGCCTCATCGATGATGACCTGTACGTTTTCCGCATTGTTCTCTCCCGGAATATCCCGCATCATCTCGCCATATCCGCTGATCATCGTCAGTGGTGTACGCAGATCATGGCTCATGTTCGCAATCAGCTCCTTGCGAAGATCTTCGACCTTTTTCAGCTCCCGCGTCGCATAGTTCAGCGTTTCATTCAGCTCGTGGATCTCCACATATTCATGGTTGTCAAAGTGAATATCATAGTTTCCCAGCGCCAGCTGCCGCGCCTGTTCATTCGTCGTGCGGATCGGACGGGCAATCTTACGGGAAACGTAGTAGGCCAATGCAACTGCCATCGCAATGATGATGACAGCGATCACAAAAAACTGGAACTGCAGCGTGGAGATCGTCGACTGCACCGGTGACAGAAGCGTATTGACAAAGAAGATGTACTGATTGCCGTCTTCTGAATTCACGATGGAGGCACTCGTCATGTTGCGGATCTCATCTCCATCATCTTCGCTCTTGTCATTCATGATGATCGTCGCCGTTCCGCTCTGGGATGCCCTTGCCCGCAGATACAGTTCTTCATAGCGATCCAACAGCAGCGGCTGGCTGGGACACGCCCGAAAGTTTCCCGCAATCACCGCAATGTAGTAGGGCTCATTTCCGGTGCCGATCCCATAGGTATAGACACAGAAGTCCTGTGAGCTGGCAATCTCTTGGATCTGGTTGTAATCATAACCGTTCTGCAGGCTGATCTTGATCTGTTCCGTCGCCTGCTTCACGCTGCGCTCTTTGATGAACATATAGAAATCTTTCAGAAACACGACCTGTGCCAGATAGAAAATGCACAGGATGACAAAGATAAATCCTAATAGATAAAATAATACTTTCTGCTGGATCTTGAGTTTACTGATCTTTTTTTTCAAAACGATAACCTACGCCGCGCAGGGTGACGATCATCGTACTGTATTCCTTCAAGCTCTTTCGCAGCAGCTTGATGTGTGTATCCAGAGTACGGTCATCTCCATAGAAGTCATACCCCCATACATCCCGAATCAGCTGTTCACGCGTCAGCGCGATCCCTTCATTTTCTATCATATAAAACAGCAGAGTGTATTCTTTCGGCGACATCTCAATTTCCTGACCATCGATAAAAACCTTTCTGGCCGTCATATCCACTTTGAGCCCTCTGTACTCAAATACGTTCTTCTTGTTCTTTCCTGCGCCCTGATAACGCTTCAGGATGGCTGCCACGCGCATCATCAGCTCCCGACAGGAAAACGGCTTTACGACATAATCGTCGATCCCCACTTCAAAGCCGTGAATGCGGTCATACTCCTCGCCGCGCGCCGAAAGCATGATCACCGGCGTATCACAAAACTCGTGGATCTTTTTCACTGCGCTGAAACCGTCGAGATTCGGCATCATGATGTCCATGATGATACAGTCGTAGTTCATGTCCTCACACTTCTGAACGGCATCCATGCCATCCACCGCCTCATAGACTTCATAGCCTTCAAATTCCGCAAATTTGCGGATCATCTTACGAATGTTGTTTTCGTCATCTACAACGAGCAGTCTGGTCATCAACATCACCCACTTTTCTATTTTTCGGGATTATTATACCGTATTTCCCCTGCGAAAGTGTGATATTTCTGTGAAGTTTCTGATGTATTCCTTTGCATGCGACCACAGAGAATATGGTATACTGAGGACAGTGGAAAAGGGGTGAGCACCTTGTTTCAAAACATCCAGCATTTCTCTCATACACAGAAACCGGTAAATGAGGATGCCTGTGGTTTTGGCAGATCCTTTCTCTTTGTGCTTGATGGAGCGACCGGTCTGGGAAAAAGGGAATTCATGCATGCGGGCAGTGATGCACACTGGCTGAGCGGATCGATCCGGGACCGGCTGTTAAGAGAATTGCCGCAAGGCGCTGACCCGATCATCGTCTTAAAGGAAGAACTTCATCGGCTGCGATCGCAGTATCTGCAGGCAGCCAGAACGATGCCTTCCGCTGCAGAGACCCCCAGCGCCTGCATCGCGCTGTTCTATGAACGGGGCGACTGGCTGTATTACTTTGGCATGGGCGACTGTTATGGTGTGGTCGAACTGAAAAACGGACAGGTCGAGGTGATCAGCGATCCGATCCTGGAAGAACTGGATCAGCAGGCACTGATGCGTATGAAGGAGATCAGCCAGATACAGCAGATCCCGTTTTTTGAGGCGCGCAGGCAGATCCAGGAACTATTGATGCACAATCGGATGTGCCGCAACCAGCCCGGAGGCTATCATGCACTGGATCTGGAATGGGATCGCCTGGAAGAGATCGAGATCCACCAGTGGAAGAAGAGCGATGTGCGTCGGGTGCTCTGTGCCAGCGATGGGTTTTATGAGATCATGAACTATGGCATCGTGGACGATCCAAAGGAGCTGATGGACCAGCTGAGACTGCATGGTCAGGAGGTCGTTCAATGGTTGTTTTCAGCACAAGATGCGGATGCCCAGGCAGAGAGATGCCCGCGGTTCAAGCATCGCGATGACTGTACATATGTATATGCGGAAACAGAGGAGTAAAAATGCTCTGTCTGACACCAGAAAATGAAGCTGGGTCGGCCGAGAGCATTTTTTATCGGATAATTGTCTCTTGTGATATGCAACATATGTAGTCATAGATGGGTTTGTCAAGAAAAGTGTGTAAGTATTTTTTGACTTCTTATAACAGCTGTCACACAACGGATCTACAAAGCGTATATTTTAAGATATGCAATCGAGTAGGGGCTAATTTCTAGCCCCTCTCACACCACCGTACGTGCCGTTCGGCATACGGCGGTTCAATTCAAATAATAATCTACACAACTGATGAGTCCTCTCTTTGCGAGGATTTCTTTCGTTATTCGATGTAATCCAGTTGTTTTTGCTGCCGCCTGATAGTGGTCTCCGAATGCGACACTTTGTCTTACCATCCATTCGGGTATCCCCAGTTTCCGTAATCCCCACATTCGCTTTGCTCGCACCTTCCATTGTTTCCAGATGATGATTCGCATACGTGTTCGTAACCATCCATCAATCTTAGTCAGCACTGTTTTCATGCTTCCGATCCGAAAATAGTTTATCCATCCCCGAATCACCCAGTTCAACCTCTGGATACGGTAAGTCATATCCACTGACCAGCTTCTTCTGGTTTGTTGCTTTAACGACCTTTTGAATTTCTCCACTGAATCCTGGTGAGGTCTGGCTTTCCACTCCTCTTTGTCTTTCCAGAATCCAAAGCCAAGGTAT
>DWYK01000214.1 GCA_019118705.1 Candidatus Merdibacter merdigallinarum | reverse complement strand
TGCCAGAGAGGACGACCCGGAAACCATGAAAAACGTCACGGATTTGATCATGAGCGCCTATGCCGAGCGCCGGGCGCGGGAAACACAGGGGTAGAGCAAAACCGGGAGCAGACCTTTTCCAAGAAGGCTGCTCCCGGTTTTCTACTTTTGAGAATGGATAAAACGTCAATTTCATGCCATTGATTCGGGCATCCTTTCTCCGTTATGGTGATAGCTATTCGGCGCGTCTTATAGTATGGTTGTAGTAACGGGGAAGCGCCCCGCAACACAACGATACAGGGGAAAACGATGATCTATACCAACCAACACGGAGAACAAATCGAGATCTCTCAGGCCGACCAGCAGTGGCTGGACGATGCCTATTTTACAACACTGCAATGCCGCCTGCCAGCGGACGCCAAACGGGCCGCACTGGCATACCGGGTCTCAACCAAGGGCCAGGTCGACCACGATGACATCCCGATGCAGAAGATTGCCTGCCGCAAGTTTGCGCAGCAGCAGGGTTGGCGCGTGGTGCAGGAGAAGGCTGAAAAAGGCGTGTCCGGGTCCAAGGTTTCCGCCAGCAAACGCGATGTGATCCAGGAACTGCGCATGGCGGCCAACAACAAAGAATTTGACATTCTGCTCGTCTATATGTTCGACCGGCTGGGACGCATCGAGAGCGAGACGCCGTTTGTGCTGGAATGGTTTGTCCAGCACGGTATTGAGATGTGGAGCACCCACGAGGGCCAGCAGCGCATCGAGAGCCACGGCGACAAGCTGATGAACTACATCCGCTTCTGGCAGGCGGCAGGGGAGAGCGAGAAAACGTCGATGCGCACGCGCGACCGTATCCGCCAGATCGTCTCGAGCGGTCACTATGCCGGCGGCTTTGTGCCCTACGGATACCGCGCCGTGAACAAGGGGCGGGTCAATAAGCGCGACCAGCCAGTCAAAGACCTGGAGATCGACCCGGAGGAAGCCGCCTGGGTGCGGGAAGTATTTGAGAAGGTGGCCAACGAGGGAGCCAGTGGCTATGCGATGGCCCGGATGCTCAACGAACGCGGTCTGCGCACCCGGCAGGGGGCGAAGTTCCAGTCGGTCAATATCCGCCGCCTGATCCGCCATGAAGGGTACACCGGATATATTATGACCAAAGCGGCAAGATCGGAGTTCATGCCGCAGCTGCAGATCGTGGATGGCGATCTGTTCACAAAAGCGAACGAAAGGATGGACAGCCGCTGCAAAAATGCGGCGGAGAATAAAAACGCTGCCAAAAAGAGCGGCAACCCAACCTTGTTGGCCGGCATCGTCGTCTGCGCGCATTGCGGGGCGAAGATGTCGGCTTTTCTGCATACGGACCGGTATAAGCTGGCCGATGGAAGCATCCGGGAAAAAGTGCAGGCCAAATATAACTGTTACCAGCGCGGGCAGCACCTGCGGGAATGTGATGGGCAGTCCCTGTATCTTGCCGAGCGGGTGGATGGGGTCGTGCTGGCTCTGGTCGATCAGATGTTCCAGCAAATCAAACAGGAGCCCTACGACAGGAGCATTGAGCAGCGCATCCGCCAGCAGGACGCCGAATGGAACCGCAAAAAGCAGGCCGCCGAGAAAAAGATCCAGGCAGCCCGGCACAAACAGCAGCGGTATGAGGAAGAGATCGTCCGCTGCCTGGATGGGCAGAGCGCCTTTTCGGAAGCCATGCTGGCGCGCCTGATCCAGCAGGCCGAAGCCGAGGTGCAGCAGGCGAAAAATGAATATGCCGAGCTGCTGAAGAACGATTCCAGCCGCACTACAGTCCAGCAGATCCGCAAATACTACGATGAGTTCCTCGGCTGGGCCAATGAGTTTGACCTGGCATCTATCCCGCGAAAGCGCACCATTCTGGCGCAGCTGCTGGAAAAGGTGGAAGTAGGGAAGGGGTATCGGGTCAGGATCGTGGTGAGGGGGAGTTATCAACAATTCTTAAAAAGAGAACAGGAACTGGACGGACAAGGTTGCAAGCAGGACCTCACAAACAGTAGATAACTACTTATTATCTATCGAGAGTGCAAAATACAAATTGCAAAAATTTAAATGTGGAAAAACATAGAGAGAATAAAACCGCTTCAGCTGTGTTTTGCTCATTTGAATTACAGAATCTGGTAACTAGCGCCGCGGTTGATATTGATGCCCGATGTCACTGCGAATTTGATGAGCTTTATGAAAGCATCTTCTTTCACACTTGCCTTTCTGTGCATATTGTTATACTGGTGCTGATTTGAATCAAAGTCAATAGTGCGCTAGTAGTATCCTTGGTTGCAGTGCGAAATCTGTGGTTGTGAGTATCTTAGAACAGAAGGGATACTGAACTAGGATGGGAAACATTGAAGATCGATGTTGCTTAAAGCGTGGTTAGCTTTGGTGGCGCCGACTTGGTTGTGCATTGTAAAACACAGAAAAGAGGATAAAGATAAAATGGATTTCACATCCAACATTGGTCAATATTTTGAAAATGTCATGAGAAATTTGGTGAAAATAACAGTGCAATGATGCTCCCAGACGCGGTATAATATATTAAAACCATTACTATTTGTTCGCGGCTTTTTAGATCATATATCTCTGACATGGGAACTGTGG
>DWYK01000213.1 GCA_019118705.1 Candidatus Merdibacter merdigallinarum | reverse complement strand
CGGCATTTTACGGATAAGGAGCGCAAGGTGTAGAATATAGGATGAAGGAGGCGTGCTTCATGGAAAAAGCAAAGGTCTATTTTACCAGGGAAATTACACCGGATAGCCTGATCCGGATCTATCATGCCCTCGGCAGAGAGCTGAAGGGAAAGGTCGCCGTCAAGATCTCCACCGGAGAGCCGGGCGGTCATAATTATCTGTATCCGGAGCTGATCGGCGATCTGGTCCGTCAGCTGGATGGAACGATCGTTGAATGCTGTACGGCGTATGGCGGACAGCGGCAGGATCCCAAGCTGCACTGGAAGGCGATCGAAGATCATGGTTTTCGGGCGATGGCTCCCTGTGATATCATGGATGCGTTCGATGAGATGGAACTGCCGGTCAGCGACGGTTTTCATCTGGACAAGAATATCGTCGGTGCCCATTTTGCGAACTATGATTCGGTATTGGTCCTCTCACATTTCAAGGGACATGCGATGGGCGGCTTTGGCGGTGCGCTGAAAAACATCAGCATCGGCATCGCATCCACACAGGGGAAGGCCTACATCCACACGGCCGGCAAGACGACCGATGCTGCAAAGCTGTGGGACAATCTGCCGCAGCAGGATCATTTCCTGGAGTCGATGGCAGATGCCTGCAAGGCCGTCATCCAGTACAAAGGGGCGGAGAACATGCTGTACATCAACGTGGCGAACCGCCTGAGCGTGGACTGTGACTGCGATTCACATCCGGCAGAACCGGAGATGGCCGATCTGGGCATCTTTGCTTCTCTGGATCCGGTCGCCGTGGATCAGGCCTGTTATGATGCCGTCAAGAACAGTACAGATCCAGGCAAGGCAGCGCTGATCGAGCGCATGGATTCCCGCCATGGCATCCATACGGTGGAAGCGGCTGCGCAGCACGGCCTGGGAAACAGAGCGTATGAGATCATCTCTTTAGACTGATGAGAACAGGAGGGAAAGATATGAAACGGACAGACAATGCAAAAGCGTATCGGGAACGGCTGCTGGGCGATCGGGTATCGTCCTTGGCAGAAACCGATCCGGAATATATCGAACGCTTTGAAAACTTTGCGTTTGATGAGGTCATCCATCAGGGCGATCTGGATGAACGCACGCGCATGATGGCCATCCTGGCGGCACTGCTGGGCTGTCCGGGCATCGATGCCTTTGAAGGAATGGTGGAAGGTGCGCTGAACCTGGGCGTCACACCGGTGGAGATCAAGGAGATCATCTATCAGGGGACGGCCTATCTCGGTTTTGGAAAAGTGCTGCCGTTCCTGCACAAGGTCAACGATGTGTTGAAAAAGCGCGGGATCGCGCTGCCGTTGGAAGGACAGGCGACCACGACGATGGAAGACCGTCTGGAAAAAGGCGAGCAGACACAGGTCGATATCTTTGGCGAATCGATGCGCGGGTTTGCGACCTCGGGACCACAGGAGAGCCGCCACATCAATCGCTGGCTTTCGGATAACTGCTTTGGGGACTATTACACCCGGAGCGGACTGGATCATCGTCAGCGGGAGATGATCACGTTCTGTTTCCTGGCGGCACAGGGCGGCTGTGAACCACAGCTCACCTCGCATGCGGCCGGTAACATGATGGTCGGCAACGACAAAGACTTCCTGATCCAGGTCCTCTCACAGTGTCTGCCATACATCGGCTATCCGCGTTCATTGAATGCGCTTCGCTGCATCAATGAGGCTGCCGGCCAGCTGGAAGGGCAGAAAGCGGCACAGTAAGGAGAAGGCAGATGACAAAACGGACATTGGTGGTTTGTTATTCCCTGTCGAATGGAAATACACGGCGCATCGCAAGACAGGTGGCAGAAGCGCTGTCGGCCGATTTCGAGGAGATCGAAACGCTGCAGCCATACAGCGGCTCTTATGATGCGATCGTCGATCAGGGACAGCAGGAAGTCAACAGCGGCTATCGGCCGAAGCTGAAACCGCAGACATACGATCCGCGTGACTATGATGTGGTCGTGCTGGCGACGCCGACCTGGTGGTATACGATGGCACCTGCCGTGGCCAGTTACTGCCAGGAACACGACTGGAAGGGGCGTTCGCTCGTGTTGGTACAGACACATGGCGGATGGCCGGGCCATACGTTAGAAGATCTGGCGGATGCCTGTAAAGGCGCAACGGTGATCGGTGAGCTGCAGGTGCAGTTTGATTCCGAAGGCGGCGATCATCTGGTCAGCGATCCATCGCTGATCGAAGAGTGGATCGCTCATCTGAAGCAGCAGATCCAATAGAAAAGATAAGGAAAGGAAAACAACATGAATCAATCGATAAAAAATCTGACACTGGCAGCCATGTTTCTGGCACTGGGCCTGATGCTGCCGTTTCTGAGTGGACAGATCCCGCAGATCGGCAGCAAGCTGCTGCCGATGCACATTCCCGTCTTTTTGTGCGGCCTGATCTGCGGCTGGAAATACGGCGGTCTGGTCGGCTTCATCCTGCCGCTGCTTCGTTCAGCGATCTTCGGGATGCCCGTCTTTTTCCCGGCCGCTACGGCCATGGCCTTTGAGCTGATGACCTATGGAGCACTGGCAGGCCTGCTGTACAGCATTTCCCGCTGGCAGTGTGTGCGTGCCTTATATCGCTGTCTGATCAGCGCCATGCTGGCGGGCAGGATCGTATGGGGCATCGTACAGTACATCCAGCTGGGCGTGAGCGGCGGTGTCTTTACCTGGCAGATCTTCTTTGCCGGTGCATTCGCCGATGCGCTGCCGGGCATCATCCTGCAGCTGATCCTCATCCCATGCGTCATGGTCGCGCTGAACCGCAGCGGCCTGGTGCGCTTTCAACATGTGAAAGGACAGGAAGTCCCTTCTGCAGAGTAACGATGGACAGGCGGTCGATCCTGCCGATGTCCCCTTTTACCGGGGCGGCGGACGACCGCTTTTTTCGTATCTGCCCGGATCCACACAGAGATGAAATATATTTTCAACGAAGTGAAAACAATTTACAGAATCTGTTGACACATATTTTCAAAAATAGTATGATAGAAGCATATAAAACGAAGAAGAGGAAGAGTAACAGCGGCGAATGGCACAGAGAGACCTCGGCTGGTGGAAGAGGAAGCAGGAGCGCTGTGAACACACCTTGGAGTTGTGAGGGGGAACGAGCAGCAGGCAGTAGCCTTCACCGGCAGGCATCCGTTATCATGCGCAGTATGCAAATACTCACAGAGGTCATTTCCGTGAGGAAATGATGAAAAAAGGTGGCACCACGAAGCTTTCGTCCTTTGGATGAAGGCTTTTTTGTTTCTTGGAGCGAGGAGGAAAGAGCGATGAAGCAGTTTACGATACCCGCAGGCATGCGGGACCGCATACGAGAAGAATGCGCATCCCGCAGAGAGCTGCAGCAGGCGATCGAAGAGCGGTTTGCGCGCTGGGGCTATGAAGAGGTCATCACGCCGACGATCGAGTTTTACAAGACGTATGAAGCAGGCTTTGACAACATCAATGAAGAGGACATGTACAAGTTCTTCGATGCGCAGGGGCGGATCTTGATGCTGCGGGCAGACATGACGATCCCGATTGCCCGCCTGGCAGCGACCAAGTTCAAGGATGCCGAGGTACCGCTGCGCTTTCGCTACTGTGCCAATGTCTTCAAGGTGCATGAAGATCTCAGCGGTCTGAAAAATGAGATCCGTGACTGCGGGGTCGAACTGATCGGCGTTCCGCAGACCTGCGGCGATCTGGAGATCTTGATGACCGCACTGGATGCGCTGAGCGTCGTGAAGGATCGTTCCTGGGTGCTGGAGATCGGCAACATCAACTTCTTTCGGGAAGCCTGCCGGTATTTCTCCATCACGAAGGAAGACAGTGAAGCGCTGGCAGAGCTGATCGATGAAAAGAGCATCACCTCCCTGGCGGAAAAGCTGGATGCGCTGGGACTGCGTGCGGAAGGCCGGCAGTTCTTTTTGCAGCTGCCATGGCTGAGCGGGGATCAGCGGATGCTGCAAGACGCTGAACAGTATTGTTTCTGTGAAGAACTTTTGCAGATCCTGCGGGACCTCTCTTCCCTGGCAGATGATCTGCAGGCACTGGGCTGTGAGCGGGTGCAGTTCGATCTGGGAAAGACAAAGAACCTGAATTATTATACCGGCATCGTCTTTGAAGCATATGTCGAAGGGGTCGGAAAACGAGTGCTCAGCGGCGGACGCTACGATACCCTGCTGGAGAAATATGGAAGAAAGCTGCCGGCGGTCGGGTTCTCGATCAAGCTGGATGCCCTGTCGGAGATCTGGCAGGCAAAAGAGCCGCCAGAGGAAACGGTCATCGTCTATCCGCCAAAGGAACGCGTGGCGGCGATGAAGAAAGCACGGCAGCTGGCGGAGGAAGGCCGGGTGCGCTTAGTGGCGGATGCAACGGCGCAGGAACTGCGCATAAAGGAGGGATGACGATGCTGTCGATCGCACTGACCAAAGGACGGCTGGAAAAACAGAGCGTGGCGATGTTTGAACAGTGCGGCTATGGGATCGAAGAACTGAAGAACAAAGGAAGACAGCTCGTCTTTTTGGATACAGAAAAAGAACAGCGGTACTTTCTGGTCAAAGCGGCCGACTGTGTCACTTATGTGGAACACGGTGTGGCAGATGTCGGATTTGTCGGCAAGGACACGCTGATGGAATCCGAGGGGCGTTATTATGAACTGATGGATCTGGGCATCGGGAAATGCGGATTCATCGTGGCCGGTCTGCCGGGACAAAGTCCCTTTGCCAAACTGGGGCATGTGAAGATCGGCAGCAAATACCCCAATGTGGCCAGAGAGTATTTCAAGCAGCGAAACATGGATGTCGAGGTCATCAAGATCGAAGGCAGCGTGGAGCTGGCACCGATCCTGGGGCTGTGTGACGGCATCGTGGACATCATGGAGACCGGCACGACACTGAAGGAAAACGGCCTCATCGTCTATGAGCGCATCTGTGACATATCGGCCCGCGTCATCGTCAACCGCGCCAGCTTCAAGCTGAAACGGCCCGAGATCATGCGACTGTTGAACGATCTGCAGAAAGTGAGGGATGCACATGCTGAAACGAATGGATCCAGATAATACAGAGGCTTTGCGCGCCTTTCTGGAAGGACGGATGGCAGACAGCGATCCGGCCATCCTCGCACAGACGGCAGCGATCCTCGATGCGGTGCGAAGAGAAGGCGACAAGGCCTTATTCGCCTATACGAAGCAGTTTGATCAGGTGGAGCTGAACAGCCTGCAGGCCAGCGAGGAAGAGATCGATGCGGCCTGCGCACGGGCAGACGCTTCGCTCATCGCCGATCTGCAGGAAGCAGCGGCTAATATCACGGCTTACCATGAACAGCAGAAGTATCAGGGCTATCACATGGAAAAAGAAGACGGTGTATATCTGGGGCAGCGCGTGCTGCCGCTGGCCCGTGTCGGAGTGTATGTGCCGGGGGGACGTGCCGCATATCCCAGTACGGTGCTCATGAACGTGCTGCCGGCAAAGATCGCCGGGGTGAAGGAGATCATCATGGTCACACCGCCGGATCGAGAAGGGACGATCCCGCCGGTCATCGCCGCTGCGGCAAAGGTAGCCGGAGTGACGGCCATCTACAAGGTCGGCGGTGCGCAGGCGATCGCGGCCCTCGCCTATGGCACAGCGACGATCCCGCAGGTGGACAAGATCGTCGGTCCGGGCAACGCCTATGTGGCCTGCGCCAAGCGGCTGGTCTTTGGTCGTGTGGATATCGATATGGTGGCCGGTCCCAGCGAGATCCTCGTCATTGCGGATAGGAATGCCGATCCCAAAGCGGCCGCAGCCGATCTGATCTCACAGGCCGAACACGATCCGCTCGCCTGCAGCATCCTGCTGACGACAGAGGAAGCCTTCGCCGAGCAGGTGCAGGAAGAGCTGAAGATACAGAGCGCCCGTCTGCCGCGCAGAGCGATCATCGAGCAGAGCCTGGCCAACTATGGGACGCTGATGGTCTGCCGTGATCTGGATCAGTGCATCGCCATCGCCAACCAGGTCGCACCGGAGCACCTGGAGCTGATGATCGCCGATGCAGACGAACGCTTGCCACAGGTACGCAATGCCGGCAGCGTCTTCCTGGGCTATACGACCTGTGAAAGCATCGGCGACTACTTCGGCGGTACCAATCACGTGCTGCCGACGAACGGAACGGCGCGTTTTGCCTCTCCGCTCTCCTGCGACGATTTCATCAAGCGCAGCAGCTATCTGCATTACAGTGCTGCCGCCTTAAGAAGAGATGGAGAAAAGATCATGAACATCGCCCGCCACGAAGGGCTGGACGGGCACGCCAATGCAGTGAAAGTGAGGTTGGAGCATGAGTGAGCGAACCGAATATCAGGCGATGAAAGAGCGAACCGGCATCCTGCTCAACGCCAATGAAAGCAGCGTGAACCTGCCCGCTGCGATCCGCAAGGAGATCGCAGAAGCGATCACCCGGATCTCCTTTCACCGTTATCCGCAGGATGAGGCCAGTGCGCTGTGTCAGGCGTATGCGGCGTATGTGGGCGTGAAGGAAGAACAGGTCCTGGCCGGCAACGGATCGGATGAGATGCTGGGGCTGATGATCGGTCTGCACATCCATGCGGGCGATCGTCTGTACACGCTGACACCGGATTTCTCGATGTATGACTATTATGTCGGCATGCACGACGGTGCGATCGTCCGTTTTGAGCGAGGAGCCGACACCCCTTTTGATGTGGATGCCTTCATCGCCAGAGGACGGGAGGCCGATGTGCGCATGGTCCTCTTTTCCAACCCGAACAATCCGACCGGACAGATCATCCGAAAGAAGGATCTCTGCCGCATCGTCGAAGCGTTCGACTGCCCGGTCGTGATCGACGAGGCCTATGGCGAGTTCGCACAAGAAACGATGATCGACCAGGTGGACCGTTATGAAAATCTGTTCGTGACCCGGACCTTGTCCAAGGCATTTGCCTTTGCGGCCGCCCGCTGCGGTTTTCTGATCGGCAACGAACGATCGATGGCAAAGCTGCGGGCGCATAAGGTCCCTTATAATGTCAACAGCATGACGCAGGTCGCCGGATGCATCGTGCTCGCTCACAAGGAAGAACTGCTGAGCCAGTGTGAGCTCATCAAACAGGAACGGGAACAGATGATCAAGGAGTGCGCAGAGCTCAACGATGAAACGCTGACGCTCTACCCGTCCCATGCGAACTTTCTGTATGGGCGCTGTTCGCAGAAAGAACGGCTGCTGGCGCTGATGGAGTCCCGGCAGATCACCATCCGTGATTATGCGGATGATACCTTCCGCATCACGATCGGTGCACCAAAGGAAAATGAAACGGTACTGAGCGCATTGCGCAGCTATAAGGAGGGATCGTGATGACACGAAACGCAGCGATGACACGAGAGACGAAAGAGACGAAGATCGACATCCGCCTGCAGCTGGAGGGCAGCGGGCAAAGCGAGATCCATACCGGCATCGGCTTCTTCGATCACATGCTGACGCTGCTGGCCTTTCATGCGAAGATCGATCTCTTCGTGACGGCGCATGGCGATCTGGAGGTATGTGATCATCACCTCATCGAAGATACCGGTATCGTTTTGGGCGAGCTGTTTCAGCAGGCGCTGGGAGACAAGCGGGGGATCGCACGCTATGGCAGTGCCCGTGTACCGATGGATGAAACGCTGTGCAGCGTCGATCTGGATTTCAGCGGCCGCAGCTATCTGGTGTGCAACTGTTCACTGAAGCGGGAGATGATCGGCAGCTTCTCCTGCGAGATGTTGCCGGAATTTCTGCGTGCGTTTGCGGATCATGCCCGTCTGACCCTGCATGTCAACGTGCTGTATGGGGAGAACGATCATCATAAAGTGGAAGCAGTCTTCAAGGCGTTGGGGCGTGCTCTGCGTGAAGCGATCCGCATCGTCGATGATACGCTGCCCAGCACGAAAGGGGTGCTGGAATGATCACGGTCATCGATTATGGCATGGGCAACCTGCACAGCGTCTGCAACGCCCTGGATGCGGTCCAGGCCACTTATCAGGTCAGTCAGGATCCATCTGCGCTGAGCGCAGCGGACGGTCTGATCCTCCCGGGGGTCGGCGCCTTTCGCGATTGCATGCGCAACCTGAAACAGTCCGGGCTCATCGAAGCGATCAAAGAACAGGCCCATGCGGGAAAACCGTTGCTGGGCATCTGTCTGGGCATGCAGGTGCTCTTTGAAAAGGGTTATGAGGTCGAAGAGAGCGAAGGGCTGGGACTGTTGCAGGGAGAGGTCGTCCGCATGCAAGATCCGGACGTCAAGATCCCGCACATCGGATGGAATCGCCTGGAACACGCACAGGCCGATGCGATCGTCCGTGCAGAAGAACAGCCGTTCGTCTATTATGTGCATTCGTTTTATGCCCAGAAGTTTTTGCCGCAGGATCTGATTGCCTATTCGGTCTACGGCCAGATGAAGATCCCCGGCTATGTCCGCCATGGCAATGTGCTGGGCATGCAGTACCACCCGGAGAAAAGCGGCCGGGACGGACTGCGCATGCTGGCGCGGTTCGTGGCACTGTGTGAGGGAAAGGAGGCAACACGATGATCATCCTTCCGGCAATCGACATCATCAACGGACAGCCGGTCCGACTGTATCAGGGCGATTATGCCCAAAAAGAAGTGGTCGCTGACAGCGTGCGCTCACTGGCACAGCGCTTTGTCGATGAAGGCGCCTGTTTTCTGCATCTGGTCGATCTGGACGGGGCAAAGGCCGGCCGGCGTGTCAATGCGGCACTGATCAAAGAGGTGGCGAAGACCGTTGGTGTACCGATCGAAGTCGGTGGCGGGATCCGCACGCTGGAGGACATTGCAGATTACATCGAAAACGGTGTGGAACGCGTGATCCTGGGAACCGGTGCGATGGAAGATGCGACTTTGTTGCAGGAAGCGGTCCATCGCTATGGTGCACAGATCGCGGTCGGCATCGACTGCAAGGACGGCTATGCCTGCGGACGCGGATGGTTGTCCCAAAGCGACCTGCATTACATCGATTTTGCCAAACAGCTGGAAGCGATGGGCGTACAGACGATCATCGTGACGGATATCTCCAAGGACGGCACGCTGCAGGGACCGAACATGGAAATGTTGCAGGAGCTGAAACAGGCGGTGCGCATGCACATCATCGCCAGCGGCGGCGTACGCGATCTGACGCACATCGCCGCTTTGAAAAAGCTGGACATCTACGGTGCGATCACCGGAAAGGCCGTGGTCTGCGGAACGCTGGATCTGCCGGCAGCCATCGCCTTATGCGAGGAGGGATAATATGTTTACCAAACGGATCATCCCCTGCCTGGATGTAAAGGAAGGCAAGGTCGTCAAGGGCGTCAACTTCGTCGGTCTGAAAGAGGTCGGCGATCCGGTCGCACTGGCGCGCCGATATTATGAGCAGGGTGCGGATGAGATCGTCTTTCTCGATATCAGCGCGACCAACGAAGGCAGAAAGACGATGGCCGACGTTGCCCGGCAGGTAGCGAAAGAAATCTTCATCCCGTTTACGATCGGCGGCGGCATCCGCAGCATCGACGACATCACCACACTGTTGCGAAGCGGGGCCGATAAGGTGTCGCTGAACTCCGCGGCCATCCACGATCCACAGCTGATCCGAAAAGGAGCGGAGATCTTTGGCAGTCAGTGCATCGTTGCTGCGATCGATGCCCGAAAGCGGTCCGATGGCAGCGGCTGGAACGTCTTCATCAATGGCGGCCGCAAAGATACCGGCATCGATCTGATCGATTGGGTGCGGCAGGTGACCGCACTGGGCGCAGGAGAGATCCTTTTGACCAGCATGGATGCGGACGGTACCCGCAATGGCTTTGATCTGGAGATGTTACGGGCAGTGAATGCGATCATCGACGTGCCGCTGATCGCCTCCGGCGGCTGTGGAACGATGGAACATATCGCCGAAGTGCTGGAAAGCGATGTGGCCGATGCGGCCCTGGCAGCAAGCATCTTCCATTACGGCGACCACAGCGTACAGGAGGTCAAAGATGATCTTTCTGCCAGAGGCATTCCGGTGCGCAGGGAGGTGTCGGCATGATCGATCCACAGCTGTTTGAAACCATCGACTTTGAAAAACAGGGCGGTCTGATCCCGGCCATCGTACAGGATGTAAACGACGGAACGGTGCTGATGCTGGCGTATATGTCCAGAGAAAGCCTGCAGCTGACGCTGGAGAAGGGACTGGCCTGTTATTATTCTCGCAGCCGGCACTCCCTTTGGCTCAAAGGAGAGACCAGCGGGCATTTTCAGCACGTAAAGAAGATCGAAGTGGACTGTGATGCCGATACGATCCTGTTGCAGGTGGAACAGGAAGGCGCGGCCTGTCATACCGGTGCGCGCAGCTGTTTCTATCGAACGCTTTATGAAAAGGAGGGAACCGCAGATGAAGAATGAAATGCAGCAGCTCTATGAGACGATCGTCAGCCGCAAGAGCGATGCACAGGAGGGCAGCTATACTGCATACCTGTTTGAAAAAGGAAACGAAAAGATCCTGAAGAAGGTCGGTGAAGAGTGTACGGAAGTCATCATCGCCGCCATGAAGGAAGATAATAAAGAAGAGATCGTCAATGAGATCGGCGATCTGCTCTACCACCTGTTCGTGCTGATGGCAGAAAAGGGCATCTCTTTGGCAGACGTGGAAGAAGAGCTCGCCCGCCGCAGCAAAAAGACCGGAAATCTCAAACCGGAGCGAAGAAAGATCGAACAGTACTGAAACAAAGGAGAC
>DWYK01000212.1 GCA_019118705.1 Candidatus Merdibacter merdigallinarum | reverse complement strand
CGTCGTTGCCTACGTGCACTCGGGACTTTCACCCGTTAGAGCCCGCCCATGGCGGGCGAACTGAAAATGGCTCATTTCCCTTTAGTTAAAGGGTTTGAGCCATTTTTTACTCTTCCTAACTGTCGAAGATGGGAGTATATTACCAAAAGATCGTTTCGCTGTCAATTCTTTTTGAAAATCTGTACGTTTTTCGGACGTTGCGGCTACTGCTGCGGCACTTCGACCGCCTGGATCGTTCTTGCCAGGCAGCTCTGCGGACGATCGATGTTTCCTTCGACCAGGATGATCGCTCCCTTTTTGAGGAGATCCTTTGTCCGCTCATAGAGGTTGGGCATGACGACGACATCAAAGCGGGCGCTGTCATCCGACACCTCGACGAACATCATCAGATCCCCGCGTTTGGTGCGATGCTGTCGGGTAAAGGTGATCATGCAGACAAATCGGACCCATCCGCGGGCATCCTGCAGCTTCAGCAGATACGGCAGCCTCGGATCGATCGCATCGCGGATCTCCGCGATCGGATGCGTGCTGAGGTAAAAGCCGAGCGCTTCCTTTTCCTTCTCCGCCCGCACGCTTTTCTTTTCACTGATACGGGTGATCGGGATCTTCGAAGCCAGCGAGAAATCCAGATGCGCCTGCTGTTCGCTCTCCACCTTGATGATGTTGGCATAGCGAAGCAGATTGTCCAGGGCTCCCAGCAGGGTCGTACGATTATAACCGAACACATCCAGTGCGCCGGCGTTGATCAAGGCCTCCAGCGCCTTGCGGTTGACCTTGCGCAGGCTCATGCGGGCCACAAAATCATATGGATCCTTGTATTCTCCGTTCTCCTCTCGTTCATTGATGATCAGCGGATAGACGGCCGGCCCGACGCCTTTGATCGCCGACAGCGGGAAACGCAGGGCCTTTCCCTGTGCCTGATAGCGTCCGGTCGACTGATTGACACAGGGCGGCAGCACCTCAATGTGGCGGCGTTTGAGCTCAAAGATGTACTCGCTCGTCTTTTTCTCTGCACCGATCACACTGTTTAACAGCGCCGTATAAAAGTACAGCGGCGCATTGGCCTTCAGATATGCCATCTGATAGGCGATCATGCCATAAGCGATCGAATGGGAACGGTTGAAGCCGTAACGGGCAAACTTCATGATCAAACCGTATACTTCCTGTGCCAGCTCTCTGGTATAGCCTTTCTGTAATGCCCCCTCGATGAACATCTTTTCATAGCGGGCAAGCTCTTCTCCCTTTTTCTTGGAGATCGCCTTGCGCATGCTGTCGGCCTGTGCCAGAGAGAAGCCGCCCATCACGACGCAGACCTGCATGACCTGCTCCTGGTAGATCATGATGCCATAGGTGTTTTTCAGGATCGGTTCCAGGGAAGGATGCGGGTAGTGCACCAGGGTCGGATCTTCCCGACAGCGCAGATATTCCGGGATGTTCTCCATCGGTCCGGGGCGAAACAGGGCGATCGTGGCGGCGATGTCCTCAAAGGTCCTGGGCTGGATGCGGCGGATCAGACTTTTCATCCCTTCTGACTCCAGCTGAAAGACCCCCATCGTATCAACGTTTCGGATCAGCTGAAAGGTCCGTTCATCATCCAGCGGGATCTTCATCATATCGATCTTCTTCCCGCTTTTTTCCTCGATGCTTCGGACGATCTCATCGATGATCGTCAGATTGCGCAGGCCCAGAAAATCCATCTTGATCAGGCCCAGCTCCTCCAGATGTTCCATCGTATACTGGGTCGCATACATCTCCTCATCCAGCTGAATGAGCGGACAGACGCTCTCGATGGGCTCCCGGCTGAGGATGATGCCGGCCGCATGCAAAGACGCATGCCGCGGCAGGCCCTCCAGTTGTCGGGCAATCGCATAGAGATGCGTCAGTTCTTTGGAAAGAGCGATCGTCTGTTTGAAGCGCGGGACATTTTCCATTGTCTGCGCCAGCGTGATCTTAGGTGTGTTCGGCACCATCTTGCACAGGCTGTCGATCTTGCGCGGAACGATCCCCAACGCTTTTCCGACATCACGCAATACCTGTTTGGCACCCAACGTATTAAATGTGATGATGTGCGCTACATGGTGTGCACCATAGCGCTCATGAACATAATCGATGACCTCCTGCCGGCGGTCGTCGGGAAAATCGGTATCGATATCCGGCATCGATACGCGTTCCGGATTCAGAAAGCGCTCAAACAGCAGATCATAGTGGATCGGATCGATGTGCGTGATGCCCAGGCAGTAAGAAACCAGCGATCCGGCAGCGCTGCCACGGCCGGGACCGATGTAGATCTTCTGTGTGCGGGCATAGCGGATAAAGTCCCAGACGATCAGGAAGTAATCGGTAAATCCCATCGAATTGATGACATCCAGCTCATGGGCCAGGCGCTCCACATACACCTTGGGCACCTTGGTCGACCCCATCCGCTTCGCCAGACCTTTCTTGCACAGAGAATTGAGATACTGCGTGGAAGAGATGCCATAACGGTTTTCAAACACCGGAAGATGCACCTTGGGAAAGGCCATCGCCACCTGACAGTTTTCCGCAATGACATCGCTCATCGCCAGCTCCTGCGGTTCATAGAGCGCCTCCATCTGCTGCGGCGTGCGAAACCAGCGGCCGCTGCCGCTCTGCAATGTCTTGTCGTCGACCTGCAGTCCCTGATCGATGGCACACAGCACCCGATAGGCTTCTTCATCGCTCTCTCTGGCATAGTAGACACAGCCCAGGGCCGTACAGGGAATGTCCATCTCAGCGGCGCATCTGCGCAACAGCTGATTGCGCTGTGAGAGAAAGCGGGAATCATTTTTTGTGATGCCGCAGACAAAATGCACAAAGCTGCGCTGCATCTGCTGCAAGTACCGGCGGACACCGGCCGCATCTTCATGGACGAGCAGCGAATACAGCAGATCCTCCTGCGCATCGCTGATCACATAACAGTCGGAAGTATGCTTCGCCAGCACCTCGATGGTGAGCGGCTCTTTTTGCGTATTGATCCATGTGCTCAGCGACAGCAGTTCTCCAAATCCCGCATCGTTTTGCGCAAGGACCACAAAACCGGCCGATTCTTCTTCCTGCGCAAGCGTGCAGAACACCTCCATGCCATAGATCGGATGGATCCCACAGGCTTCGCATGCATGACGAAACGCCATCGCTCCATGCAGCACATGCACATCGCACAAAGCGACGCTGGTATACCCGTATTCCTTGGCCAACGCAGGGATCTCCTCCACCCGCATGGTCGATTTCAACAATGTATAGGCGCTGCGCACCATCAGTTGTGTTGTCATCGCATTCCCCTGCCTTTCCGTTTTGGCATCTCTCTTTCTCTGCCTTATTCACCCTCATTATACACGAATTCCGACACATAAAAAAGATGCGAGCGGCAAGTGCCCTTTCGCATCTTTGGTTCATGTATTCTCCTGTACGCGCTGTTTCAATGCTTCGATCAGCGTTTCGATCTGGGAGCGGGACAGATTCTTGATGCCGCAGGCACAGCGATGTCCCCCGCCGCCATATGCGTTGGCGATATCGTCCAGAGCGATCGTCCGCGAACGCAGGGAACCACTGTATCGCGGGTCTTCCTCGGTGCCCTCCATCTGTGTGAACAACGCCCAGACCTCGATCTCGTAGATGCCGCTGAGCACGAAGACCTTTTCCTTCGCCTCACGAAAGCTCAGCTGATGACGGGCGTAATCCGCCTGATCTGCGATCACATGACCGACGCCCTTTTCAAAGCACAGCTGTGAGCGCAGCCAGCTCTCATAGCGAAAATCACGCAGTGAGGTACCGAAGTGCTGCATCTGCAGACGGACGACATCGACACCAAAGCGCAGCAGATAGGCCGCTGCCTGCAGGGTCCGCTCGCTGGTGGAGGAAATGGTAAAATTGATCGTATCACTGATCAGTCCGCTGTACAGATACTGCGCACACGTTCTGCTGAGGACCTCTTCTCGGGAGGCGAACAGCCGTGCGAGGATCTCGCAGGTCGCCGCTGCCTGCTCGTCCACGATCTCCTCATCACAGAAGCGTTCGACCAGCAGATGATGATCGATGCGCACGGTCTTTGCGGCCAGCTGCCAGCGTGAGTCATCGACACGCGCTGAGGTGGCTGTATCCAGGACGATGGCCAGCGAACGGGCGATGACCGTATCCGTCACCTCATCCACCTGTGGATAATACGCCGCACAGGCTCCGACGCTGTGTCCGGGCGCATATACCGATTTGTCCGGATAACGCTCCATGATCCACGTCTTCAAAGCAAACTGTGCACCCATGGCATCCCCATCCGCCATCACATGGCGAAAGAGAACGATGGAATCGGCCGCTTCGATCTGATGGATCAGCCGATCCGCCTGCTCACGCATGTTCATTTGACGAAACGGTAAGCGTCGCGGGCGATCATCAGCTCCTCATTGGTCGGGATCAGCCATACAGCGACCTTGCTGTCGGCAGAGGAAAGACACTTTTCGATGCCGCGAACGCCCTTGTTATTGGCGTCATCGATCTCGGCACCGATGACCTTGACACGATCGATGATGCGCTTGCGCATGTTGCCGTCGTTTTCTCCGATGCCGCCGGTGAAGACGATCGCATCCAGTCCGCCCAGCTGCACATAGTAGGAGCCGATGTAGCTGGCCACGCGGTTCGCATACATGCTCTCTGTCAGGATCGCACGCTCATTGCCTTCTTTCGCTGCGTCTTCCACATCACGTCCGTCGCTGGATACACCGCTGACGCCCAGCATGCCGGAATGCTTGTTGAGGATGTCCTCGACCGCATCGGCCGACAATCCTTCCTTCTTCTGCAGGAAGGTGACGATGGCCGGATCGATGTCACCGCAGCGTGTTCCCATCATCACACCGGCCATCGGTGTAAATCCCATGGAGGTGTTGATCGAACGGCCGCCATCGACCGCCGTAATGCTGGCACCGTTGCCCAGGTGACAGGTGATGATCTTCATGTCTTCCACTTTTCTGCCCATCAGCTCTGCACAGCGCTGAGAGACGTATTTGTGGCTGGTACCGTGGAAACCATAACGACGGATCTGATACTTTTCATAATACTCATATGGAAGTGCATACAGATAAGTGTCCGGTGTCATCGTGGAGTGAAACGCCGTATCGAACACAAACGTATGGACACAGTTTGGCAGTGCTTCCTTGAATGCGCGATAACCGATCAGACCGGCCGGATTGTGCAGCGGTGCCAGATCGTTGAGCGAGGTGAATTTGTCGACGACCTCATCATCGACCAGGACCGACTCCGTAAAGATCTCTCCGCCGTGGACCGCGCGATGCCCGGCCCCTTTGATCTCATCGAGATGCTCGACGATGCGATACTCGACCAGCGCATTCAGCAGCATCTCCACCGCCTTGGTATGATCCGGGATCGGCTCTCGGACGACCTTTTTCTCCCCGTTGACCTTGATGGTGAAGATTCCCTCTTCCAGTCCGATGCGCTCGAACACACCGCTGGTGAGCACTTCCTCCTGCGGCATCTCAAACAGCTGGAACTTCAAAGAAGAGCTTCCTGCGTTTACAGAAATAATTTTTGTCATGTTTTTTTCCTCCTAAGACAGTAAATCTTCTAATCTATTGAGATATGCGGTCCCCTCTTCATCCACGTGCGCCCGCAGCGAGCGCAGAAGCTCTTTCACCTCTTCGTTTTGTTTCATCAGATGAAGACGGTCCTCATATTCATACAAAGCTTTGGTGGCGCGCTGGATATGATCGAGCACACCGGCGCGGGAGATGCTGAGCTCCTCACTGATCTCAGCGAGCGAGAGATCCTCCCGATAATGCAGCTGCATGATCGTCCGCTGCTTGTCCGTCAACAGCGACTCGTACATGTCCAGCAGCAGATTGATCACGAAAGGGTCTTTATGCATGGTCTCCCATTCCCTCACAGATGCCGTACAGATAGCTTTCGATGTCGAACGGACGCAGGTCCTGCGGCTGTTCGCCCAGTCCGATGTAACGCACCGGCAGACCCAGCTGATCGCGGATCGCCAGGACGATGCCGCCCTTGGCCGTACCATCCATCTTGGTGAGGATGATGCCGCTGACCTTGGTCGCCTCTAAGAACACCTTGGCCTGCTGGATGCCATTTTGTCCGGTCGTCGCATCGAGCACCAGCCACACCTCGTGCGGTGCGCCCGGAATCTCCCGTTCGATGACACGGCGCATCTTTCCCAGCTCATTCATCAGGTTGACCTTGTTCTGCAGACGGCCGGCCGTATCCCCGATCAGATAATCGATGTGATGCTCACACGCATAGCGGCAGGCATCCACGAGCACGGCACTGGGATCTCCGTTTTCTCTTCCTTTGATGCAAGGGACGTTCAGACGTTCGCCCCAGCGAGCCAGCTGGTCGACCGCACCGGCACGGAAGGTATCCGCCGCTGCCAGAACGACGCTGTTTCCCTGATCGCTCAATGTCTTGGTCAGCTTGGCGGCCGTCGTCGTCTTCCCACTGCCGTTGACACCGACCAACAGGATCACCGTCGTTCCATCCTCGTTGACCTGCACTTCCGCATCCGTATGCTCCTGATACATTTCCAGCATGACGCTCACCAGACATTCACTGATCTCATCAAAGGTCTTCAGTCGCTGTCTGGCCGCTTCGCTCTCGAGACGGGCCGTGATCTTCTCTGCGGTATGGATGCCGACATCCGCTTCCAGCAGGATGATCATAACTTCCTCTAAAAACTCATCATCGACGCCGCGAAACCCGTTCGCCAGACGGCGCAGACGGTCACCGAACGTCTTTTTGGATTTATCGAGCCCCTTCAGGTAACGATCCGCATCATCGCGTCCCTGAAGCGAGGCCTTCAGCTTTGCAAAAATTCCCATTATGCCTTCACCTCATCTTTATCTATGATCTCCATCGCATCCGCGAGCTTGACCTTCAGCAGCGTGGACACACCGTCCTGCTGCATCGTCACACCATAAAGCGCATCGCACTGTTCCATCGTTCCCGGACGATGGGTGACGACGATGAACTGGCTTTCGCCGCGAAACCGGCTCAGATACTTGGCAAACCGTTCGACGTTTGCCTGATCGAGCGCCGCTTCGACCTCATCGAACACACACAGCGGCATCGTCCGCGCCTTCAGGATCGAGAACAGCACGCTGATGGCGATCAGCGCCTTTTCCCCACCGGAGAAGGTACGGATGTTCTTGACCAGCTTGCCCGGCGGCTGTACGTCGATATCGATCCCGGTATTGAGCACATCATCGGGATCGACCATGACCAGAGAAGCGCGTCCGCCGCCAAACAGCGCCTTGAATACGCCGTCCAGCTCCTTGTTGATCTTGTGGAACATCTCGGTGAACTGGCGGGTCATCGTCTCATCCATCTCATCGATGGCCTTCAGGATCTTGTCACTGGCCTCCTGCAGCTCCTGTCGTTGTCCGCTCAGAAACTCATAGCGGCCGTTGATCTCTTCAAACTGCGCCGGTGCGTCCAGATTGACGTTGCCCAGTGCCGCGATCAGGGATCGAAGCTCCCGGACCCGCTCACGGGCCCCATCCATCGCGATGTCGCTGCGCTGGGTCAGGGCGAACTCCACCGTCATCTCATAATCGGTATTGAGCCGCTCGATGGCGCTTTCCAGACGGGTCTGCGCCTTGGCGATCGCCACCTCCGCATTCTGCATCTCCTGCTTTAAAGCGGACAGCTCCCGACGGGTGACCCGGATGGTCTGTTCCCGGCGTTCCGCCTCGTTGCCGGCAGCGGCCCTGCGCTCCCGCTTGGTGCGCATCTGCGTCGTCAGATCGTCGATGCGCGAGTGGATCTCACTGATGGCGATGACCAGTTCATCGGCGAGCTGAATCTCTCCCTCCTCCTCGCGGTCCTGCGGTGCCAGCTGTTCATAGTCAGCCAGCAGTCCCTCATATTTGCCGCGCTTGACCTGCAGCACGGAATCCAGCTGAGCAAGGGCGATGCGCAGCTGCACCATCTGTGTGCTCTGGCTCTCCTTGCGGCTGCTCAGCGCCTGAAACTGACTGCGCAGATCACTGACCTTCAGATACTGCCCTTCCAGGTTTTCCTTGACCTGCCGCAGTTCTCTCTGTACGTTCATTGGCGTTGTCGCATTTCGGGTCGTACCGCCGGTCATGCTGCCGCCGCGGTGGACGATGTCACCGTCCAGCGTAACGATCTTATAGCTGTACTGCAGCCGCTTGGCCAGCTCGTTGGCATGCTCGAGCTGATCGACGACCAGCACATTGCCCAGCAGCGCCCGCGCCAGGAGCCGATAACGTTCCTCACATTCGATGAACTGATCACAGCACCCCAGGAAACCTTCACAGTGTTCGGCCACGAACCGCTGTTCTTTATTTACTAAGCGCGGCTTCAGCACGCTCATCGGCAAAAAGGTTGCCCGCCCGCTGCGGTTTTTCTTCAGAAAGGCGATCGCACCGCGGGCCGCACGTTCATCGCTGGCCACGATGTGATACATCGCACCGCCCAGGGCGTTGGAAATGGCATTCTCATAGTTGGCGGCAGGAATCAGCAGTTCGCTGACGACGCCCTCGATGCCGGCCAGGCTGGCCTTCGCCGCCACGACGGCACGCACGCCCTGCTGGTGGTTGAACGGCTCCTTGATGAGGTTGTTGAGCACATCCCGTCGATTCAGCAGACGCTGATACATGTCCTGCGCCCCTTCCAGCTCCATGCGGGCCTTTCCGATATCGCTTTCCAGCTGTGCGATCTGCTGCTTTGCCAGGGCGAGGTTGCTTTCCATCTCGCTTTTGCGCCGACGGCGGTCCTCATACTCGAACTTTGCTTCTTCCACCATCGCCTTGAGCTCTTTTGCCCGTTCCTTGCTGCTGGCATGCTCCAGCGCGTATTTTCGTTTTTCGTTCAGCTCGACCTTGCGTCGTTCCAGACGGTTGCTTTCCTCCATGGCAGCGGAGTAATCCCCCTGCAGCTGATTGACCTCCCGGTCCAGGGCAAGCATCTCTTTTCGCAGCTCTTCGTTTTCCACATCCTGCACCTGGATCGTCGTCTCATGCATCGCACACTGTGAATCCAGGTCGAACCGCCGCTGTTCCAGCTCGGAGATCTGCTGCTGAAGACCTTCGATCTCATCGATGATGACGTTGATCTCGATCTTGGAAAGCTCCTCCTTGTACTCGATATACTGTTTTGCTTTCTTTGCCTGCCGCTTCAGCGGACCCACCTGCCGCTCCAGCTCCAGAATGATATCCTCCAGCCGCGCCAGATTGTCCTGTGTGTTCTTCAGCTTGTGCAGCGACACATTCTTCCGCTTCTTATATTTTGCCACACCGGCAGCCTCTTCAAACAAGGCCCTGCGCTCCTCCGGCTTTGCTTCCGCAAAAGAAGAGATGTTGCCCTGCGTGATGATGGAAAGGGAATCCCTTCCCAGTCCGGTATCCATCACCAGATCGGTGATGTCCTTCAGCCGGCACGGCGTCTTGTTGATCAGATACTCTGCTTCACTGTTCTGACGGCGCAGGCGCCGGGTGATCTCCACCTCATCGTAGGCGATGTCGAAGAAACGCTTTGTGTTGTCAAATACCAGCGTCACCTCGGCCAGATTGACGGCTTTTCGCTGTGCGCTGCCGCTGAAGATGATATCGCTCATGCTGTTGCCGCCGCGCAGTGACTTTACGCTCTGCTCCCCCAGCACCCAGCGGATCGCATCGTTGATATTACTCTTTCCGCACCCGTTGGGACCGACGATCCCGGTCACATCGGAGTCGAAGGTAATGATCGACTTATCCGCAAAAGATTTAAACCCCTGCAGCTCTATTCGTTTTAAAAACATTCGCTGCCCTCCAATCACATTTGAATCAGTATTGATTATACCATAGATTTTGCGTTTTAAAAAGAACTGGCGTATAATGTTCCAAAAGGTCAGGAGGTCTTGTTCATGGCTGAAAAACTGATGCGCTACACCTTTCGCCTCTCTTTTGGCGAAGAGGTCGCCAACGCCATATCTCATGGCGTGATGGCGATCCTCACCCTTTTCTGCTTACCGGCATTTGCTGTATATTCCTATGCGAGCGACGGTGTCCTGCGTGCCGTCGGTACCTCGATCTATCTGATCAGCATGTTCTTCATGTTCCTCATATCGACCATCTACCACAGCATGCCCTATGGATCCTCACAGAAATATGTATTCCGCAAGTTGGATCACATCGCCATCCTCTTTGCGATTGCCGGCAGCTACACCCCGGTCTGTCTTTCCATCATTCGCGGTCCGATCGGCATCGTCATCCTCATCATCGAATGGACGATGGTGCTGGCCGGCATCCTGTTAAAGGCGATCGCAAAGAAGAGCTATCCCAAGCTGTCCGTGACGATCTACATGATCATGGGATGGTGTGCCGTTTTGTTTCTGCCGACACTGTTAGCCAGAGCCAGTGTGCCGTTCCTCGTATTCATCGTCCTGGGCGGTGTCATGTACACGATCGGCGTCATCTTCTACGCACAGCCAAAACATGCGTATTTCCATTTTATCTGGCATCTCTTTATCAACCTCGCCAGCATCTTTCATTTTATCGCTCTCATCTTCTTCATCTGAGCAAACATCCTACCACAAAAAAGCGAAGCACCTGACAACAGGATCGCTTCGCTTTTTTATCAAAATAATCTTGTCACATCATTGAAGGTCGCAAACAGCATCAGACCGATGACGAGGGCAAAGCTGCCCAGCATCACCGTATTGAGCACGCGCTCATTGAGCTTGCGTCGAAACAGCTTTTCCAAGACGACGATCACGATGCGGCCACCGTCCAGCACCGGGATCGGCAGCAGGTTGAAGATGCCGATGTTCAGCGAAAAGATGGCCAGCAGCGAAAGAAACGGCAACAGTCCCAGCGCTGCGGTCTGCGCGGTCACCTGATAGATGCCGACCGGTCCGCTGACGCTGTTGAGCCCGACGCCCTGCACCAGCTTGACAACGCTGCGAACGATCATCGTCGAGTATTCACCCAGCTGCTGAGTACCGACCTGAATCGATTCCAGCGGCGTGATCTCCACGACCTTGGAGGTCAGATCAAAACCAAACATCCACAAATTGCTCTCCTCATCGTATGCCGGCGTCAGCTCAACGGAGATCTCTTCTCCATCGCGCAACACGGTCAGCACCGAAGGCGCATCATGATAATACTGTACCTGTTCGCTGAGACGGGTCACGCTGACGTCTTCCAGCCGTTCCCCGCCGCACTCCAGCACCAGGATCTCATCGCCTTCCTGCAGTCCGGCCTTCTCTGCCGGTGAGCCCGCATGAACGGAGTAGATGATCGGATCATTGTCGTTGACCGTCGTTCCCTGCACCATGCTGATACCGATAAACAGCAGCCAGGCCAGCAGGATGTTCATCGCCGCACCGGCCGCCATGATGATGACCTGCTTCCAGGCGGTGATTCCGTTGAGACGCCGCTCCTGCGGTACATCCTTCATCTCTTCCAGTTCCTCGCTGCCATCGTCCTCCCCGGCCATCATCACATACCCGCCAAAGGGGATGGCGCGGATCGACAGCGTCGTTTCGCTGAATTTATGAGACCACAGACATGGTCCCATGCCGATGGAAAACTCATGACAGTACACGCCGAATTTCTTGGCGGTGATCAGATGGCCCAGCTCATGGATGATGATAATGATGCTGAGCAGCACGACAAACGCGAGTAATCCTAACAGTACTGAACCAAAGTTCATTCACATGCTCCTTCCTGTCTTGCCCGCACAAAGGCACGGGCCCACGCATCGCTTTTCTTGAGCTCGGCGAGCGTCGGGTGTTCGATATAATCGGCCGCTGCGACCGCTGCTTCCACCAGTTCCTCGATGTCCAGAAAACGGATCTTCTTTTGCAGGAACAGCTCGACCGCACATTCATCGGCACCGTTCATCACCGCGCCGAGATTGCCCTTTTTCTCGCCGACGGCATAAGCGAGCTTCAGCAGCGGATACCGCTCGAAGCAGACCGGCGCAAAGTGCAGAGATGGATAGTCGAGAAAATCAAACGGTCGGGCATTTTTCATCTCCAGCCGTTTCGGATAACTGAGCGCATACTGGATCGGCAGACGCATGTCCGCCGTCCCCATCTGCGCGATGATCGCATGATCACAGTATTCCACCATGGAGTGGATCACGCTTTCCCGATGCACGACGACATCGATCTGATCAAAAGGAAGATCGAAGAGATAGTGCGCCTCGATCACTTCAAACCCTTTGTTCATCATCGTCGCGCTGTCGATCGTAATGCGGCCGCCCATCTTCCAGTTAGGATGGGCCAGCGCTTCCTCTACGCTGACATCCGTCAGCTCCTTCCGGGAGCGATCACGAAAGCTACCGCCGCTGGCCGTGATGATCAGACGGCGCACCGCTTTGGGATCATTTCCCTGCAGGCACTGAAAGATGGCGCTGTGCTCAGAATCGATCGGATAGAGCCGACCGCTATGCGCTGCCAGTGCCGCTTTGACCAGCTCACCGCCGCTGACCAAGCTTTCCTTGTTGGCCAGCGCCACATCCTTATCGTGCTCGATGGCACACAGCGTCGGATGCAGGCCGCGAAAGCCGACCAGCGCATTGACGAAGAGATCATGATCCACTGAAGAGATCATCTGTAACAGACCTTCTTCTCCCCAGCAGAAAACAAGGGATGGATAGGTCTGCTGCAACATTTGTGCGTCGCTTTGCTCCGCCACGCACACCATGCGCAGATCGCTCAGCTGCGCGATGATCCCATGCAGCGCAGCGATATTATGACCGACGCTCACTGCGACGATCGTAAACGCATCGCGATGATGCAGGACCACATCGATCGTCTGCTGGCCGATCGAGCCGCTCGCACCGGCTAATACGATCCGTTTCATAATGCCATCACCACCATTGCCAGAATGCCAAATGCCATGAAATTAAACACAAGGGAATCCAGTCGGTCGAGGATGCCGCCATGCCCCGGCAGCAGATGACCGAAGTCCTTGATCTGATGACAGCGCTTCATCGCGCTGAAAGCGAGGTCGCCGTATTGTCCGCTCAGCGGCATCAGCAGGCAGGTCAGCCAGAAGATGCGCGGATCTACCGGCGGCAGCACGAACAGCAGCAGCTTGCCGATCACCACCGACAGCACAAAACCGCTGATCCAGCCGCAGACAGCCCCCTCCCATGTCTTCTTCGGAGAGACGCGCTCATTCATCTTGTGACGGCCAAGGAAGCGTCCGCCAAAATAAGCGCCGGTATCACAGCCGTATGTGGCCACCAGGATCAGCCAGATATACAGCGGATGCGATAATACCTGTTCCAGCGAATGCAGCGTAAAGAAGAACAGCATGACATAGGACAGGCATAAAAATGAATCATTGGACGTAAAATGTTCGGAAAATACCGGTAATGAAATAAAGACGAGAATGACGGCTGTCAGAAATGCCAGCAGCAGCTGCGGCCGGTAAACGGAAAGCAGATATGCGCCGATGACCGCCAGGATGGACAGCGGCATGATCAGCCGCGGCCACTGTTTATGCCGTGTGGAGAGGCTCATCATCTCGATGCCGCCAACGATGACGACAAACAGTTCCAGAAAGCGAAATGGCCATCCGCCATAAGCGATGATCGGAAAGAGGATCAGCACCAGGACGATGGCAGTTATGATCCGTGTCTTCATTCGCTGATCCCCCCAAAGCGCCGATCCCGGCGATGATATTCCTCCAGACACTCCGCCAGAGCGCGCTCATCAAAATCCGGCCAGGCGACCGGCGTGAAGATCAGCTCCGCATAAGCGATCTGCCACAGCAGAAAATTCGAGATGCGCAGCTCGCCGCTGGTACGGATCAGCAGATCGACCGGCGGATATGCCGCTGTCATCAGATAGGAAGAAAAACGTTCCTCGTCCAGCGGCAACAGTTCGCCCTTCGCCAGCACGTCGCTTGCATACGCCTGCGCAGCTAGCACGATCTCGCGCTGCGAACCGTAATTGATCGCGATATTCAGCGTCAGACCGCTGTTCCCTGCCGTGATGGATACCGCATCCGAGATGACCTTCTGCGTCTCCTGCGGGAACCGCTCCAGCTCACCGATGAAGCACACGCGGATGTTTCGTTCATTCAGCTCACGGATGTAACGTTTGAAAAAAAGTTTGGGGAGCTTGCAGAGGTAATCCACCTCATCCTGCGGGCGCTTCCAGTTTTCCGTTGAAAAAGCGTACAGCGTCAGTACGCTGACACCGAGGCGGTTGCATTCGATCGCGATCGTACGGATCGTATCCGCCCCTTTTTTATGTCCCGCCGTTCGCGGTAGCCCCTGCGCTTTCGCCCAGCGACCGTTTCCATCCATGATGATGGCGATGTGCTGCGGTATCTTACGTTCCATGGTATCCTCCCATCCAGCGCATCAAAAGATGCTCATAAAGCAAAACCCACAGTGCTGTGGGCATTCACCTTTTCTATTAAACGGACATGATCTCTTCCGACTTCTCCTTTACCATCGCATCGATCTTCTTTACGTAGGTATCGGTCATCTTCTGGATCTTCTCCTGTGCGTCCTTCTTCATGTCCTCTGTCAGTTCCTTGTCCTTTTTGACAAGATCATTGCCGTCACGGCGAACGTTGCGAACGACCACCTTGCATTCCTCACCATACTTATGCGCTTCTTTCGCCAATTCTTTACGACGGTCTTCCGTCAGTGCCGGTACGTTGATGCGGATCACATCGCCATCATTCTGCGGGACCAGACCGAGGTTGGCAGCGGAGATCGCATGATCCACGTCCTTGAGGATCGAACGATCGTATGGTTTTACGACGAGCTGACGTCCCTCCACGACCTGGATGGACGAGATCTGATTGATCGGTGTCGGACTTCCATAATACTCTACGCTGACACGCTCCAGCATATTCGCGTTGGCACGGCCGGTACGGATCGTCCGCAGGTTGGCCTCCAGATTGTCGGCCGCTTTTTTCATCTTGCTTTCCACATTGTCTAAGATCTGTTTCATACTTCTTTTTCCTCCATCGTTCTTCTGGAAATGACGGTTCCGGCAATCTCACCCTTGACCGCCTTTACGATATTGCCTCTTTCGTTCATGTTGAATACGACCAGGTCGATATTGTTGTCCATGCACATGCTGGTCGCTGTGGAGTCCATGACCTGCAGTTCCCGCTGCAGCAGTTCCATATAGGAGAGCGTATCGAACTTCTTGGCCGCCGGGTTCTTTTTCGGATCGCTGTCGTACACACCGTCGACCCCGTTTTTCGCCATCAGGATGACATCGGCACCGATCTCGCTCGCCCGCAGCGCTGCTGTGGTATCGGTAGAGAAATACGGAGAACCGGTTCCTGCGCCAAAGATCACGACTCGTCCCTTTTCCAGATGACGGATCGCACGGCGCTGGATGAACGGCTCTGCCACCTTCTGCATCTCAATGGCCGTTTGCACGCGGGTCTCCACATTTTTTTGTTCCAGCGCATTCTGTACCGCCAGCGCATTGATCACCGTTCCCAGCATTCCCATATAATCCGCCTGCACGCGGTCAACGCCCATCTGCTCGATCATCTTGCCGCGGATGAAATTTCCGCCTCCGACGACGATGGCCAGATCCACGCCAAGCTCATGTACCTCTTTGAGCTCATCTGCAAGCTTGGAGAGCACCGTTGGATCAAATGCGTACTCCGGTGAAGAGAGAGCCTCACCGCTCAGTTTTAAAAGAACTCGCTTATACATATTTGCATGATTCCTTCCCAGTGTTTCAAACACACTCTATATCATAGAGATTATACAATAAATCCCCTCAGATTTCTACTTGTTTTTACATTTCCTGGCGGACGCCGCTGCCTTCGGCCGTAAAAAAAGCGGCGACGTTCACCGCTTTTTTACACCATTTTCGTCGGATCAGCCCTTGATCTGGCTCATGACCTCTTCTGCGAAGTTCTCCTCACGCTTCTCGATACCTTCACCGACCGCATAACGGATGAAGGAGCGAACCTCCGCATTGTTCTCTTTCAGGAACTGTGATACCTTCTGATCCGGATTCAGGAAGAATTCCTGATCCATCAGGCACTGATCCTTGAAGTGCTTGGAGATCTTTCCTTCGATGATCTTTGCGAGCATCTGCTCCGGCTTGCCGGCCATCTTCGGATCTTCCTTCATGATGTTCATCTGAACGCCGCGCTCGTGTTCGATGACATCTGCCGGGATCTCGTCACGGTTGATGTAGATCGGAGACATGCTGGCGATCTGCATGGCCATGTTCTTCGCAACCGTTGCATCTTCGTTGCCCTTGAGCACGGTCAGTACGGAGATCTTTCCGCCCATGTGCATGTATGCACCGAAGAATTCATCATCCGCTTTCTCTGCGATCGCAAAGCGGCGCAGCGTGATCTTCTCACCGATGGTAGCCGTCGCGTTGGTGATGGCTTCTTCCAGCGTTCCCTGCTCGCACGGGCAGGCCAGTGCAGCTTCCATGTCTGCCGGCTTGTTGGCAAACAGCGCTGCCTGGATCGTATCCAGCAATGCCAGGAACTGATCGTTCTTCGCAACGAAGTCGGTTTCGGAGTTGACCTCGAAGATCACACCGGTATTTCCCTCTACCGCTGCACGGCTCAACCCCTCTGCAGCGATGCGTCCGGACTTCTTTGCGGCCTTGGCGATTCCCTTTTCGCGCAGCCAGTCGACTGCCTTTTCAATGTTTCCGTCGCATTCTGTCAGGGCCTTCTTGCAGTCCATCATGCCTGCGCCGGTCTTTTCACGTAATTCCTTTACTAAGCTAGCAGTGATCATCCCTGTGTCCTCCTTCTGCCTTATTCCGCAGCGTTCTGTGCAGCTGCTGCGTTCTCGCTCTTTGCCTCAGCCTCCGCCGGCTTTGCACCTTCGCGCTTCTGGAACGGTGCTCTGCCGTCACGACGCTTGTTGCGGTCGTAAGGACGACGGTTGCGGCGCTCTTCGTTGCGCTGACGGCGACGACGCTCATTTTCAGCGATCTGCTCTTCTACGTTGATGATGACATCCTTCATCGTCACGTCTGTCTCATTTTCATCCTGGCTGTGTGCAACGCTCAGCAGTCCGCCCTTTGCCTCTACGATCGCATCGGCCATCAGGGTCGTGATCAGCTTGACGGAACGCATGGCATCATCGTTGGAAGCAATCGGGTAATCGACCATCTCCGGGTCACAGTTGGTGTCGACCATCGCGAATACCGGGATGCCCAGCTTCTTCGCTTCGGCAACCGCATTGTGCTCTTCCTTCGGATCGATGACGAAGAGTGCGTTCGGCAGCTTCTTCATCTCTTTGATTCCGCCCAGGAAGTTTTCCAGACGTGCCTTTTCCTTCTTGATCTGTGCAACTTCCTTCTTCGGATATAAATCAAGCTTTCCGCTGGCTTCCATCTCTTCGATCTCTACCAGACGCTTTACACGCTTCTGGATCGTACGGAAGTTGGTGAGCAGTCCGCCCAGCCAACGCTGGTTGACAAAGAAAGATCCGCTGCGCAGCGCTTCCTCGACAACGACGGTCTGCGCCTGCTTCTTCGTTCCGACGAACAGGACCTTTCCGCCCTTCTCCGCGATCTCCTTCATAGCGGCATAAGCGACATCCAACTGCTCCAGCGTCTTCTCCAGGTTGATGATGTAGACGTTGTTGCGGCTGGCGTAGATGTTCGGTTTCATCTTCGGGTTCCAGCGACGTGTCTGGTGACCGAAATGAACGCCGGCCTCCAGCAGCTTTCTCATTGAAACAACTGACATTTTAAAATCCTCTCTTTCCGTTATTCCTCCATCATTTCCAACATCCGCAACTTTTCTGGGCCTCTTTTGGCAAAAGCACGGGCGGATGAATCCATGATGTGTGTCATTTGCGTGCACTGCACGCTTTTTCTATTATAGCACAGCAAACTGCAAAAACAAGTGGTTATCCTGTTTTTTTACGCTCCTGTGCCAGTGGATGCGCATGCTCATACGCCGTGCGCAGACGTTCTCTGCTCACATGCACATAGATCTGCGTCGTCGACAGGGAAGCATGTCCCAGCAGCTCCTGTACGATGCGGATATCGGCGCCGTTGTCCAGCAGGTGGGTCGCAAAGCTGTGACGAAAGATGTGCGGATGGATCCGGATGTTCATGCCGCAGCGGTCACACTGCCGGCTCATGATATACTGTACGCCCCGTGTGGTCAGCCCCTTTCCCCGCTGATTGACAAAGAGGATGTCGTGATCTTCATTTCCGATCCACTTTGCGCGCACCTCATCGACATAGCGCTGCAGACGCTCGCCGATCGACGCATAAAACGGAACCAGACGTTCCTTGTCGCCCTTTCCTAGCACACGCAGCAGGCCCTCTTCCTGATCGACGCTGTCCAGACGCAGCGAGACGAGCTCGCTCACACGCAGCCCGCAGGCATACATCAGTTCAAACATCGCCCGATCCCGCTGTCCGACCGGCGTTTGCTCATCAAATGAATCCAGGAAGGAGCGGACCTCATCGACGAACAAGATCTCCGGGATCCGCTTGGGCAGCCGGGGACCCTTCACCGATTGCAGTGGGTCATTGAGCACGCCCACATATTCATTCAGATAATGGTAGAAGGAGCGGACCGAACTGATCTTGCGGGCGATCGTCGTCGAACTGCGCGTGCGCCCCTGCTCATCCATGCGAAGAGAAGCGATGTAATTCATCAGGACGATCCGGTCCACATCCTCCAGCGACTCGATCCCCTCTGCATGCAAAAAAGCAAAAAACTGCTCGATATCGCGCCGATAGGCATCCAGGGTATGCGCAGAACCACTGTTGCGCTGATGGATGTACTGCAGGAAGCGCGTCAGATAGTCTTCCATCACAGCTGCTTTCCAAGCGCTTCGATCACACCCAGGGCCTGCGTGCAGATCCCTTCCTTGCGCTGATGCTTCTTCACCTTGGCCTCCAGCCGGACGATGCCGAAATTCGCGTTCATCGGCTGAAAGTAAGAGGCATCCGCATGGGTGATATAATACGCCATCGATCCCATGATACAGGTATTCGGGAACACGACCGGCGCTTCTCCCTTCATGAGACGCGCCATGTTGATGCCGGCGATCAAGCCGCTGGCAGCGCTCTCCACATAGCCTTCCACGCCGCACATCTGTCCGGCAAAGAACAGGTCGTCGCGCTGTACGCACTGATACGTCTCTCTCAGCACCCGCGGCGCACACAGATAAGAGTTGCGGTGCATGACGCCATAACGGACGATCCTGCAGTTTTCCAGTCCCGGGATCATCGAAAGCAGGCGCTTCTGCTCGCCCCATTTGAGATGGGTCTGAAAGCCGACGACATTGTAAAGGGTGTCTACGGCATTGTCCTGCCGCAGCTGTACGACCGCATACGGACGGCTGCCGTCCGGACGCTCCAGCCCGACCGGCTTCATCGGGCCAAACAGCAGCGTCTTGCGTCCGCGGCGCGCGATCTCCTCCACCGGCATGCAGCCCTCAAAGTAGATCTCTTTGTCGATGTCGTGCAGTTCAGCGGTCTCGGCGTGGATCAGTTCATCGTAAAATCGATCGAACTCCTCTTCGTTCATCGCACAGTTGATGTAGTCCGCATCGCCTTTGTCGTAGCGGGACTTGCGGTACGCCTTGGTGAAATCGATCGAATCCTTCTCGATGATCGGTGCGGCCGCATCAAAAAAGTGAAAATAATCTGCATGCACATAATCGCGGATGGCCGAAGACAGCGCATCACTGGTGAGCGGTCCGCTGGCGATGATCGTCGGTCCCGACGGGATCTCCGTCACCTCTTCACAGACGAATTCCACCAGCGGATGCTGTTTGAGCTGTTCGCTGATCCAGGCGGAAAAGCCCTCCCGGTCAACGGCAAGGGCACTTCCGGCAGGGATGCGGTGTGCATCCGCGCTGGCCATGATCAGCGAGTTCAGCCGTCGCATCTCCTCTTTGAGGATGCCGACCGCATTCTGCAGCGAGTCGCTGCGCAGCGAATTCGAGCAGACCAGCTCCGCGAATCGATCGCTGTGATGTGCCGGCGACTGTTTTTTTGGGCGCATTTCGATCAGACGCACCGGGATCCCTCTGGTTACCAGCTGCCAGCACGCTTCACAGCCCGCCAGTCCGGCACCGACCACCGTTACGCGTTCCATCATGCGCTCTCCCCCTTCTTCACCTTTGGCTTTTTCTCCGCCTTTGGCTCCTTTTTGATATAGCGGCACTTCGGATAGTTGCTGCAGCCGACAAACGTCGTTCCATAACGTGATTTCCGACGGACCAGATCATGTCCGCACTGCGGGCATTTCTCTCCGGTCGGCTGTGGTTTTTCCTTTTCCTTCAGACTTTTGATCGTCTTGCACTGCGGATAGTTGCTGCAGGCGAGGAAGCTGCCGTAACGGCCTTTCTTCATCACCATCTTCGCACCGCAGTTCGGACAGATCTCATCGCTCTCCTGCGGTTCTTCCTCGCTCTTTGTATAGCGGCACTTCGGGAAATTGATACAGGAGATGAACTTGCCATAGCGGCCGTTGCGGTATACGAGCTCACTGCCGCACTCCGGACACAGTTCCCCGGTGCGCTCCAGCTCTTTCTTCTCCATGTTGTCATAAGCGTTCTGCACCAGCGGATCGAACTCATCCCAAAATTTCTGCAGCTCTTCGATATTGTTGCGTTCTCCGCTGGCGATCTCATCGAGATGGGACTCCATGTTGGCCGTATACATCACATTGATGATGCCGCTGAAAAATTCCTGCAGCTTCTGATCGGTCAATTCTCCCTGCTCGCTGGGCACGAACACCTTGGTGCGGCTGCCTTCACTCGACTTTTCCAGCGTTGCATAGCCGCGTGCCTGCAGCGTATCGATGATCATCGCATAGGTGCTCGGACGGCCGATGCCCTTTTCCTCCAGCTCCTTGATCAGGCGCGCTTCACTGTAACGAAGCGGCGGTTCCGTGAAATGCTGCTTGCCTTCCAGCGTCACCTTGGTCAGTTCCTCACCGACCTCCAATGGCGGCAGCACATCATCCTTTACCTGTTCATACTTTCCATAGACCTTCAGGTAGCCGTCAAAGGTCATCGTGGAACCGTTGGCTGAGAACTGACAGCCGTCGCTTTCGATCTTCACAGCGACGGCATCGCTTTTGCTGGGCGCCATCAGCGAAGCCATCGTACGGCTGTAGATCAGGTGATACAGCTTGTACTGATCGTTTGTCAGATACTGCTTGACGCTCTCCGGCGTATTCATGACATTGGTCGGACGGATCGCTTCATGCGCATCCTGTGCGTTCTCATCATTCTTCTGACGGGCCCGTCCCTTGTATTCCTTTCCATAGATCGTCTCTATATAATGGAAGGCATCCTTCAGGAATACCGGAGACAGTCGGGTCGAATCGCTTCGCATATAGCTGATCAGACCCTCGCTGCGTCCGCCCAGATCGATTCCCTCATAGAGCTTCTGTGCGATCTGCATCGTCTTCTTTGCGCCGAATCCCAGTTTGGTGCTCGCTTCCTGCTGCAGCGTCGAAGTGATGAACGGCATTTTCGGCTCCCGCTTTTTCACCTTTTTCTCCACATCGGTGACGATGAACGGTCGATCCTGGCAGCGGGCGATGATCGCATCGGTCTGCTCTTTGTTCTTCAGCTTCGCCTTTTTTCCATCTACCTTGAGCAGACCGGCCGTAAAGCTGGTCCTGTCCTTGCGACAGTTGGCATCCAGCGTCCAGTATTCCTCTTTTTTGAAGTTGCGGATCTCGTTTTCCCGCTCGACGATCAGCCGTAACGCTACGGACTGAACACGGCCGGCCGATTTCGACTGGATCTTGTTCTGCAGCAGCTTGGACAGACGAAAACCGATGATGCGGTCCAGCATCCGGCGCGTCTCCTGTGAACGGACCAGATCCTGATCGATCTTCTGCGGATGCTTCATTGCCTCCAGCACGGCCTGTTTGGTGATCTCATGAAAGACGATGCGATTCTCCTCATTCATGTCCAGCCCCAGCACGCTGGCCAGATGCCAGGCAATCGCTTCTCCCTCACGGTCTGGATCGCTTGCCAGATAGACGTGATCGCTGTCCTTCGCCAGCTTCTGCAGCTCTTTGACAACGTCCTTCTTATCGGTGCTGATCTTGTAGTTCGGCTGAAAATCATGTTCCACATCGATGCCCAGGCCGCCCTTGCCGCTCGTCGCCAGATCTCGTATATGTCCCTTGCTGGATACGACATGATAGTCGTTGCCCAGATATTTTTCGATGGTCTTGGACTTGGAAGGTGACTCCACGATCACTAGATTCTTCATAATGACTGCCTCCATTCTGAAAATACTCGTACTCTATTATTTCCGCTTATTCCGCTTTTGTCAAATGTTTTTACAGTTCTTTTACATCTTCCCGCGTCCACAGCGGCTGCGCTCCCTGGGACAGCAACAGGGCATTTCCCAGATAGTCTTTCTCCAGGTAAGAGCGCGCCGCACAATAGACCGGGCGGGAAAGTTCCAGCGCCTCATTGACCGTATGCATCGTTCCGCTGCGCTCCTTCGCCTCGATGACGACCACCGCGTCGGCCAGCGCGGCGATCAGGCGATTGCGCCAGGGAAAGTGGGAAGCGAACGGCTTTGCATGAGAAGGGTATTCGCTGATGATCAGCTGCCGCTCTTTTATGGAACGATACAGCGCTGCGTTTTCTCTGGGGTAGACGACATCGATCCCACAGCCGATCACGGCGACCGTCCGTGCATCCATCGCCTCCTTATGGGCGATGGCATCGATGCCCTTTGCCAGACCGGAGATGATCACATACTTCTCTTTCAGGATCGACGTGATGTCCCGACAGCACTCTCTGCCCTGCGCGCTGGTACTGCGCGCACCGATCACGGCGATCCCTGCCTGCTTCCACAGATCGCTGTTCCCCGCATAAAAGATCACCCAGGGCGGATAGCGCAGCTGACGAAACCGCGCCGGATAATCCGCATCCGTGATCGTCACATAACGCCCGTCATAACTGACCGGCTGCCAGGGTTCCGCATTTCGTATCGCAGCCGCGATCTGCGGCCAGCTGCCTTCATAACGCAGCGCATACGCCAGAAGCTGTTCCCGCATTCTGATCACCTCCGCTTTTCTTATACGTCATCCGCTGTCGTTTCCCTAACAGAAAAAGGAGGATTCCCTCCTTTTCGTGTTCTCAACGCATCGTGCGCTCACTCTTTGGGCTGCGCATCCGAAGGATCGCTCAGAAATTCCTTCGCACTGGTCAGCAGCGTGGCCAGATCCTGCAGCTGTGCCGGAACGACGATCTTGGTCGCCTTACCGTCTGCCATCTTCCCATAGGTCTCCAGGCTCTTCAGCGTCAGGAAAGACTTGTTTGGATCGGCGTCCTTGATCATCTGGATGCCCTTTGCCTGTGCTTCATACAGACGTTCCGTCGCCTGTGCCTGACCTTCGGCCTCTGCGATCATCGCTTCCTTTTTCGCGGTCGCGCGCAGGACCATCGCTTCCTTGTCTCCTTCAGCCGTCAGGATTGCGCTGCGCTTTTCACCCTCGGCGCGCAGGATGGACTCGCGGCGTTCACGTTCTGCACGCATCTGCTTTTCCATCGCTTCCTGGATATCCCGCGGCGGCAGGATGTTCTTGACCTCCACACGGTTGACCTTGATGCCCCATGGATCGGTCGCTTCATCCAGGATCGCACGCATCTTGGTATTGATGATGTCACGGCTGGTCAGCGTCTGGTCGAGCTCCAGCTCACCGATGATGTTACGCAGTGTCGTCGCAGTCAGATTTTCGATCGCCGTCACCGGACCGACCACCCCATACGTATACATCTTGGGATCCGTGATCTGAAAATAGACGACCGTATCGATCTGCATCGTTACATTGTCTTTGGTGATGACCGGCTGTGGCGCAAAATCCTTGACGACCTCTTTGAGCGTCACCCGATTGGCCACACGGTCGATAAACGGGATCAGGATGTGGATCCCGGTTCCCCATGTCGAATGATATGCACCCAGCCGTTCGATGACATAGGCGTTTGCCTGCGGTACGATGCGCACCAGATAGGCAATGAGCAAGATGAGGACCGCCAGTACGATCACGACGATGATAATTGGAAAAACTGCATCAAAAAACATATCGTATCCCTGCCTTTCTATTCTTCGATCTTCGCAACGAGCAGCTTTGCGCCCTCGATGGCAACGATCTTTACACGGCTCCCCTTTTCGATGCGTTCCCCCTCATAGGACGCAGCGCTCCAGGAAGAGCCCTCCACTTTGACGATCCCCCACCGGGCAGTGGTGATCGTCTGTTCGACCACGGCGATCGCACCGATGTAACGGTCCGCGTTGGTCGCCACGACATTGCCGCGCAGATAACGCGTAGCTGCCGGACGCACCAGAGCCAGCAACAACAGCGATACCAGTACGAACACAGCGATCTGCAGCCAGAACGGCGCATGCAGGATCGTAAAGATCACGGCTGCCAGCGCCCCGGCCGCAAACCAGATGCTGACAAGCGCGGTCGGTGTGACCAGTTCCACGATCACGGCCGCCGCCAGGACGGCCAGCCATACCCAAATCATCCTTCATCCCCTCTTTCTCTGACATCCGCGATGAGCAGATGCTCCTTTTCATCGAAACGTGCCGGCAGCTTCCCGTTCTCGATGCTGCAGGACAGCTCTTTTGCGATCTGCGCGACAAGAGCCTTGTTGGTGATGCGTGCATAGCCCTTTCCCACGGTCAGCTTATACATGGATTCCTGTGGATACAGCTTCAGCTCCAGCTCCCGCTTCGTCAATGGGCGGACGGCGATCTGCAGATGCTCCCGGTCGATGCCGACCATCACATAGCGGACATCCTGAAAGTGTGCGGCAGCCGCTGCATTCAAGGTGATCGCGTTGGTGCTGATCGTCACCGCCAGTGCCGAAGTACCGATCGTTACCCAAGTAAACATGTCCATCCCACCTTTCACCTTCACTATACACGTTTCATATTATCTTTGCAAGCATTTTCTACACTTTCATATTTTTTCTTATTATCTCATATTATCGGTCCTAAAAAAAGACTGCACCTGACATAGGGCAGTCCCTTTATTTCTCTTCTTCTCCAAACACCAGAGACAGCTGCGGTGTCAGCGCCTTACGTACCGGCGCATAGCTGCGGCGATGGATGTCGAGCACACCATATGCATCGAGTGCCGCCAGATGTTCCCTGGTCGGGTATCCCTTGTGTCTGGCAAACCCATACTGCGGATAGCGATGGTCATATGCCCGCATGATATGGTCCCTGCACACCTTGGCCAGAATGCTGGCAGCGGCGATGCTGACGCTTTTCTGATCGCCTTTGATGATCGCTTCCATCGGCTGACGACAATGTGGCAGCGGCATCGCATCGCTCAGCACGACATCCTTATGTTCGAACGCATCGACGATCTGCTGCATCGCATCCTGGGTCGCCGCATAAATGTTCTTCTGATCGATGATCGCCGGCTCCACGATGACGATGTGATATTCCGCTGCCAGCGCACAGATCTCCCCAAAGAGCCGCTCCCGCTTCTTTTCGCTGAGCTTTTTGGAATCATAGATCTCTTCATGCGAAAAACCGGGCGCAAAGCAGACTCCGGCAACGACCAGCGGACCGGCGATCGGCCCGCGTCCCGCCTCGTCGATACCGATCACATGCGCATGTCCTGCTTCCCAGTAGGCCTGTTCATAGGTATGTTCAATCTTCATCCGGCAGCTCCCAGGTGATCGCCGCGAGCTTTCCATCGCGGATCTCCCGCAGGAAAGCGATGATCAGCCGCTTCTCATCAATGGCAGTTCCGTTCTTATAGCCGCGCTTCTCGGCGATGGCCAGCAGGGTATCATAGGGATTTTCCTGCAGTTCCACACCATAGCGTTCCCGGACGACCTGCGGATACTGTTCCTGCAGCCAGCCCATCGCCCAGTAAGCGATCTCTTCCAGCGGCAGGATGTCGTCACGGATCGCTCCGCTGACCGCCAGCAGCATTCCCACCTTGGCATCCTCAAACTTCGGCCACAGCACGCCCGGCGTATCCAGCAGTTCCAGCTCCTTGCCGATCTTGACCCACTGCAGCGCCTTGGTCACGCCCGGACGATCCCCGGTCACGGCGGCCCGGCGATGTGCCAGGGAGTTGATCAGCGTGGACTTGCCGACATTGGGGATCCCCACGACCATCGCACGGATCGCACGCGGACGGATCCCTCTTCGCTTCATCCGCTCCAGCTTATCCTTCATCAGTTCTTTGGCGGCACTGGTGATCCGCTTCTCCAGCGGATCTTTCAAAAGATCCAGCGCCAGCACCTTCACCTGTTCGTTCTGCAGATGTTCGACCCAGCGCCGGGTCGCCTCCGGCTGCGCCTTATCCCGTTTGGTCAGCAGGATCAGCCGCGGCTTCTGTTTCGTCAGCTGTTCGATCAGCGGATTCTTGCTGGCATTTGGAATGCGTGCATCACGCAGTTCGATCACCATGTCGACCAGCTTGAGATGCTCCTCCATCTGCCGCTTTGCCTTTGTCATGTGGCCGGGAAACCACTGAATATTGATCTTGCTCTTCTGTTCTTCCATCATCCGATATACCTCACTTCATTCAGCGGCCAGAAGACCAGCACCCCATTGGCGATGATATCCTCCCGCGAAAAGGCCCCCACACGTGAATTGCGGCTGTCCAACGATTCCGGCCGATTGTCCCCGACCAGCAGATATTCATCCGCACCCAGCGTGATCTCCTTCATATCGCTGTTAAACTGTTCGATCCCCAGACGATCCAGCGTTTCCTGCATGTAGGCCTCATCCAGAAAATCTTCTTCCATGCGCTCGCCGTTCACATAGAGCGCGCCGTCCCGATAAGCGATCGTCTCGTTGGGCAGACCGATCACCCGTTTCACCCACAGCTCCTCCTCATGCCGCACGACGACAACATCAAAACGCTGCGGATCCTGCAGCAGATTGTTGATCACATTGATCATCACACGATCGCCATCCAGCAGCGACGGTGTCATCGAAGTGCCGGAAATCTGCATCGGACGAAAAAAGAAGGTCACGAACAGAAAAGCGAGCAGGATATAAAAAGCGACGCTGCGCAAAAACTTCAGCAACGAGACCAGCCGCTGTCCTTCCTTCATACACGCGCCTCCCTTCACTGGTTATGGTAACCGATCTGATCCAGCGGATACAGGACAAAAACGCCCTTTCCGATGATCTGATCTCTGGTAAAAGGACCGACCACGCGGGAATCCGCCGATACGACCCGATTGTCTCCCATCACGAAATACTCATCCGCGCCCAGGGTGACCGGTCCGAAGTCACTGGTGAAATACCCCTGATTCTTCTCGATGTCCTCGACATAGGCCGTGTTCAGATACGGTTCCCCCAGCGCCTCTCCATCAATATAAACAACGCCGTCCCTGCATTCGATCGTCTCGTTGGGCAGCGCGATCACCCGTTTCACCCAGTACTCGTTCTCCTCGGAAACGATGACGATATCTCCGCGATTCACGCCTTCCAGCGACAGACCCAGCAGATTGGTGAAGCCGAACTCTCCGTCTGCCAGTGTCGGATACATACTGCTGCCTTCCACAAACACCGGCTGAGCGATAAACGTCTTGATGCCCATGGCAGCGATAAAGCAGACGATCAGTATTTTCACAAAGTCGAGGAGCTCCCATTTGAATCCTCGCTTCTCCTGTTTGTTTTCTTCCATCTACATCACTCTCATTCTAAAAAGTTGTTCTTATTATAGCGCAAATCCCGACGCTTGAACACCAAAAAAAGAAAAACCGGAAAACATCCGGCTTTCTTTAGCGAATCTCTTTGATACGAGCAGCTTTTCCTGAACGTCCGCGCAGATAAGTCAGCTTGTTTCTTCTTACCTTACCCTTACGGATGACTTCGATCTTGTCGATGATCGGAGAATGCAGCGGGAATGTTCTCTCCACGCCGATCTGGTTGGAAATCTTGCGAACGGTGAATGTCTCGGCAATTCCGCCGCCCTTCTTTGCGACTACGACACCTTCAAAGACCTGGATACGGGACTTGTCGCCCTCCTTGATCTTTACGTGTACGCGCACGGTGCTTCCTGACTTGAAGAAAGGCACATTCGGATTCAGCTGTGATTTCGTTACTTCATTGACTAAATTCAAATTCATCTTCTGGCGCTCCTTTTCTATTCTCTTCTTCGTTGGGCTCATACATCCGTAGATCAGCGGAACCTCGACCCATGCGGGCTTATGTATGATACCATATTTTTCGGCATGCTGCAATCTTTTTTTACAATTCTTCTGACTGAGTGCTTTCCTCCTGCGCGATCTCCTCCAGCAGCGCTTCTTCCTCTTTGCTCAGCACGCGATGCTGCAACAGATCGGGACGGCGCTGCTTCGTCTTCCGCAGAGATTCCTTCAGCCGCCAGCGGCGGATGTTGGCATGATGTCCGCTGAGCAGGACCTCCGGTACCGCCTTGCCTTCAAAGACGGCCGGTTTCGTATACTGCGGATACTCCAGAAGCCCGTCAGAAAAGGAATCATCTTCATGGGAATCCTCCAGGATCACCCCGTCCAGCAGACGGATCAGGGCATCACAGACGACCAGCGCTGCCGGTTCACCACCGGTCAGCACATAATCGCCGATGCTGATCTCCTCGTCCACATATGCGCGGATGCGTTCGTCAAACCCTTCATAATGCCCGCAAAGCAGGATCAGATGTTCATAGGTGGCCAGACGGGCCGCCTTCTTCTGTGAAAATGGGGCTCCCTGCGGCGTCATCATCACCACATGTGAACGTTCATCCCGCACCGAACGCAAAGCGTCGATGATCGGCTGACAGGACAGAACCATCCCCTGGCCGCCGCCGTAGGGCGTATCATCCACATGCCGATGCTTATCCAGGGTGAACGAGCGGAAATCCACGGTCTCAAAATCGACGCGGTGTCCTTCGATCGCCCGTTTGATGATGCTGGTCGTCCGGAAAGAATCAAAGAACTCCGGAAAGATCGTAATGACGGTGATCCTCATAGCAGACCTTCCATTTCTTCGATGACGATACGCTTTTCATCGACATCCAGCGAAGCGACGATGGCGTGTACGAACGGGATGAGCACGCTGTCTGTATCCCGCTGCACTCGCAGCACCGCATGGGCACCGGTCTCCAGCACATCGACGACCCGGCCGACATACACGGCTTCGCTCGTATAGACATCACAGTCCATCAGATCGCTGTACAGCACCTCATCCTCCGCAAGCAGCAGCGGATCGCTCTTGTCCGCATACACGTCCGCTCCCTTGAACGGCTCGACCCGATTGATGTCCTCCCGTCCCTCAAACACCGCAAATACCAGTCCTTTTTCCATACGGGAGCGCAGGACACGCACCGCACAGCGCTCTTCGCCCAGATAAAGAAGGGCACCTTCACCAAAACGCTCATGGATAAAATGCGTATTCGGGACGATCTTGACCTCGCCTCTCAGCCCGCGGGTATTCACGATCTTACCAACCTTGATTGTTTCCATACACAAACCTCTCTTTTAAAAAAGGGATGTCGCTCATCCCTTAATATGCTTCGAACTTGATCGTCACATGCGCGCGCTCATTGCGTGCCGCCACGGACATCATCTGCCGCAGTGAGGAGGCCATGATGCCTTTGCGCCCGATCAGACGGGCGACATCATCGTCATTGGCATACACGTACAGCAGGATCTCATCCTCATCGAGGCTCTCCATCTGCTTGACGGATACCGTCTCCTTGTCATCTACGATCGGCTTGATCAGATCAAGCAATGCCTTTTCGTAATCCATAGGCTACTTTGCGTTTTTTTCTTCGTGCAGACGCTTCATGATCCCTTCCTTGGAAAGGATGTTGCGTACGGTATCGGAAGGCTGTGCGCCGTTCTTCAGCCACTTCATCGCCAGCTCCGCATCGACCTTGATCTGTGCCGGATCCGTCATCGGATCATACGTACCGATCGTTTCGATGAAACGTCCGTCACGCGGAGAACGGCTGTCTGCCGCTACGATACGATAGAAAGGTGCGCCCTTCTTACCCATTCTCTTCAATCTCAGTTTTACTGCCATATTTGTCTTCCTCCTGATTATTTCAATTGATACTCTGATAGTATAGCACAGAAAAACATGGTGTCAAGTATTTTTACTTAACACCATGCAGATTATCGTTTCTTCCGTTTTTTCTTCTGTTTCTTCGATCCGGCATGCTTGCCCGCACCAGGGACACCGCCCATGCCGTTCATCGCCTTCATGGCCGCCATGTTCGGCATCTTGCCGCCCATGCCGCCCATCATCTTCATCATCTGCTGCATCTTCTCATACTGAGCGAGCATGCGATTGACGTCCGCAACGCTCGTTCCGCTTCCTTTGGCAATGCGGTTCTTGCGCGATGCCTTCAAGCAGGCGGGATTCTCCCGCTCATAGTCGGTCATGCTCAAAAGGATGGCCTCGCTCTTCTTCATCGTTCCTTCCGCACGGGCATCATCGATCTGGGATGCCATCTTGCCGAAGCCGGGGATCAGCTTCATCATGCCGCCCAGCGATCCCATCTTCTTGATCTGCTGGAACTGCACCAGCATGTCATTGAGCGTGAAGCTGCCCTTCATCATGCGCTGTGCACTTTTCTGTGAAGCCTCCATATCCATCTTTTCCTGTGCCTGTTCGATCAGCGTCAGCATATCGCCCATGCCCAGGATCCGGTCTGCCATCCGGCTCGGGTGGAAGACATCCAGATCATCGATCTTTTCGCCCAGACCGACAAACATGACCGGCACATGCGTGATGGAACGCACCGAGAGGATACCGCCGCCGCGGGAATCTCCATCCAGCTTGGTCAGCACCAGGCCGGTGACCGACAGCTGATCATGAAAGCTCTGCGCCACGTTGACGATGTCCTGACCGGTCATCGCATCGACGGTCAGCAGGATCTCATCCGGCTGGATGAGCGCCTTGATGTCGCTGAGCTCTGCCATCAGCTCTTCATCGATATGCAGTCGTCCGGCCGTATCGAACAGCACGGTATCATAGCCGTTCTCCTGCGCATAGCGCATCGCCTGACGGGCCGTCTCCAGCGCCTTCGTCTCCACGCCCAGGGTAAACACCTCGACATCGATGCTCTCTCCCAGCGTCTGCAGCTGTTCGATCGCTGCCGGACGCACGACGTCGCAGGCAACGAGCAGCGGTCTTCTGCCCTGCTTTTTCTTCATCAGATTGGCGATCTTCGCGCTGGCGGTCGTTTTACCGGTACCCTGCAGACCCACCATCATCAGCGTGGTGATGCCGCTTTTCTTATAGTGGACCTCGACCTCTTCGCTGCCCAGCAGCTCCGTGATCTCCTCGTGAACGATTTTGACGACCATCTGCCCCGGATTGAGCGCACTGAGCACCTCTTCTCCCAACGCCTTCTCCTTGACACGGGCGATAAAGTCTTTGACGACCGTATAATTGACATCCGCTTCCAGCAGTGACATCCGCACTTCCTTCAGCATGTCGTTCATATTTTTTTCGGTAAGCTTTCCCTGACCGGTCAGGTTCTTGAACGCCTGACTCATCCGTTCGGTTAAGGATTCAAAAGCCATACTCCCAACACCTCATTTCTTGCCCATCCATTATAGCATCATCTTCTTGCTTTTCCAAACGATTTTCCATCAAAACAGCGCTCTTTAAACGCATCTTATCCGCATGAGCGGCCATACAGCTCGACATGGAACTGGATCGTCGTCCGCAGCGAAGCGCACGCACGCAGCCGTCGGGCCCCTTCTCTGGGCGAACGATAATAGTACGGTGTCATCTGAAAGAGCGCCTCGATGTGTTCCGCCCCTCTTACTTCGATGACATCCTCGATGAGCCATTCCTTCTCCAGCGCAAAGGAAGGATACCGTACGGCCTCCGCTTCATTTTCGATCACCCGATCGTACAGCAGCTCCTTGAGCTCATAAAGATGGCGACGTCCCGGCTCCACCTTGAGCACATGGCCCCCGGCACGCAGCACCCGCGCAAATTCCTCCTGTGCAAACGGGGCAAACAGGCTGGTGATCAGATCCGCACAGTGATCGCTCAGCGGCAATGCAAAGCAGCTGGCCGCAAAACAGTGCAGATCATTGCTGCGGCGGGCGCATTTCATCAATGCATGTTTGCTGAGGTCAAACGCGTAGACCGTTCTTCCTTCCCCGATGAGCGCACTGGTGTAATAGCCTTCTCCACAGCCTGCATCCACGATGCAGGCCGGTGACAGCGCATCAATGATCTGCTTCAGCGCTTCCCGCAGACAGGCATAATAGCCGGCTTCCAGAAAAGAATTGCGCGCCTTCACCATCCCTGCATTGTCTCCGCTCTCTTTCTGCTTGCGGATGAGCAGGTTCGTATAGCCCTGACGGGCGACGTCGTAACAATGGCCCCGCTCACAGCGATAGCTCTGTCCCTCCCGGACGAGCCGCTTCCCACACTTTGGACATACCAGCATCGCGCTCTCCCCTTTCGTCCTATCATTGTAACAAACGCCCGCAGCGCTGTCCAAATAGAGTAGAGGGAAAATAACTAGTATTTTCGCCCCTCTCATTGCACCGTACGTACGGGTCTCGTATACGGCGCTACATTTATATGTTGATTTACGACTTATCTTAGATAGTACGCAAGGGGATTGACCAAACCTGGTCTTTCTCCTTTTCTTATCGCCAGCACATCGGCGCTAAGAAGAAAGTTAACCGTCCTCATTCCAGTTTGGCGATATAGTCCCAGCCGTGTATTCGCTACCGCGAAAATCTGCTCATCCGTAAAGTTGTATGGTAGTACTTTGTTTAGCTTTTGAAGATTCTTGTAGATGCGTTCGGGTTTCTTCCATTGTTTGACCAAGATAACACGTATCTTATGTCTCAACCATTGCCCAAACTTATCCATGAATACTTTCATCGCTCCAATGCGAAAATAGTTTATCCATCCTCTTACAAGTTGGTTGATTCGGGTAAATGTCTTGGCATTGGTTTGTGCTACACATTTCTTACGGATTAGTTCTTTACGACATTTCTCATAAAGTCTTTTCTTACTCTTATCGTTTGGTTTGCACTCCCATTTTGTAGTGCCTTTCCAATACGTAAAGCCTAGAAAGTTACTATCCGAAGGCCTCACCACCTTTGTTTTGGTGGCACTGACTTTCAGGAACAGCTTTCTTTCCAGCCATGATGTGACGGACTTCATGACTCGATTGGCTGCCATCTCGCTCTTGACGAAGATATTACAGTCATCTGCGTAACGTACAAAGTGCAGACCTCTGCTTTCCAATTCCTTATCGAACTTATCTAAGTAGATATTTGATATAATCGGACTCAGTGGTCCTCCTTGTGGCATACCGAGTGTATTCGATTTGACCAGTCCTTTTTCCATGATTCCTGCCTGCAGGAATTTTCGGATAAGATGTAATGTAGCTGAGTCAAACACTCGCTCTCTAAGAATTGAAATCAATTTATCATGATTCACCGTGTCAAAGTAGGCTTCAATATCCAAATCGATGACCCATTCATATCCTTCGTTCAGATAATCGAGTGTACGCATCATGGCGTTCTGCGCACTTCGATGCGGACGAAAACCAAAACTATTGTCACTGAATGTTTCATCATAGATGCGCGATAACTCTTGCGCAACCGCCTGTTGGATGACCCTGTCCACTACGGTTGGGATACCTAATGGTCTTTTCTTTCCATTCGGCTTTGGGATATAAACCCTCTTAACTGGCTGAGGTTTGTATTTCTTTTCCAATATTTGTTTCTTGATTGTTTCTCTATTGGTTTCAAAATACGCGTCAATTTCATCTACTAACATCTTATCAACGCCAGGTACACCCTTATTACTCTTGACTCTTTTCATTGCCTCATCAAGATTTTCATCTCTTAGAATCACTTCCATCAATTTCATGTCGTTGCCTCTCTTTCCATTTGTAGATATACCCAAAATGATTCCCTCCACTTCCATTCCCATGGGATTACGATTCCCAATTATGGAACGGTCATTGATTTCGAACTATTCGGGCATTGCGTATGGTGAGTTGCACCATATAAACATTAGGTCCTTCAGTATTGGTGTTCATACCTACTATGACCTCAGCTGACTTCTTGTGGCAGACCTTTTTCGACCGATGTTACCAGCACTGCTTTTAAAGATATTGGACTCCATCGTCCACAAGACCTCCCGGGGTAATTCACGAATCCTGTTTCTTTCACAACGTCCGGATTTACTGTCTTGGTTTTACGTTTACCTTTTGGACTTCGGTTTGTTGAGCAACCTTATCCACCATTTAGCCTTGTATCCGGTTTCTGTTCGTACGCTCGAAAGAATCGCTACACCACTTCCTCCATCCCTGACATCACTGTCAACGACTTGTGGTTCACTACACTTGGCGGTAACTACCTGTGATCGGTCTATCTCCGACTGAATTCGTGCCATGCCCGGCACACTCA
>DWYK01000021.1 GCA_019118705.1 Candidatus Merdibacter merdigallinarum | reverse complement strand
GTTCCTAACAACATCTCCAGTTCCATCATTTCCGGAAATCTGGAGCAGTGGAGCCGTTGTTTCGCTCAGGCGACCGGCTCGGATCATACGCTGCAGATCATCCTGAACAAGGATGTGGAAAAACTGATGCCGTCGACCGTACTGAAAAAACAGACCGATTCTTTATTTGAGGATCGTTTTAACAAGTTATACACCTTTGATAACTTCGTCGTCGGAAAGAGCAATCGAGAGGCATACGCCGCTGCCATTGCCTGCTGCAATTATCCAGGACAATTCAACAATCCGCTCATGATCTATGGCAATTCCGGCCTGGGCAAGACACATCTGCTGCATGCCATCGGCAATTACCTGAAGGAAAATCAGCCGGAGGCCCGGGTCATCTACATTTACAGTGAAGATATCGTCACGCTGCTGATCGAGGCGATGAAGAGCAAGAATGTACCGGGAAACAGCGTGGAAGACATCAAGGCGCGCTTCATGGAATGCGACTTCCTGCTGATCGATGATATCCAGCGAATGAAGCAATCTGCCTCACAGGAGATCTTCTTCAATCTGTACAATAAGCTGATTGCGGAAAACAAGCAGATCATCATCACCAGCGATATTCATCCAAGTGAGCTGAAAGGCATCGAGAACCGTCTGATCTCCCGTTTCCTGAGCGGTCTGAAGGTACGCGTCGGCTCACCGGAATTTGAAACGGCCAAGGCGATCCTGAAAAAGAAGATCGAAGGAAGAAACGAAACGATCATGATCGAAGATGAAGTGCTCGATTTCATCGCAACGAAGTTTTCCAGCGATGTACGTAAGCTGGAAGGATCGCTCAATGAACTCTTCTTCAAGGCGATCTTGGAAAATCCGGGCATCATCGACCTGAAATTCGCACAGTCGGTCTTTTCCGATGAACCGATTCCCGTCGTTGAAGATGACCTCAGCATCGGAAAGATCAAGTCATGCGTCTGTGAGTATTATGGACTGACCAAAAATCAGATCGAATCCAAGTCGCGGACAAAGCAGATCTCCAATGCCCGCCACATCGCGGTCTACATCTGTCGGAAACATCTGCAGGTCCCGTTTGTCAAGATCGGATTGTCCTTCGGCAATCGAGATCACTCAACGATCATGTCATCGTATGAGAAGGCAAAGAAGATGATCAAACAGGATCCGCTGTTCAAGACGGCGGTGGAACAGATCGAGACCAAACTGGGCATTCGCTAGTTTTCCACATCTTTCCACATTCTTTCCACCGTTTTTCCACAGTGAAAATTCATTCAATTTACCTTTGTTTATCACCTTTTTTGAGTTTTTCCACAGTGTGTGCGGACCCATTATTGTTATTATATATAAAAAGAAATAGAAAAAGCAGGAGGAACCCAGCATGAATTTTACCATCAACAAGCGTTACTTCTATGAGAAGCTCTCCGTCGTATCCAGAGCCATCTCCGTATTCTCTCCGCTGCCGGCATTTTCCGGTGTGAAGATCGATGTCAGCGCAACACAGATCGTCCTGACCGGAAGTGATTCTGATATCTCGATCCGTTCTACGATCCTTCCGGACGAAGACAACCAGCTGACGATCAACGATATCGGCAGCATCGTCATCGAAGCGAAATACATCCTGGAGATCGTCCGTAAGATCGAAGGCGATGTCATTGAGATCGAGATCCTCGATGATACGCTGACAAGGATCTCCGGAACGAATGCCCAGTTTAAGATCAACGGCATGAAATCCACCGATTATCCGGCCATCGATTTCTCACAGCCGCGGGAATCCTTTCAGATCTCTTCTGAGGTATTAAAAGAGATCATCACCCAGACGTGTTTTGCGACCAGTGACCGGGAGACCCGTCCGGTGCTGACCGGTGTCAATTTCTCCTGCCAGGATCATCAGCTGCAGTGCGTGGCAACCGATTCGTATCGTCTGGCGAAGAAACTGGTACCGATCGACGCGACGGTCAGCTTCAACATCACGATCCCGTCCAAGAGCCTGCAGGAGGTCCTCAAGAGCATCGGTGAAGAAGAGAACGTAACGCTGTATGTCGATCATAAAAAGGCGCAGTTCTTGATCGATCACACGATCATCCAGACCCGTCTGATCGATGGTGCCTATCCGGAGACCAGTCGTCTGATACCGGCGGATTTCAGCTATGAGCTGCGGATCGACTCCAGAGAGCTGCTGAATGCGATCGACCGTGCCAGCTTCATCAAGAACGATGGCGTTTACATCATCAAGTTCTCCCTGGATGGCAGTGAGTGCATCCTCTCCTCCAGCTCTGCAGAGGTCGGTTCTTCCATGGAAGTCCTGTCCAATGCGGAATTCAAAGGTGATCACCTCAATGTCAGCTGCAACGGACGTTATGTGTTTGAGGCATTGAAGGCATTGAAGCCCGGAGAGATCGTCTTCCATCTGTGCGGCGAGATGAAGCCGTTCACCATCCATACCGATGGCGATGACAGCGTCCTGATGCTGGTCGTTCCGCTGCGCACTTACGCATAACAGACTTAACAGACACCGCAATCGATCCAATCGTTGCGGTGTTTTCTCAGTGCGCCTGGCGGCGCACGTTTCTAACGGGTGAAAGTCCCGAATCCGCCCGGTAGTGGGAAGGATATAGCCGAAGGCAAGGGTGTCCATCGTGAGGTGGAATCTGAAGGAAGCCGGATGTGGGGAACC
>DWYK01000211.1 GCA_019118705.1 Candidatus Merdibacter merdigallinarum | reverse complement strand
TGCTGGACAGCGCCACGAATTATGAATGTTATAAAGGGCTGTATTCTAGCTTCAATTCGCACAATCTCTTTGAGATCATGCATTCGCTGAAACGGCAGTTCGGTCCGGAGGAGTGGACGCTGTACAAGGGGAAGCGCCTGCTGAACTTTGTGGACAATCACGATGTGTCCCGCATCGCCAGCATCCTGCAGGACAGCCGGCATCTGCCGTTGATCTATGCGCTGCTGTTTACGATGCCGGGGATCCCCTGCATCTACTATGGCAGTGAATGGAATGCGACGGGCAGAAAGGAAGACGGGGACCCGGCGCTGCGCGTCTGTTTCGATCAGCCTTGCTGGAACGTGCTGTGTGATTGGATCGCCCGGCTGTCTGCCGTGCACCAACAGCAGCCGGCATTGTGGAAGGGCGACTTCCACGACGTGATGATCACCAATGAACAGTGTGCGTTTGAACGTTCCCTGGGCGAGGAGCGGATCTGGACGATCATCAACGCGGCCGACCGGCCGTATACGTTCCATGCGCCGGGCGGGGAGCGCGGTCATGACCTGATCAACGATCAGCCGATCGATCTGACCGAGCTGCAGATGCCGCCGCTGTCTGCGTATATCGTAGCGATCAGATGATCGAGATCCTGCATATGCAACATGCGAAAGAAGAGCCAGTATCGATCACTGCGCTCTTTTTCATTTTTAAACAAAAGATACATTTTTCAACCTGTCAGACGAAATCGGAAAAGGAAATCGATAAGGGGTGTAATATTTATTGAATTGCTTTCAAAAGTATGTTAAAAAGAAGGTAAAGAAAGAGAAAGGAGGAGAATGCGGATGCGAAGAGACAAAACGACCGAACAGAGCTGCAGGCAAGATCACAGTGCCGAAAGAAATGCATCATGGTACACAGTAAAACGACGTATTTTGCCTGTTCGCATGACAGACAGAATGCGTTTTTTTGTTCATCTTCAGGTGACATGATCTCAGGGTAAGAAAGGAGGAGGGGTACATGAAAAAGCGAAATCTGAAAAAATGGATGATCGGCCTGTTGTCGCTCGCGCTGATGTTTTCCAACCTTCCGCAGGTGGTCCACGCGCAGGATACCGTGCATGAAGCAGGCGATGAAGCATCGCTGAGGAGTGCCTTAAGTGAAGCGGAAGCAGGGGAAACGATCACGTTGACGGGCAGTTTTTCACTGAGTGCGGACATTCGCCTCGAGAAAGATGTGGTGCTGGACCTCAACGGGCAGACCGTATCGTTGGGAAGCAATTCCTTCCAGGTGCGGGGCACTGCGGAGAAAGCGATCACCGTGACGATCCGCGACAGCGGACAGGAGGGAAAACTGACCGGAACCGACTATATCATCGACATGAACGCCGGCGGTGCCGATACCGTCCGGATGGAAAGCGGCATCCTGGAAGGAACCGGCTATACGTCGGTCGCCCGCATCCAAAGCGGAGATGCATTCGTGATGAGCGGCGGTGTGGCACGACAGACACAGACCAACGCCACCTGGGTGCTCAACGTGATGAACAGCGGCCGGGCCGAAGTGATCGGCGGACGGGTCGAAGGCACCTTTGGCATCAAGGCCAACGCAGCGGCTTCTACGATCATCGTGGGCGAACGGCCGGCTGGTGACAAGCAGACGCCGGAAGAGGCAGAGCGGGTGTACGTCAGCAGCGTCAATGCGAGCAATGCCGCCGCACCGGTCCTGCTGTACAGTGGAACCGTCGGCAAGCTGACCGGCAATGTCGGCGAGGGCTTTGTGCTGAATTGCTGGTTTGAACAGGACGTATCGGATCGTCTGCCGGCCGGTATGATGTGTGTGGAAGTGGACGGTCACTGGGAAGTGGAACGACTGACACAGGAAAATGCGGTCGCCATGATCGGGGACACCTACTATGGATCGTTGGTCAAGGCAGCGGCCGAACTGCAGGACGGAGAGGTGCTGGTCCTCTTGAAGGATCAGGAAGGGACCCAAAACATAAAGGTGACGGTCGATCATGCGATCATCGATCTCAACGGCCATTCGATCACCAACCGCGCATCCGGCGGCTATGGTCTGGAGATCACCTCCGATGCCGGCCTGCCGCAGGGAACGACCGGGGTCACGGTGCGCAACTCGTCCGGTGAGCCTTCGCGCATCACGGCGGACATTCCGCTGTATGCCCGCTCAGGCAACAGCATGAAAGAACTGCCGATCGTGCTGGATGAAACGATCGAGCTTGTATCGAACAGCGGAAATACGTGCATCGAACTGGGAACGAGCGCATATGTGGAGCATACGGAGCGAACGGCTGCGTACATCACAGAAGGCGGCTTCCTGTCGACCCATGCCGATGGAAAGCAGTACATCCACGGCAGCTTTACACAGGCCGCACAGAGCGATGTGACAAAGGCGGCCGTGCTGCTGAACGATCTGCAGGGCGGTATTTCGGTCAGTGCGGAACATTCCGATCTGACGCTGGATCTGAACGGTCATACGGTAACGAGCAACGGTACGGCGGTCATCCGGGTCAACACCAGCGATGCACGGCTGACGATCAAGAACGGCACCATGGTCAATACGGACGGCACAGGTGCAGAGGTCGGCATTCCTGCCGGCGGTGCGCCGGGCGGCGAACTGACGTATTATCACCGGGTCACCCTGTGTTTGGAGAATGTCGATCTGACATCGACGAATGACTTTGGCATCGTTACCAATGGAGTCAGCACCGACATCCACATTCAACTGACAGGCGGCTCGGTAACGGCAGACAACGGCATCGGGATCTACTTCCCGCCGGCTGACAGCACGCTGACGATCGACGGGACCCGGATCTCGGGAACGACCGGTACGGCCATCAAGGGCGGTACGGTCCACATCAGCGGCAATGCCGTCATCATCGGAACCGGAGAAGCACAGGAACCGAGCGAGGGTGCCGACAGCGGTGTGCATGACACCGGTGCAGCCGTCTATGTGGAAGGCAACTATGACCGCGATGTTCAGGTGAACATTGACAGCGGTACGTTCACCAGCCGTCAGGGCCATGCGGTACAGATGCTGGAAGATGCAGAGGCAACCGGTAAAAAGAACATCGTGATCAAAGGTGGAACTTATTCCGATGAAGAGGCAGCGGAGTACATCTACCCGGGACTGTCGATCGTGGAAAATGCGGATGGCACCTACTCGATCGCCCGCAAGGCAAGCGTCTATGTCGATGGTGTCGCCGGGGATGATTCCCGTTCAGGCGACAGCAGCGAGACGGCAGTGCGAACGTTGGAACACGCGCTGAACCTGGTCGATGAAGAAGGAACGATCTACATCTGCGGAACGGTCACGATCGATTCCGCACAGACGCTGGAAGGCGTGACGATCGAGCGGGCCGAGGGATATGGCGGCCAGCTGCTTGCCGTGAGCGGTCCGGACGCAGTACTGACGCTCATCGACACGACGATCGACGGAAAGGCGCTGGAGGCGCAGATGACCGGCTATCTCGTGTTCGTCAGCAATGGAGCGACCCTCAACATTACGGAGGGCAGTCAGCTCCTCAACAATCAGACGACGGCCGTTTATGTCAATGTGAATTCGGATCTCAACATGAGCGGCGGAGCGATCAGCGGCAACATCATCAACAACCCGCAGGAAGACGGATATCTCTGGGGCGGTGCCGGCATCGTGAACAATGGAACGTGCATCGTTTCCGGCGGAGAGATCTCGAACAACCACACGTACGGATATGTCGCCGGCGGCATCCGACACAGCAGAGGAACGTTTGTCCTGGAAGGGGATGCCATCGTAACGAAAAACTCTGCCGACTGGTACGGTGGCGGTATCGTGGTGGAGGCCGGCGCACAGTTCATTTTGGACGGGGCGTCGATCACAGAGAACGAAGCCGGTTATTATGGCGGCGGTGTGTACATCTTCGGCGCGACAAACGCAGACCAGAAGACCACATCGTTTGAGATGCGCAGCGGATCGATCATGGGAAATCAGGCTGTGATCACCGGCGGCGGGATCTTTGCCCAGTGCGCAAACGACGAGGTGATCGTTTCGATACAGAATGGAGCGATCAAAGACAATGTCTCCGCCGAGGAAGACATGGGACATGCCATTGCGCTGTATGGCGAGAATGGCAGTGACCTGTATCCGAGACTGGAGCTCAGCGGACAGCCGGAGATCAACGGGGATGTGTTTTTCCAGAATGATTATGAAGACGGATATGTCATTCAGGTCGTGGATGCATTCCAGCCGGTCGTTCCGATCCAGATCAACAGAAGCAATGATGTCATGGACATCCCGGCGGTCACCTATGCACAGGGACTGACGCCGGATCGTGAGGATTTCGTTTCCCGTTCGCTGTTTGAAGGCCTCGTGGTAAGTGGTCAGGATCTCAAATGGGCCACTGCCAGTGTCGTCTATTTCTATGAGGAAGGCGGCGAGAGCGAATACAGAGATCATCGTCACAGCGTGATCATCGGGGAAACGATCGATGCGGCCAATGTACCGCATCCGACAAAGAACGGCTATACGCTGAGCGGATGGAAGCTGCGCGGCAGCGACCAGCTGTGGGACATGGAGAGCGATGAAGTGAGCGAACGCTTCACGCGCCTGGAAGCAGTATGGACCCTGGATCCACCGACGGTCGACGTATCTGCCGACCATTCGACGTTCCATGAGGGACACAGCGTCCTCTTGAGTGCATCGCCATCCCATGCGGCAGCGGTCACCTATACGTATCAGTGGTATCGGGACGGAATGCTGCTGGAAGGCGAGACGTCTGAAACGCTGCAGGCGTTTGCGGCCGGTGATTACACGGTGCTGGTGAGAGCGAGCGATGGAACGAAAGTTTCCGAAACGCTGAGCGATCCGCTGACGCTGGTCATGGAGGCACACACATATGTTCCGTCGGTCACGGAACCGACCTGCACGGAAAAGGGATATACAACGTATCTCTGCACCGTCTGCAACGACAGCTATCAGGCAGACTTCGTCGATGCGCTGGGCCATGCGTACGCCGACACCTGGTCATCGGATGCGCATGGTCACTGGATCGAGTGTACCCGCTGCCATGAAAAGAGCGAAGTGCATGCTCATACGTACCAGTGGATCATCGACAAAGAAGCGACCACAGAAGCAGAAGGCCTGCGTCATGAACGGTGCATGGTCTGCGGCCATGAAACAGAAGCCGTCGTCATTCCAAAGCTGGAGAAGACCGATGAAGGCGGAACCGATACGGCTGCCGGCCACCCATCGATGGTGTGGGCAGGTCTGGCCGTGCTCTCCATGCTGGGCATCGCCGATCTGCATCGAAGAAAACGCCGGTGTTAAGATGCCGGAACATTCCGAAAGCAAAACTGTATAAAAAAGAGGCTGTGTGAGGACCTCTGATCTCTGATCAGGGCACACAGCCTTTTATCATGGCGAAAGGTCTGCCTCGCTCTCATGGAGCACCATCAGGAAGAATGTTCGCTGTCACTTCCTCGCAGCCAGCGGCGGACCTCCTGATACTCCTGCGGAAAGTCTTCGTCGCTTCGCTGAGCGAGCAGCTGCAGGGTACCTTCGTCCTTTGCGGTTTCGTAATACCAGCATTTGTAATCCACCAGATGCAGGATCTCCTCCAGCTGGCGGATCTCTTCTCGGATCGCATCCCGCTGACGCTGAAAGAGCGCCAGACGCTGAGGGATCGTCGCATCGCCCTGCGTGCTCATGTCCATGAATTCCCGGATCTTCGTCAGAGACAGCCCGGTCTTTTTCAGGCACTCGATGAGCTTCAGCCATTCGATCGTTTCTTCGTCGAACTGACGGATGCCACCTTTGGTGCGGCGGATGTTGGGCAGCAATCCCTTCTTTTCATAATAGCGGATCGTCGATGCCGGGATCCCCAGCCGCTTGGACACATCCTTGATCGTATCGTTCATTTGCATACCTCCAATTTCAGGGTTGACTTAAACTTGACTTTAAGTTGTATAAGTAAAATTGGAACTGGAATATATGGTTATTATAGGTCTTCTCCGGAAGGAGCGCAAGGAAGAAAAGAGGTGAATGGTGCAAGCAGGAAGAATACTGTCCGCGATCTGTGCACTGGGCGTTGTCTGTGGATGCCAGACGCCGGAAGATGATGGGAATCGGGAAACAGCGAGAGCGCAAGATCCTGTCGTACAGCAGGTCTTCTTTGCGCGGGGCGATCACGTCCGGATGCGGCTGTTCACGCTGGAGGAGAGCGTTTATGTGATCCAGGGGGAGGTACAGAGCGTGCAGGGCAGTTATGATCAGCTGTTTCTGCGCCTGCAGGGAACGTTTTCTGCAGGCAGGAAGGCAGATGCCTGTCCGATGGAACCACTGGTTCACGGACTTTCCGTCAATGTGTATGCGCAGGATGCCGTGTACAGCGTATTTGGTGATCTGCGTCTGTGCGAAGAGGAGCTGCAGCTGCATGGCTGGATCGTCGCGGAAGAAGAGCGGAAATAAAAAGGAGATGAGCAAGATGAAAGAAAACCGGATACAGTTACGAACGATCCGCCAAAGACCGGGTCTGTCGAACTTTGTGCTGCCGTTTATCGATGCCCTGTTGGAAAGCGGCCGTACAGAGCTGAGCGGCCCGTCTGTGACAAAGGATCCGGTGGCCTGCATCGTTTTGCAGGCACGGACGGTCATGGATGCGGATGACTGGCTTTTGGCCTGGGATCTGCTGCAGGCGGAGCAGGAGGGGCAGCTTCCTTACGCTTAGATTTCATTTGTCTTTTTGTCCGGTCGGTGATAAAGTATGCTTGAAAGGAAGAGGAACAGACAATGAATGCATTGATGATCAACGGCAGTCCGCGGGTGAATGGAAATACTGCGCTCGCACTGCAGGAGATGAAAAACGTATTTGAACAGGAAGGAATCGAGGTGCATATGGTCACCATCGGCACGCAGGCGGTCCGCGGCTGTATCGCCTGCGGAACATGCTTTGAGAAAGGCAGCTGTGTCTTTGATGATCTGGTCAACCAGTGTGCGCCGCTGTTTGAACAGTGTGATGGGCTCGTCGTCGGCAGCCCTGTCTATTATGCTTCGGCGAACGCTTCTCTGATCGCCCTGTTAGACCGTCTGTTTTACAGTACGCACTTTGACAAGCGCATGAAGGTCGGTGCAGCCGTCTGTGTGGCCAGACGCGGCGGACTGTCTGCCACGTTCGATGAGCTGAACAAGTATTTTACGATCAGCGGCATGCCGGTCGCATCCAGCCAGTACTGGAACAGCGTGCACGGACGCCTGCCAAAAGAGGCCGCACAGGATGAAGAAGGACTGCAGACCATGCGGACGCTGGCGCACAACATCATCTTCTTGATGCGCAGCATCGCTCTGGGCAAGAAAGCTTATGGACTGCCAAAGCAGGAAGCGAAGATCGCCACGAATTTTATACGCTGAGAAGGAGGAACCATCATGAGAAAGAATTTTGGCGCAAAGCCATATCTGTACCCGCAGCCGGTGCTGATCGTCGGATCGTACGATGCGCAGGGAAACCCGGATGCGATGAATGCCGCATGGGGCGGCATCAGTGATTCCGCACAGATCACGATGTGTCTGAGCGAGAGCCACAAGACGGTGAAGAACATTTTGGAGACCGGGGCGTTCACCGTCAGCATGGCAACCAGCGATCAGGTCGTCGCCTGTGACTATGTCGGCATGGCATCCGGAAATCAGGTCAGCGACAAGCTGGAGAAGGCGGGATGGCATACGACGAAGAGCAGTTTTGTCAACGCACCGCTGATCGATGAGCTGCCGATGGCGCTGGAATGCCGTCTGGTCAGCTACGATGCACAGACCTGCTGCATGATCGGTGAGATCGTCAATGTCAGTGCGGATGGATCCGTGCTGGATGAAAAAGGAAACATCGATCCGGCCAAGCTGCGCCCGATCACCTTTGATGCGGTGAACGGTACTTATCTGGCATTGGGAGAAAAGGTCGGCAACGCATTTTCGGACGGACGTCAGCGTATGTGAATCGGTCATCAACTTGAATGAACCCCATGAATGATAGAAGTGGGGTTCATTTTTTTACTACGAACGAAAGAAGCGAAGAGCGATCATGACCGGATAGGGACGCATTGCATCTCTCATCGCAAGGAATTTGCTTCGGGTGTTGTGGATGAAGGGGGAGAGGCAGGGAAATATGCGTGTTGAAAAGAGAGGTGCCCCTACAAGTCGTTTCACAGAAAGAGGCAAACTCTGGTATAATAAGAGAAATCGCAGTTCAGGAAGGAGGGAGCTGAATGCAGATCCGGGAAGCACGGTCATCGGATACGACGGCGATCCGGCAGTTGTATCGCGATGTGATGGGATATGAGTACCCTCTGGAACGAATGAAAGAGATGATCGAGAAAAACCGGGAGGATCCTTGTAATTTTGCGTTTACTGCCTGGTCTGGCGAAGAGCTTGTGGCCGTGATGGAAGCGGTGATCAAATACAGCATCCACCGAGATCCATATCTGATCATCAACACTCTGGCCGTTGCACAGCGGCGTCAGGGGACGGGAATCGGAACACAGATGCTCGCATATGCGGAATCGTTTGCCCGACAGCGACAGCTGGCCGCTTTGCGGCTGGGGTCGCAGATGAAGCGGAAACGAGCGCATCACTTCTATGAAAAAAACCGCTTTCAGCTGATCAAGGAACATAAGATCTTTGAACGATCATGCCGGAAGGAGTGAGCCGAAGACCGAGATCGGTATTCCAGATCGTCTCTTTATGGATGAAAACGGCAGGCGCATGCAACGATCTTCCAACCTGCGGATGCATACGCTGTTCTGTTCATTTCCTTACGAGAATGGTATGATGATAGGGAAAAGGTGGTTTCATGGAAAAAATAGAAGACTTTGTGCAGGTCTGTCAGCATCTCAAGGAAGGAGCTGTCGTCTGCACACAGGATCGTCGAAGAAAGTGTTACTTCGGCATGCGGGAAGAGAAGATCCACGTGCAGGCCGCACAGGCGCACTATGTGCTCTCATTTGCGGACTTTATAGCGATGTTTGCGCAGGAGACTTTCTTTCTGTATGAAAAACAGGCGCCGGCGGAGATCTCTGAGGAAAAGGATGCAGAGTATTATCGCTGGCAGCACAAATAGCGAGGAGGACAAGGATGAAATACCCGGTCATTTACGTACATCATCAGTTTGGAACGTTCAAGCACGGCAAGACGGCACAGACCCTGTCGATCGAGCTGGAGGTAGAGGAATCATTTCTGCAAGAGGATCCGCAGCTGCGGCAGGGCTATCTGAAACAGCTGACGAAGGATGCCTACCACACGATCGAAGGTCAGCAGGTCATCGCACAGGCCAGCCGTGTCCAGGTGGAAGGGAAGGACTATCTTCTCTTTACATCGAATCTGGATCCGCGGTTGTTGAAGCGTCAGCTCCAGCAGATCGTCGATGAGCTGGCCGTCCGGCTGGAAGGTCATGCGGTATCCCTGCAGGCGGCGCTGTTTCGCAGCCTGCTGAAGATCGAGGGGAAAGATCTGTTCCTGCATGCGGCCAAGGAAGGCGAACCGCTGGGACAGAGCGATATCGTTGCCCGCACGCGGAAGGAACTGCGGCCGCAGGGGAGGGGAACGACCAATTTTCTGACCAGCCTGGCGCAGTATCAGCGCAAGGTCGAAATGCAGCGGAGCGCGGAAAAAAGCTCTGATCAGGCATAGGCATGACGCAAAACAGACGGTGATCGAAGAGCTCTCTGTGGAAAGCTCGGTTCACCGTCTGTTTTTTTTTTGCGCTTATTGATCTGTGTTCAGGATCGAACGGGGAAGGAGCGCCGCTTCGGCTGCCTTCGCTTCTTCCAGCATCGCTTTGAGTTCCTGCGGAGAAGGTTCCTGTCGGACCAGCAGCCCGTATAACCGGGTCAGCGTCGCAGCGTAGGCCTTCCAGCTCGCAGGGGCATATGCCTGAGGGTCTTTGTGGTTGCTGGCGGAGAAGATGGCATAGAGCTGTTCACGATCCGCAAAGTAGCGGTGTTCCTCTTCGATCTCTTCTGCCAGCCGGGCAAAGCTCCAGTCCTGGTTGTGTACGGTCCACATCGCCTTTCGCTCCATGGACAGACCGTTCGCATGAAACTGCTGCATGATGCGCTGAAACTGGGCATCGCTCACATCCTTCATGACCATCAGCGGATGGGACAATGGATGCGCGTGCTGTTCATGTTCCCTGTGTTCAAACAGCTCGTTCAATGTGGCTTCGGTCTGGGCATCGCTGAGAAAGCGGACCGGAAGCTGCATCGTTTGCAGGACCTGTTCATAGGCAGACTGCTGTGTATGCTGCGCACCGAGATAGATCAGGATCATGATGTTCTCCTAGATCTGTGACAGCAGCCGGGTCCCTGCCCGTTTGACACCCACATACAGCAGGAAGGACAGGACGATCTGGATCACCAGCAAGCCGATTGCGATAAGGAGCACCTGATCCCATCCGATGTAGAGCAGTCCGAAGCAGACCGCAGCTAGCAGGAAGGAAAGCAGGATGCTGATGACGCCGTTGAGATTCTGTTTGACAGCGGCAGCTTCCTGTTCCCAGACGAGCTTTGGCCGCAGCAGATCGATCAGGATGCCGAAGAGGTTCGTCATGATGACGCTGACGAGCGAACCGACCACAAAGATCAGGTCCAGGTAGATCGGATAGCTCAGCACCAGATGCAGCGGGATGAGCAGCAACCAGCCGCTGACGGCAGAGATGATGATGCCGCAGGCCGCCTTTGCGAACGCCTGCGTTTCCACCGGTACCGGGATGAACTTCATGAAGTAGGCGTTGGTTCCCTCTCTTGAAATCGCAGTAGAGCTGATCATGTTGATGCCGCCCATGAAGCTGCCGACCAGAAAGCTGATCACCAGGACATAACACCACAGATTCGGAATGCTCTCCAGCAACTGCGGTGTGATGAAGGCACGCAGGTCCATTCCCTGCAACGAGGTGTAGACCGCCACCGTCAGGATGATCGGCATCAGCAGGGCCGTCAGCACACAGTTGGTAAAGAAGACCGGTGTGCGAAACAGGATCTTGAATTCTTTGATGAGATAGGTGTGGAAGACGGAGTGATGCCGGCTTTCCGATAATTGTTTCTGATCGAACGTATGCCGGGAATGAGAGGTCTCACTGCCGCCGATGGCACCCTTGAAGTACAGCAGCTTTCCGCAGATCAGGAAGACGACCAGGCTGATCGCCGTGATGCCCAGATAAAGCAGCAGCTGCAGCAGATCGCCGTGGAAGCAGGACAGTGCTGCGCTTGGTACGAACGGAAAGAGCATCGTTCCAAACTGCATCAGGGAATTGTTTCCATCCATCAGCGCCATCAATACCGCGCTCATATCTTCCGTTTCCATCGTCTGCATCCAGAAGGAAAGGCCCAGCGCCGCCGCAACGACGATGATGCCGCCGATCAGGTTGAAACGGTCCCGGTTGTTGAAGAACGGGACGAAGCGCATGATGACCATCGTCAGCACGCTGCTGAGCACCAGCGGATAGATCGGCAGCGTCAGGAAGATGACGAGGAAACACAGAAACGACAGGAATGAAAAGCCGATCTGCAGGACAAAGGAAATGTACATCGGCACCAGAACGGCCGCTGCGAACAGGTATTCATAGACGATGCAGACGGCGAGCTTCGAAGTGAGGATGACTTCCGGTTTGATCGGAAGCACCAGCAGATGATCGATGTCCTTGCTGAAATAATACACGCTCGGTATGGCGAAGATCGAAAACAGGAAGATGATGACAGCTGTCATCAGGAATCCGACATTCATCAGATAGCCGGCCTGATCGAGCAGGCGCATATAATCAAATCCATAATAGAAGAGCATGGCGATGAGCACCAGCGTCGGCAACATGCACACCAGCAGGACGAGATACAGCAGCAGCTTCTTCCATTGTTTGGTCGTTCCATCCGTCGTGGCGATGGCACCGCTCTTGAGCTGTACCCGCATCAGGGTCCAGAATTTACGCATGTTCGGTTACCTCAAGGAAGAGCTCTTCCAGGCTCTGGTTCTCTCCATGCTGAGCGCGCAGATCTTCCAGCGTCCCGAAGTAGATCATCTTGCCATGTGCGATGATGGCGATCTTGTCGCACAGCTTTTCTGCCACTTCCAGCACATGAGTGGAGAAAAAGACGGTCTTGCCCTTGGCGGCATGTTCTTTCATCATCTGTTTTAAACGGAAGCTGGACTGTGGATCCAGACCGGTCATCGGTTCATCGAGGATCCAGACCTCCGGTTCATTGATGAGGACGCCCATGATGATGATCTTCTGTCGCATACCATGGGAATAGGAAAGGATCTTGTCATTGAGTGCTTCTTTCATCTCAAAGGTCTCGGCCAGCGCCTCGATGCGCTGTTGGCGAACCTGTGTGTCGACTTCATAGATATCTCCCATGAAATTGAGATATTCGATGCCCTTCAGGCGCAGGAACATATCCGGGCTGTCCGGTACCAGTCCAAACTGACGCTTGGCCTCCAGCGGTTCTTTCTGAATGCTTTTCCCATTGATGAGAATATCCCCTTCATCCGGATTCAGCACGCCGGTCATCATCTTGATGGTCGTGGTCTTTCCGGCACCGTTGGGACCGATGAAGCCGATGATCTCTCCGGTCGGAATGGTGAGATCCAGGTCGTCAACGGCCTTCTTTGTCCCGAAGGTCTTTGTTACATGTTTGATTTCAATCATACTGTTCTCCTTTT